>DYFO01000012.1 GCA_020725145.1 Symbiobacterium thermophilum
TTATGTGAGTGAGCCACTACCCCTTCGGCAACATTCTTATTTGAGTTGACACGGGGCGCACACGCGCCTGGTGTCGCCGGCCTGTGATAACTTCACCCCATACCGCGAGCTGCCCGATCCGTGACCGGACAGCGGCTCTGGCAGGAAACACGTCCAACCGGAAGAACCAATGCGTGTAGGCTGGCAACGGAGGAGAGACCGTGCACTGGGCGAATCGGCTTGAGCGAAGATTCGGCCGCTACGCGATAAAGAACCTGATCTTCTACATCATCGCGCTCAACGCCGTGGTCTTTGCCCTGGTATACCTGTCGGACGCCGGTCTGGTGATCGGCACGCTGGTGTTCGACCCGGCTCTGGTCCGGCAGGGTCAGGTCTGGCGACTGGTAACCTATGTCTTCATTCCGCCCACGTTCTCCCCGATATGGATCATCTTCGCCCTTTACTTCTACTATCTGGTCGGCTCGGGCCTGGAGCAGGAATGGGGCGCCTTCAGGTTCAACCTGTACTACCTTCTGGGCGTGGCGGGAACCGCGGTGGCCGCGCTCATCACCGGTTACGGGACCACGGGCCTGTACATCAACCTGTCCCTCTTTCTGGCCTTTGCCTACCTGTTCCCTGATTTCGAGATCCTGCTGTTCTTCATCCTGCCGGTGAAAGTAAAGTACCTGGCCTGGCTCAACTGGGCGTTCCTGGGCTGGACGGTCCTTACCGGTCCCGTTCCGATGAAGGCCGCCGCCGTCGCGGCCGTGGGGAACTTCTTCATCTTCTTCGGCGGCGACCTCGTGAAGACGATTAGGCGACGAAGACAAGTACAGATGAACCGCCGACGATTCTTCTCCGAGATAGAAAAGGCCAGGAGACAACGTTAAGAAACCGGGTCCGGTGCCCCACCGTCGGTCGGAGCGGGGCGCACCGTTGCCGGTTCACATCCCAGACTCTACCGCTTCCGTCTTACCGGCTACGTGCATCACTGACCACGGGAGCACTGTGGACAGCACCATTCTGCGGCTCGACACCAGCTCAACCTACTACGTTCGCTGCTACTTCGGCCTTGCCCCGGCAACTGCAGGGTCTTGGCCGCACGCGGCGGCGGACGTAGGCTTCTAGCGGCCTGCCTTGCGCACGGTGGGTCGGAACATGTCAAGAATGCCCAGTACCACGTGGGCGGCACCGAACCCCGTCACGCCGGCGCCCAGGCTGCCTCGCAGGAGGGTGGCCCCCACGGCGGTAACGGCAAGCCCCAGACCGGTGACAACGAGACTGGTCGTCGTGGCCTTCATCGCAACCCCTCCACGGGTAGTATGCGTCGGCTTGCCGGCTGGAATCCGCATGCCGGCGGCACTTCCTGCCCCGCGGGACAATCCGGACCGGGCGAGAGGGTATGAGGCTGGGGGCGGAGAATGGCCGTCGGGTACTGGGAGGAGAGCATGAGCGGGAGGGCGATCGCGGTGGGAGCCTGGCGGGGACTGGCCAAGGTAGGGGTGTTCACCTTCGCGGTCGGAGTGGTCCTCTTCGCCACCGCTGGCCGGCTCGACTGGCCCTCGGCGTGGGTCTACTTGGGTGTGGTCGTGGCCGGAACCGTGATCGCCACCTTGATGGTGGACCCGGGCCTGCTCGGGGAACGGGCCGGCGTGCGGGCGGGAGCCAAGTCAGTGGACATCCCGTTGGCCGTGTTCGTGGGCCGTGTCGGCCCGCTCATGATGGTTACGGTGGCCGGTCTGGATCGGAGGTACGGCTGGACGCCAGCTCTTGACCCGATCCTGTCCGCCGTGGGATTGATGGCGCTGGTACTGGGGTATGTCTTCACGGTATGGGCCATGACCGTCAACCCCTTCTTCTCGCCGGTCGTCCGCATACAGCACGATCGGGGGCATGTGGTGGTCGACCGCGGGCCGTACCGGTTGGTGCGCCATCCCGGGTACGTAGGGGTTATCCTGGTCAGCCTGGCAACCCCGCTGGTGCTTGGAGCACTATGGGCCCTAGTCCCCGGCGGCCTCGTGGGCCTGGTGACCGTGCTGCGAACCCTGCTCGAGGATCGGACCCTGAAGGCAGAACTCCCCGGATACCGCGAGTACGCCCGGCGGGTGCGGTACCGTCTTCTGCCGGGGCTCTGGTAGAGCAGAGGAGCCGGCAGGGCAGACCGCGAGCGGGAAGAGGCGGTGGGATCTTGCTGATTCTGGTGAAGCACGCCATGCCCCTGGTGCTTGCCACGTCCCCGGCGCGCGACTGGCCGCTGTCGGAAGCCGGGCGCGGGCAGTGCGCGGTCCTGGGCCAGAAGCTGAAGCCCTATGCCCCGGAAGTGGTCGTCGCCAGCGTTGAACTCAAGGCCACCGAGACCGGCCGCCTCGTGGCGGGCCGGCTCAGGTTGCCCTTTTATACGGCCGAGGGACTGCACGAGCACGACCGGACGAAGGTCGGTCTGCTTCCGGCAGCCGAGTTCGAGCGGTCGGTGCGGGCGTTCTTCGATCGACCCCGCGAGCTGGTCTTCGGAGGCGAAACCGCCGAGCAGGCAGGCGAGCGCTTTCAGGGCGCGGTGGCGCGGGTGCTCGAACAACACGCGGACCGCGCGTGCGTGGTCATCGTCGCCCACGGCACCGTGATCTCGCTCTTCGTGGCAAGGGCCACCGGGCGGGAGCCGTTTCATCTGTGGAAGGAGCTCGGCCTGCCGTCGTTCGTCGTGCTTTCGCGACCCGATTTCAGGCTGCTTGACCTGGTGAATTTGCCTTGAGGCTTCGGTGTCTGACGGCAAGACGGGCCGGGGCTTTGGACCCCGGCCCGCCGGTTTGCCGTCCTCTACCCGGGATAGCGCTGTCTGGCAACGTAGTGGGTGTGCAAAAGGTGATGGGATTTCTCACCCAGCGGCTTTCCCAGGAACTCCTCGTACAAAGTCCGTACCACGGGGTTCTCATGCGACTTGCGGATCGGCATGTCGCGGTCCACCTGGTAGATGGCATCTATGCGGCGCTGGCGGATGGCGTTGGTGGTCGGAATGGGCTGGCCGCCGCCGCCGATGCAGCCGCCGGGGCAGCACATGATCTCGATGAAGTGGTAGTCCGCCTGGCCGCGACTGACGAGTTCGCATAGCTTCTTGGCGTTGGCCAGGCCGTGACCCACCGCCGCCTTGACCACCAGGCCGTTGACCTCCACGGCGGCTTCCTTGATGCCGTCCAGGCCCCGTACCGCGGTGATCTCGAGGTTCTCCAGTGGGCGGCCGGTCAGTACCTCGTAGGCGGTCCGCAGCGCCGCCTCCATCACCCCGCCGGTGGCCCCGAAGATGGCGGCGGCACCGGTGGAGATGCCCAGGGGCAGGTCGTAGTCCTCCTCGGGCAGGGAAGCGAAGTCGATGCCCGCCTCGCGCAGCATGCGCCCAAGCTCCCGGGAAGTCAGCACCGCGTCGACGTCGGCGAAGCCGCTGTCGGTCATCTCCGGCCGGCCCGCCTCGAACTTCTTGGCCGTGCACGGCATGATGGACACCACGAAGATGTCGGCGGGGTCGATTCCCTGCTTCTCGGCGTAGTAGGTCTTGGTCAGCGCCCCGAACATCTGCTGCGGCGACTTGCAGGTCGACAGGTTGGGCAAAAGCTCCGGGAAGAAGTGCTCGATGAACTTGATCCACCCGGGGCTGCACGAGGTGAACATGGGAAGGCGGCCGCCTTCCTTCACCCGCTTGATCAGCTCGTGGCCTTCCTCCATGATGGTGAGGTCGGCGGTGAAGTCGGTGTCGAACACGCGGTCGAACCCGAGGCGGCGAAGCGCCGCCACGAGCTGGCCGGTGATGATGCTACCGGGCGGCATCCCGAATTCCTCGCCGATGGTCACGCGCGTCGCGGGGGCGGTCTGCACCACTACATGCTTGCGCGGATCGCCAAGCGCCTGCCACACCAAGCGGGTGTGATCCTGCTCCACGATGGCTCCGGTAGGGCAGGCCAGGCTGCACTGGCCGCACATGGCGCACACCGCGTCGAGGAGACCGTGATCGAAGGGGGGAGCGACGACGGTGTCGGCGCCCCGGTTTATCGGGAAGAGCACTCCTACTCCCTGGACCTGCTGGCAGGTCTCCACGCAGCGTCGGCAGACGACGCACTTGGCCGGGTCCCTCACCAGCGAAGGACTCGAGGTGTCGGGAACGTACTGCTTCTCAAGACGGGCGAACGGCGCCTCGCGCACCCCCAACTGGGCCGCCAACGTCTGCAGCTCGCAGTTGAGGTTACGGGCGCATTGCAGGCATTCGAGCGGATGCCGGGCCACGATCAGTTCCAGGATCGTCCGGCGCGCCTCACGAACCTGAGGACTCTGGGTGTTGACCACCATGCCCTCGGCTACCGGGAAGGCGCAGGCGGCCTGGAGGGTTCGAGACCCCTTGACCTCGACCACGCATATCCGGCATACCGCCTTGACCTCCTGGTCAGGGTGGTAGCACAGCGTCGGGATGTTGATGCCCGCGGCCCTGGCGGCTTCCAGAATGGTCGCGCCCTTCGCCGCCCGGACCTCGCGGCCGTCGATGGTCAGCGTCACCATACTCACGTGCGATCACGCTCCTTCCGTTCGGTTGGTCCGGACGGCTCAGTCCGCCGCATGGCCGGTCGCGAGCGCCCGGCAGGTTCCCGTGGGGCATACCCGGGAGTCCACATGCGCCAGGTACTCGTCCTTGAAGTACTTCAGGGTGGTCATGATCGGCAGCGGTGCCGTCTGCCCCAGCGGGCAAAGCGGCGCCACGTACATGGTGCGGGAGAGCCGTTCGATCAGCTCAAGGTCCTGCCGGGTCCCGGTTCCGCGGGTGATCCCGTCCACCAGGTGGTAAAGCTGCAGCGTGCCCTCGCGGCATGGGATGCACTGCCCGCAGGACTCGTGGAGGAAGAAGCGGGCAAAGCACCGGGCCACGTCCACGATGCAGTGGGTGTCGTCCATGATCAGAAGCGCTCCGGAGCCGAGCGCCGAGCCGGCCGCCGCCAGCTGATCGTAGTCCATCGGCACGTCCAGCAGCGCCTCGGGGAGGCACCCGCCGGAGGTCCCGCCGGTCTGGGCCATCTTGAACTTGTGGCCGTTGGGAATGCCGCCGCCGATCTCGTAGACGACCTCGCGGAGGGTGATCCCCATCGGCACTTCAATCAGGCCTTCGTTGACGATATCGCCGGTGAGGGTGAACACCTTGGTTCCGGGGCACTTTTCGGTTCCCAGCGTGCGGAACCACTCCGCCCCGCGGGTGATGATGGGAGGAATGTTGGCGAGCGTTTCGACGTTGTTGATGACGGTGGGCTTACCGAAAAGGCCCACGTCTGTCGGGTAAGGGGGCTTGATGCGCGGCTCGCCCCGCTTGCCCTCCAGCGACTCGAAGAGCGCGGTTTCCTCGCCGCAGACGTAGGCTCCGGCGCCGATCCGCACCTCGACGTCGAAGTTGAAGCCGGAGTTGAAGATGTTCTGGCCGAGCAGGCCGAGGCGACGAGCCTGTTCAATAGCCCGTTCCAGCCGCTGAATGGACAGCTGATACTCGCCACGGATGTAGATGTAGCCGTAGTTGGCTCCGATGGCCCAGCCCGCGATGGCCATGGCCTCGAGCACGGCGTGGGGGTCACCCTCGAGGATGAGCCTGTCCTTGAAGGTCCCCGGCTCTCCCTCGTCGGCGTTGCACACCACGTACTTCACGCCGCCGGGCGCCTTGCGTCCGAACTCCCACTTCAGACCGGTGGGGAAGCCCGCTCCCCCGCGTCCGCGCAAGCCGGAGGCCTTGACCTGGGCGATCACTTCCTCCGGCTTCATGGCCAGCGCCTTTGCCAGCGCGGTGTATCCGCCCTGGCCGATGTACTCCTCGATGGAATCGGGGTCGATGATGCCGCAGTTGCGCAGCACTACCCGTACCTGCTTCTTGAAGTAGTCGAGCTCGGGGACGGTCTGCACCGCCACCGGCCGTGTCGGCTCGCGATAGAGCAGCCGCTCCACCCGCCGA
The DNA here is from genome assembly GCA_020725145.1 of Symbiobacterium thermophilum. GTDB lineage: Bacteria > Bacillota > Sulfobacillia > UBA995 > UBA995 > DYFO01. Next base: position 5,945 of record DYFO01000012.1, read on the forward strand.
CCCTTCAGCAGGTGGCTGTCAACCAGTTCCGGTACGTCCTCAACAGTAGCGCGGCAGTACAGCACCCCTTCAGGGTAGATCACGATGGTGGGGCCCTGCTCGCAAAGACCGAAGCAACCGGTCTCTATCACCTTGACCTCTTCGCCCAGCCCCTTGCCTTCTATCTCCCGGATCAGGGCTTCGCGGACGGCCCGGTTGCCTTTCAACGAGCAGTTGGTACCGGCGCAAACCAGGACGTGGGCCCGGTAAAAGCGCATGCCTCGCGCCCTCCTCTCTGGGCCTCCCCGGCTCAGCGGTAGGAGGCCAGGATGCCGGGAATGCAGTCCGGCGTGAGATTTCCGTATACTTGGTCGTCGATCATGATCGCCGGCGCCACGCCGCAGACGCCTATGCAGGATACGAGTTCCAGGCTCCACTTGCCGTCGGGCGTGTCCTCGCCGGGGCCTATACCAAGCTCGCGCTTGAGCGCCTCGAGCACCTCGCGCGCCCCCTGGACGTGGCAGGGCGCGCTCTCGCAAAGCCTGATGATGTGCTGGCCGCGGGGACGGGTGTTGAAGAGCGTGTAGAAAGTGGCCACCCCGTACACCTGGCTCAGCGGTAGCTCCAGACCCTGGGAAACCTTTTTCAGGGCTTCTTCGGGCAGGTAACCGAGGATGCCCTGAACTTCCTTGAGCACGGCCAGCAAGGCCCCCGGCTTGTCCCGGTGCCTGGCCACCGCCGCCTCAACCTCCCGCAACCGCTGCTCCCGGAGGTCCGGGGACAGCTTATCCAGCGCTACTGCCATGCTTCACTTCCCCCCAATGCACGGTGGTAACGGTCCATGGCCTGGCCGGTTCCGGGGACCGGCCAGGCGCTCTGCCGCGGACCATCAACGCTTGGTTGCCACCACCCATTCCCCGACCACGGCGTCGTTGACCAGGTGCTGGGCCACGATACGGCGGGCCCGCTCGGCGTTGATGTTGCCGTAGGTGACGGCGGGTTGCCCGGGTTTTTCCACCGTCACCAGCGGCTCCTGCTCGCACAGGCCCATGCAACCGGTCTGCGTGACGCTGACGTCGGACAGGGAACGGGCCGCCAGCTCCTCCAGGATGGTCGTCATGACCTCGCGGGCTCCGGCGGCGATGCCGCAGGTGCCCATGGCCACGACGATCCGGACCGGCTTTTGGCCCTCCCGGACCTTGAGGGCTTCTTGCGCCTGCTTGCGGATCTTCTCGAGCTCCTCCAGGGACTTCACTTCGCGACTCCCTCCTTGCGGGGTACGGTCCCCCGGGGGATGTAGTGGGTGTGCAGGAGTTCGTGAGACCGGTGGCCCAGCGGTTCTCCCAGGAACTCCCGGTACAGCGTCTGTACGGCCGGGTTCTCATGCGACTTACGCAGCACCATGCGCTCGTCCACATCGTAGATGGCCTCGATACGGCGCTGGCGGATCGCGGTGTCGGTGGGGATGGACTGCCCACCTCCCCCGATGCAGCCTCCCGGGCAGCACATGATCTCGATGAAGTGGTAGTCGGCCTTGCCCTGGGCCACGAGGTCAAGGAGCTTGCGGGCGTTGCCCAGGCCGTGGGCCACGGCGGCCTTGAGGGTCAGCCCGTCGAGGGTCACGCTCGCCTCCTTTATCCCCTCCAGTCCCCGTACCGCCGTGATGTTGATGTCGCCGAGCGGATTGCCGGTGATCACCTCGTATGCCGTGCGCAACGCCGCTTCCATCACCCCGCCGGTGGCCCCGAAGATGGCGGCCGCGCCCGTGGAAATGCCCAGGGGGGCGTCGTAGTCCTCCTCGGGCAGGTGAGAGAAGTCGATCCCCGCCTCGCGCAGCATCCTCCCCAGCTCGCGGGTGGTCAGCACGGCGTCCACGTCGCGGTGGCCACTTGCGTTCATCTCCGGCCGGGCGGCCTCGAATTTCTTGGCGGTACAGGGCATGATGGAAACGACGTAGATCTGCTCCGGCAGTATACCGGCCTTTTCGGCGTAGTAGGTCTTGGCCAGCGCTCCGAACATCTGCTGTGGCGACTTGCAGGTGGAGAGGTTGGGGAGCAGGGACGGATAGAAGTGCTCGATGAACTTGATCCAGCCGGGGCTGCAGGAGGTGAACATGGGCAGGACCCCGCCCTCCTTGACCCGCTTGATCAGCTCGTGCCCTTCCTCCATGATGGTGAGGTCGGCGGTGAAGTCGGTGTCGAAAACGCGGTCGAAGCCCAGGCGGCGCAAGGCCGCGACCAGCTTGCCGGTCACGATGCTTCCCGGCTCCAGCCCGAACTCCTCTCCCACCGACACGCGGGTGGCCGGTGCGGTCTGCACCACCACGTGTTTGCCCGGGTCGGCCAGGGCCGCCCATACCTCGTCCACCTGGTCGCGCTCGTGGATGGCACCGGTCGGGCACACCAGGGCACACTGGCCGCAGAGAACACAGGCCACTTCGCCCAGCGGCAGGTGGAAGGCCGGAGCCACCACGGTGTCAAACCCACGCTCCAGCGTCTGTACGGCGTTGACCCCCTGCACCTTCTGGCATACCGCGACGCAGCGTCGACAGAGCACGCACTTGGCAGGGTTGCGGACGAGGGACGGGGTGGATCGGTCGGGCTCGTGCCGGCTGGTCTTGCCCTGGTAGCGCACTTCCCGTACGCCCAGCGCCTCCGAGACCTCCTGCAGCTCGCAGTTCTGGTTGCGAATGCAGGTCAGGCATTCCATCGGGTGATCGGAAAGGATCAGCTCCAGCGTGTGACGCCTGGCCTGCAGGACCCGCGGGGTGCTGGTGAACACCTCCATGCCCTCCGCCACCGGTGTCACACAGGCTGCCTGAAGGGTTCGGGCCCCCTTCACCTCCACCACGCACACCCGGCAGGCGCCGATCGCGTTGATGTCCTTCAGGTAGCAGAGGGTGGGGATGCGGATGCCCAGCTTCTCCGCCGCCCTGAGCACGGTGGTGCCCTGCTCTACCTCTACCGGTTGACGATCGATGGTCAGCTTCACGGTGGCCATGTGGCTCACTCCTGTCCTCGGGGGTTCGCACCCGCGATTTCCTTGACGTCACACCGCAGGCAGCGTCTGGCCTCCGACATGGCCTGCTCGGCGGTGTAGCCCAGTTCAACCTGCTGGAAGCCGCCGGTTCGCTTCTCCACCGGGAGCATGGGTACCGCTACTCTCGGCGTCTCCTCCTCGCACAGCGATCCCGATATCCGGCGTTCGACTTCGCTACCGGTAACGATCACACCGCTTCCTCCCAGGTAGCGGTCGATGGCGGCCGCCGCCTGCTTGCCTGCGGCGATGGCGTTGATGACCGTGTCGGGGCCGGTGACGCAGTCGCCGCCGGCGAACACCCACGGCAGCGAGGTGCTGACAGTGCCGTCCCGCGTGGCCAGGCGTCCGCCCGTTATGAGGGCCTCCTGACCCGCGGCCACCGAGGTATCGACGTTCTGGCCGATGGCGACGATCACGGCGTCAACCTCAAGGTCGAACCAGGAGCCCTCCATGGGAACGGGCCGCCGGCGACCGCTCGCGTCGAACTCCCCGAGCTTCATCCGCTGGCAGCGCAGCGCCTTCACCTTGCCCCCGTCGCCGCGAATCTCAAGGGGGGCGGCCAGCAGGTGCAGGGCGATTCCCTCGCGCTCTGCCTCTTCGATCTCACCGCGCTCGGCGGGCATCTCCTCACGAGTACGACGATAGACGATGTGTACCTCCCGGGCGCCCAACCGCAGGGCCGAGCGGGCGGCGTCCACTGCGGCGTTCCCGCCGCCGATCACCGCCACCTTGCGGCCCTCCAGGCTGGCGGGGCGACCCAGATTGAGGTCACGCAAGAACTCCACGCCACCGAAGACCCCGTCGAGTTCCTCGCCGGGTACGCCCAGTTTCTGCCCGCGGTGGGCACCTACCGCGACGAACACGGCGCTGAAGCCCTGGCGCGCAAGGTCCTCGAGGGTAAGATCCTTGCCGATCCGGGTGTTGGTCTTGATGGTTACGCCTGCGTCCTCGATCAGCCGGATCTCCGCCCGCAGCACGTCGCGCGGCAACCGATACTCCGGTATCCCGACCGCCAGCATGCCGCCCGCGACCGGCAGTGCCTCGAACACCGTCACCCGGTAGCCCAGGCGGGCCAGGTAGTAAGCGGCGGTGAGTCCCGCCGGGCCCGACCCGACCACGGCGACTTTCTCCTCGCGCACCTGAGCGGCACCGGGCTGCGGCAGCTGCCCGTTGAGCTTCAGGGCCTGATCGGCGGCGAACCGCTTCAGCGCACGGATGGCCAGTGGCTGGTCGAGCTGGCTGCGACGGCACTTGCCCTCGCAGGGGTGATGGCACACGCGGCCGCAGATGGCGGGGAACGGGTTGTCGTGCAGCACGGTCAGGTAGGCATCGAGATAGCGGCCGTTGGCGATATGGTCGAGGTAAATGGGGACGTCCACGCCCACCGGGCATGTGTTCTGGCAGGGCGAGGAGAACAGGGTGGCGCACACCGACGCCGGGCACCGCTTGTCCCTGATGTGGGCGTCGTACTCGTCGCGGAAGTAGCGGATGGTCGACAACACGGGATTGGGCGCCGTCTGACCCAGACCGCACAGCGCAGTGGCCTTGATGTGCTCGCCCAGTTCGATCAGGAGCTCCACATCACCCTCGCGACCCTCACCCTTGGTGATGCGGTCGAGGATCTCCTGCATGCGCGTGGTTCCAATGCGGCAGGGAGCGCACTTGCCGCAGGATTCATCCTGGCAGAACTCGATGAAGAACTTCGCCAGGTCGACCATGCAGGTGTCCTCGTCCATCACGATGAGCCCGCCCGAGCCCATGATCGTTCCCAGCTCGGTCAGCGATTCGTAGTCAACCGGCACGTTCAGGTACTGGCGGGGTATGCACCCGCCGGAGGGTCCACCCGTCTGGGCGGCCTTGAAGGCCTTGCCGTGGGGCACGCCGCCGCCGATATCGAAGATGATCTCACCCAGCGGTGTTCCGAGGGGTATCTCCACCAGTCCGGTGTTGGCCACCTTGCCGGCCAACGCGAAGACCTTCGTCCCCTTGGCCCGCTCCGTCCCCATGGAGGCGAACCACTCCGGCCCCCGCAGGATGATCGGCGGGATGTTGGCCCAGGTTTCCACGTTGTTCAGGACGGTAGGCTTGTCCCAGAGCCCCTGCTGGGCAGGGAAGGGAGGACGCGGGCGCGGCTCGCCCCGCCGGCCCTCAATGGAGGCCAGTAGCGCGGTTTCCTCGCCGCACACGAAGGCGCCCGCCCCTACACGGATCTCAACGTCGAAGTCGAAGCCGCTGCCGAAGATGTTCTTTCCCAGTAGGCCGTATTCCCTGGCCTGGCGGATGGCCAGACCGAGCCGTTCCACCGCCAGCGGGTACTCGGCCCTGACGTAGACGTAGCCCTGGTGCGAGCCCACGGCATAGCCGCAGATAGCCATGGCCTCCAGGACGGTGTGGGGATCTCCCTCCAGCACGCTGCGATCCATGAAGGCACCGGGGTCGCCCTCGTCGGCGTTGCACACCACGTACTTCGGCGAACCCTTGGCCCGAGCCGTGAACTCCCACTTCAGGCCGGTGGGGAAGCCGGCGCCGCCTCTTCCGCGCAGACCTGACGCCTTGATAGTGGCGATGACCTCTTCGGGCCGCATGCTGGAAAGTACCCGGGCCAGCGCGGCGTAACCGTCCCTGGCGATGTATTCCTCGATGCGTTCGGGGTTGATGACCCCCGTGTTGCGCAGCGCAACCCTGGTCTGACGGCTGAAGAAGGGGATCTCTTCAAAGGTGGGCAGTGTCTCGAGCGTCCCGGGAAGCCGGTACACCAGCCGTTGGACGATGCGTCCCTTGAGGAGGTGCTCCTCGACGATGCTGGTAGCGTCCTCCGGCCGCAGCTTCTGGTAGAACACCCCTTCGGGGTAGACCACGATCACGGGGCCGAGGTCGCAGGGCCCCATACAGCCCGTCTGCACCACCCGGACCTCCTTGTCCAGACCGTGGCGGGCGATGCCCTCCAGCAATTTCTCATGCACCGCGCGGCAACCGGAAGAGATGCACCCTGCCCCCGCGCAGACAAGGACGTGGGCTCGTTGCAGCTCCATCATGTACCTCCCCCTGTCTTGACCGGGCCGGCGTTCCCCGGTCCGTGGCCAAGCGGCTCAAGCGCCCGAAGCGCTTCGGCGACCGTCTTCCGGGTCCATGCCGCCGCTTGCGGGTCACCCCACGGAACCGGGCCAGCCTGTCGTTCAATCTCTCTGGTGTCGAACACGAACTCCGAGTCACCCCGCCGGTGCCGATAGCGCAGGGCAAGCCCCGGGTTGCCCGCCAGGATGACGGCGACGGTGGCGGCCATGTCCCCCAGCGGCGCCCGGTCCAGGTGGTGTAGCCCGAAGGTGGCCGTAACCACCGTTCCGCGTCCCGGCGCCGACTCCACCGTGACCGTACCACCGGTCTGCCGGGCTGCCGATGCCAGCAGGGGCAGGCCCATCCCTACGCGACGGGTGCGACGCGTGGTCACAAAGGGGTCTTGAACCTTCCGCACCATCTCCTCGTCCATACCCCGTCCGTCGTCGGCAATCGTAATCTTCAGGAAGCCGGCGGCAACGTCCTCCTCGACCGCGATCTCCACTCGCGAGGCCTGAGCTTCCACCGAGTTCTGGACGATGTCCAGAACGTGGAGGGCCAGTTCGCGCATGTCTTGAGACCTAGCCGCGATCCGCCCGGCGGTAGGCTTCAAGCACCCCGGGAACGCGGTCGGGCTTAAGGCGTGCGTGAACGTCCTCGTTGATGGTGATCACCGGACCGAGGCCACAGGCGCCCAGGCACCTCACAACATCCAGTGAGAACATCCCATCATCGGTGGTGTCGCCCGCCGTGATGCCGAGCTCCTTCTCCAAGCGCTCCAGCACGTGGGGAGCGCCGCGGACGTAGCAGGCAGTACCCTTGCACAGGCTGATCTTGAACCTGCCCTTGGGCTTCATGGAAAACAGCGCGTAGAAGCTGACCACGCCGTAGACCTCGCTCAAGGGTACCCCCAGGCCTTCCGCCACCCGGACCTGGACCTCCTGGGGGAGATAGCCCACGACTTCCTGTGCCTCGTGCAAGGCCGAGATGAGTGCCCCGGGTGAGCCACGGTACTTGGCGATGACGGCGTCCAGTGCGGCGAGCTTCGCCTCGTCAAGTGCCGTGCCGTGTGCCGAACCCTTACAGCAGGTTGCCTGACTCACAGGTGCTTCCCTCCATCTCCTCAAGCGGTGTGCGGGAACATGATGTCAATTCACCGGCAGTCCGCGCACCGTCACCCTCCTCCCATCCCGCCCCTCCAGCGCCTTCTTGATCTCGGCCAGCGAGGGTTGCTCGAGGAGGAAGACGGTGCGGGGACGGTCGATCTCGTCCAGCCTGTGGGCATCGGAAAAGCTCACCAGCTCCACATGCTTGAGGCTCGGAAAGCGTTGCCGTACCTCCGCCGGGTCGGCCCGCCGCGACACCTCGCACGCCTCCACCCCCAGCTCGGGGGGAAGAAAACCCAGGTGCCCGAGCAGGCTGTAGGCGGGGCGGTCGACATGGGAGGGGATCACCACACCCTCGCGTGCCCTCACCTCCGCGACCGCCTGTTCCACCGAGAAACTGGTCGCGGCCAAAAGCAACCGGTCCAGCTTGCCGATGAGCCTGCCGGCAACATCGTACAGCCATTGCGGCCCGAACAACTCCTCCCGGTTCTTCCGCGCCGGCAGGGCGCGGTAGATGGCGTCCTGCCAATCCAGGACCGTTTCGAGCTCGCCAAAAAGGCATAGCAGGTGAACGTCCTCGCGCGTTTGCAGCTCCACCCCCGGCACCACCGCCACCTGGCGGGCATGTGCCGCGGCCATCACCGCCGCGACGTTGGCGGCCGAGTTGTGGTCGGTCACCGCCAGCAGGGCGACCCCCTGCGATCGAGCACGCCTGACCAGGGCTTCGGGAGTCATTTCGTCAGCCGCGCACGGCGACAGCGCGCTGTGCACGTGCAGGTCGGCCGGGAACTCCCTCAGCATTCACCCCGCTCCCGCCGGAACATGCAGTACAGGCGGCCTGCTGCCTCGAACGCCGGAAGCTGCGTGGTGAGCAGCGGTACCCCTTCGCGCGAGGCCTTCTCCAGCGTATCGGGATCGGGCCGCATACCCCGCGTGAGGATGATGGCTGCAAGCTCGGCCATGACGGCCACCGCCACGATGTTCTGGTGCGTCTGCAGGGTGAGCCAGACATCACCCGGCTGGGCATGGGCCATCACGTCACTGAGAAGGTCCGAGCAGTAGGCACCGCTCACCGTCCGGTCCTTCCCCACTCCGGGCAGGGCCTCCGAGAGTTCGAGCTCGTTGATGATCTGCTGCAGACTGACCTTCATGTCTCCCCATCCTTGTCGGCGCGGCTTGCTTCCTCTCCCTGCCGCATCGCAGGCGGCAGTTTCTGGGCCAGCTCGAGCATTTCCTTCGCCAGCGCGTGTACCTGCTCGCGCAACTTGAAGATGCAGTCGGTCTCGAAGGCGCTGCCGCGCACGATGTCCTCGGCTAGCGAGCGGCAATGCGGCGAGCCGCATGAGCCGCAATCCAAACCGGGCAGGCTTGCCAGCACCCGTTCAAGCTGTTCGGTCTTGCTGATGGCCCGGGCGATATCTTCATCCAGCTTCATCACCGGGCGCGGCTCGATGCGGCAACGCATGGCGAGTTGACCGGACTTGAAAATCTGCCGGGACGCATCGACGGGCAGGCCCGGATGCACGTCGGCAAGACGCTCGGTCAGCACACGCAGGTTGGTGCGTCCCACGAAGGGGTTCTCGGTGACCAGCGGCCCTCCCACACAGCCGCCCACGCACGCCTGCAGTTCGAGGTAATCAAGGTCCTGCAGGCGGTCCCGCAGGACCTCCTCGAGTACCGCGATGACGTTGTGAATGCCGTCCACGGCCAGCAGGGCACCGGTACCGATGGCGTGATTTTCGCCTCCCGCGCGCCCCCAGCCCAGTCCCAGCGCGGAAGCGCGGCACAGCCCGCCGTCTTCACGAGCCTGCGACATCACGCCCAGCAGCAGGCCGTATATCTCCGACATGCTGAAGGCCCCGGTTACCTCGGACCGCTGCACGCCTACGGGTTGCCGGATGGCGGTCATCTTGGCCGGGCACGGGGTGATGAACCAGGTCGCGATGTCCTCGTCTTTCAAGCCCTCGCGTTCCCTCGCCTCACGTCGGGCGATCAGGGCGGCCGCGTCCATAGGCGTCTGCAGGGGTATGATGTGGTCGACCAGGCTTGGGAAGCGTACCTGGATGAGCCGGACGACGGCAGGACAGGCCGACGAGATCAGGGGTCGCGGACGCGCGTGCTCCTCCATGTACCACCTGATGGCACAGGTTACCGCGTCGGCGCCCAGCGCCACTTCCACCACGTGGTCAAAGCCCAGCCGGAGCAGCCCGTCCATCACCCGCTCCGGATCCACTTCCCGCCCGAACTGTCCGAAGAAGGCCGGCGCGGGAAGGGCTACGTTATAACGAAACTCCTTGAGGCGCTCGAGCTTATCGGTCACCGCCACCTTGGCCTGGTTGGGGCAGATGCGGATGCACTCCCCGCAATCCACGCACCTTTCTTCCAGGATGCGCGCCTTGCCTTCCCGCACCCGGATGGCCTCCGTGGAGCAGCGCTTGATGCAGTTGGTGCACCCTTTGCACTTCTCCCGCTCGAGGGTTACCGAGTGGAAATAACTCACCGGTCAAGGCCCCTTCCCTCGGTGCCACGCCTCTCGTTCCTTATGACCGCCCTGACGGCAGTTCCCTGGCCGACGCGGCTCTCGATGGAGAACCGGTCGGAGCACTTGCGCATGTTGGGCAGGCCCATGCCTGCCCCGAAACCCATCTCGCGGATATCCTCCGGCGCGGTGGAGTAACCCTCCTGCATGGCCAACTCGATGTCGGGTATCCCCGGTCCCTCGTCGTCGGCCGTGATCGTCACCGCTTCCGGCGTTATGCAGGCACGGATAACCCCGCGGCGCGCGTGGATGACGATGTTCATCTCGGCCTCGTAGGCGGTGATGGAAGCCCGTCGTACCGCCCGCGCAGCGAAGCCCACGTGCTCCAATGCCCGTTTGATGCGGCTTGCGGCGTTGCCGGCTGCCGCAAAATCCCGGCCTTCCACGGCGAACTCCAACTCCAGCCTGGCCGGGCCGTCTGGCGCTGTCTGGTCAGGCTTCCGCGTCTCCACCGTGCAAGCCCCCGTCCAAGGTTTCCGACGGCACCGGGGGAAGTCCTGCCATGTAAAGGAGGCCGCAGCTTTCGTAAAGCGACCGGTGAGTGGCGAGCAGCACCAGTCCCCTGTCCTGGGCCAGGGCGATGAGCTCCGGGCTCACCCGCTTGTTGCGAACGATGACCACTGCCGCCAGGTCCATGATCTCGGCGGTGCGGATGACCTGCGGATTGGTGAGGCCCGTGAGGAGGACCGCATGCGGTACCGTGCGGTTCAACACGTCGCTCAAAAGGTCGGCCGCGTAGGCCCCGACTGCTTCCCGGTCCAGCTGCTGCGCCCCGGACAGCACGCGCGCCTCCAGGCAGCGAACCACTGCGTCAAGTTTCACCGCGCCATCTCCCGCACAAAGTGCGCTCCCCAGAGCACCAGCAGGGCGGCCGCCCCGCCGGTCCAGGCCGTGAAGAGCTGGGGCAGCTGCAAGGCCACCGCCACGGGACCCGGAACGTTTATGAAGAAGCGCACGGCCAACGATATCACCAGGTACTTCAAAAACCCTCCGACCAGCACACCTGCCACCTGGGCTGCCCTCCGATGGGTCGGCCTGCCCATCCTGGCTGCCACGCGGTCGGCAACGCCGAAGACCGTCACCAGCGTGGCGTTTCCGGCCATGATGAAGGGGATGGACGGCCCGAGCACCGCCGGCAAGATGCCGTTCGCAAAGGCGATCCAGGGGGTCAGCAACCCCACGGCGATCCCGCCGCCGATCCCTGCCGCGACCGCCGTCAGCACCAGCATGGCATTGACTAGCGGACCGGTCACCGGCTGGGGTAACCTGAACATCTGGATGGCAACCGTCAACGCGAGCAGGATGGCCGTCCTGGTGAGCGTGCGCACGGCCGGCACCATTGCACCGCCTCCCGCGATCGGGCCAAAGTTGTGTGGCGGGGTGCACCAAGTCGCGTCAAATATTGTGGCGATTCATGCAAATCCCTGTTCAGAGCCCTCGACACCACAAGTATACTTGAGGATCCGGGCAAAGCACAACCCACTTCGGTAAGGATCATGATGACAGCCTTTAGTCCGGGGAATGTGCCCTCCATTACCCGAAAAGTCTGCATTTATGGCCGGGGTGCCTACTTCCGGGGTCGCAGTAGCGGGAAGGGAATCACCTCACGGATGGAGGGGGCGTCGGTCAGCAGCATTACCAGACGGTCGACGCCGATCCCCTCACCGCCGGTAGGGGGCATACCGTATTCCAGGGCGGTGAGGAAGTCCTCGTCCATCATGTGCGCTTCCTCGTCACCCTGATCCCGCCTGGCAGCCTGCTCCAGGAACCTCGCGCGTTGGTCCGCCGGGTCGTTCAACTCTGAGTAGGCGTTGGCCACCTCGACCCCGCCGACGAAAGCCTCGAACCGGTAGGTCAGCGAGGGGTCGTCTCGCCGCCGCCTGGCCAGGGGAGAGATCTCCACCGGGTAGTCGGTCAGAAAGGTAGGCTGCACCAGCTGCGGTTGAACGAAACGGCTCATGACGTCGTCGATGATCGCCGCCCGGGAGGTTCCGGGCGTGGGCTCAAGTCCTAACCTGACGGCGGCTTCGTGCACTCCGGCGTGGTCCAGGGCGAGGAAATCCACACCGGTCGCGTCGGCGACCGCTTGCCGCAGGGGGAGCCGCCTCCACGGCGGGTCGAGGTTTATGCTCGCCCCCTGGTAGGTGATAACCGTGGTTCCCAGCACCCTCTCGGCTACCTCGGGTATTAGCTCCTCGGTCAACGCCATCATGTCCTGGTAATCGGCGTAAGCCTGGTAGAACTCCAGCAGCGTGTACTCGGGATTGTGCCGGGAGGACATTCCCTCATTGCGGAACACGCGGCCGATCTCGTACACCCGATCGAAGCCGCCAACCACCAGCCGCTTCAGGTACAGCTCAAGCGAGATTCGAAGGTAGTAGTCGCAGTCCAGTGCGTTATGATGGGTTACGAAAGGCCTGGCGTTGGCCCCGCCCACCACGGCACTCATGGCCGGCGTCTCCATCTCCAGAAACCCGCGCTCATCCAGACCCTGACGGAGGGCACGGATGGTCAGGCTGCGGATGCGAAGGATCTCGCGCGTGCGGGCGTTGGCGATGAGGTCGAGGTATCGCTGCCGGTAGCGGCTCTCCACGTCTTTCAGACCGTGCCACTTCTCAGGCGGCGGACGCAGGGCCTTGCCGAGGAACGTCCAGTCCTCAACCGCCACCGTTACCTCACCGGCGCGCGTGCGAAACACACGGCCACGAGCTCCCAGGTGATCTCCCAGGTCCACAAGATCCAGCCGGCCGAAGGACTCCTCTCCCAGCTGGTCGCGACGCAGGTAAAGCTGTAGGCGTCCGCTGGCGTCCTGGAGGTCGCAGAAGACCGTCTTGCCGTGACTGCGCCAGGCAACAACCCGCCCCGCCACCGTCACCTGCTTGCCCTCGAGGGCCGCGAATCCGTTCACCACCTCACCGGGCGCGTGGGTCCGGCGAAAGGGAACACCCCAGGGATCGATGCCCAGGGCGGCAAGCTTGTGGAGCTTCTCCAGGCGGGTCTTCAGAAAGTCGTGAGCCGCTGGCTCCGACGACGGTTCCGGTGAGTGCTCGGTCATGGAAGACCTCCGGGCGGTCAGGATGGTGACGGCTGGGGATCGCCGAGAGCCGAGACGAGCGGGAGAACCTCCAAGATGCGGTAATGAAGCGTTCCCGCCGGGACCACCACCTCGACCTCGGATCCGACTCTTTGTCCGATCAGGGCGCGGGCCACCGGAGACTCGTTGGAGATCCGATTCTCACGTGGGTCCGCCTCCGCCGAGCCGACGATCGCGTACTCCACGGTTCCGCCCCCGTCAAGGTCCTGGAGGCGAACGCGGCAGCCGATGGCCACCATCTCGCGGTTGACCGGCAGGTCGTCCAGCAGCACGGCGTTTCGGATCAACCGCTCGAGGGTGAGGATGCGGCCTTCGATGAACGCCTGCTCGTTCTTCACGTTCTCGTACTCGGAGTTCTCGGTGATGTCGCCGAAGTCCCTTGCTTGCTTGATGCGTTCGGCAATCTCGCGGCGTCTGACCGACTTCAGATGCTCCAGTTCCTGCTCCAGCTTTCTGAGTCCTTCGGCAGAGAGAATGACCTCCTTACCCTCCATCAGGTTCTCTGCCCCTCCCTCTGAACAATCAGGAACTGCTTGCCCACGTTCAGGAGCCCCGCTCCGGTTTCACCTGACTGTATGAGGCCTTGAGTCCGCCTATGTGCTGGGGCAGGAGACGGTGCTCCCCGAAAGCCCCACCATGGAGCAAGGATGGCCTCGGGACTCCGGGCCATCCGCTGATAAATTATAACGGCGACGCTTCCTTCATGTCAAGGAACGGTCGGCAGATGCTGGGAGGGCGCGACACCCATGGCACCGAGCACCGGTGCTACTGAAACAGCACACTGACCGATTCGCCGGTATGGGTGCGCCGCATGGCCTCGGCGATGAGGGGGGCGATGGACAGCACCGTCAGCCTGTCCCAACGCTTGTCGACGGGGATGGGGACGGTGTCGGTAACCACCACCTCACTCAACGCGGAGCCCGAAAGGCGGGCCACACCGGGCCCCGACAGGACGGCATGGGTGCACGCCAGGTAGACCTCACTTGCCCCTTTGTCCAGCAGCAGCTCGGTGGCTTCCAGCGCCGACCCGCCGCGGTCGACCTCCTCGTCCACGAGGATCGCCTGGCATCCGTCAACCTGCCCGACCACCGTAGTCGCCCGGACCTCGGCATCTCCTCCCACGCGCCGCTTGTCGACAAAGGCGACCGGGGCTCCTAGACGCTCGGCGAACCGTTGCGCCCGCTTGACGGCACCCGGGTCCGGCGCGACCACCACGGGTCGGGCCAACTTCTTTTGGGCGAAGTACTGCGCCAAGATGGGCTGTGCCGTCAGGTGGTCGACGGGTGAGGTGAAAAACCCCTGTATCTGGTCGGCGGTGAGATCGACGGTTATGACGCGGTGCACCCCGGCGGTGGCCAACAGGTCGGCAACGAGGCGGGCGGTGATCGGCACCCGCGGCTGGTCCTTCTTGTCGGAACGGACATACGGGTAGTAGGGGAGTACCGCCGTGATCCTCCTGGCCGAAGCCCGACGCATGGTGTCGACCAGGATCAGCAGCTCCACCAGGGCCTCGTCCACGGGCGGGCAGGAAGTCTGGACGATGAAGACATCCTCCTCCCGGACGTTCTCCAATACCCGGACGAAGGTATTATCGTTGCTGAACTTCCAGATATCAACGGCACCGGGTTCGATCTGCAGGTGGGCGCAGATCGCCTCCGTCAACTCCCGCGTTGCCCGTCCGCCGAAGACCTTCATCAGCCGCTCGCTCCTCCAGGAGAAAATGCTGTCCCGCGGGCGAAAGCCGTCAGCTGGTCTTGAGGTTTCGCACCACGCGCCTGACCTCCTCGGGATCGAAGGCCCCCTCGCTGCCGGGAAGCTGGTGAAGCTGGAAGACCGCCGCATCACGAGCCAGGAAGGCCTGCAGAAACTGGGCGGGACGGTTCGCTCCCAGGACAATGACCGCCCGGCACTTGCGGATCTCCGCGGCCAGGGCCATGATCTCGCCGAAGATCTCGGTGCCGGGCCGCTCCAGAAAGTCCCATCGCTCCTGCTCCGTGAGCATGAAAGCGTAGTCGACCCCTTCTTCCCTGACCACCTGAAGGATGTCCGCCTTGTTGGCGATCGGAAACCCCACCACCGCGATGGGCCCGCCCTTGCGCACCTCACCCAGGCTCTCCAGCCGTGAGACGAAACTTCGGTCAACCGCCAGCCGCCGGGCTACCTCCTGCTGCGAGCATCCCTGCTCGCGCAGGCGGAGTATCTCGTCAACCGCGCGAATGATCCGCTCCCGGTTCACAAGCTTCTCGCCGATGCGGATGAACTCCAGCACCGTCACCCCCCAGTACCTCTCGCAGCAGCCCGACCATCGCTTCGGGTGTGTCTACACGGAACAGCCGGGCGCGCAGGGCGGCTGCCCCCGGAATTCCTCTCAGGTACCATGCGGCATGCTTGCGCATGGCCAGCGTCCCCCACCGCGGACCGTGAAGCGACACCAAGCCCTCCAGGTGTTCGCATGCCGTCGCCAGCCGTTCGGCGGCACTGACCTCTTTGACGGGGACGCCTTTCAGGTGATCCAGCAGCTCGCGGAAGAGCCACGGATTGCCCAGGGCGGCCCTCCCGATCATGATCCCGCGGCAGCCGGTGGATTCCAGGCGGTCTTGGGCGACCGGACCGCAATCCACATCGCCGTTGCCGATCACCGGCACCTCCACCGCCTCGCACACGCGGCCTATGACCCCCCAGTCCGCCCGGCCCGAGTAGAACTGGCTGGCGTACCGACCATGGCAGGTGACGGCGGAGGCCCCTGCAGCCACCGCCGCCCTGGCCACCCGCGGTGCGGTCTCCTCTCCCGGTACAAGGCCGCGCCTGAGCTTCACCGTCACCGGAACGGTCACGGCGGCGACCATCGCCTCCACCAATCGCGCGACCCGGTCAGGATGCTCGAGCAGCGCCGCCCCCTCACCGTTGCGCAGGACACGGGGAGACGGGCAACCCAGGTTCAGGTCGACGAGCGCCGCTCCTTGGGCTTCGGCCATTCTGGCCGCCCGCGCCAGCGTCTGCGGGTCCGACCCCAAAAGCTGCACCCCGACCGGGCCGTCGGCAGGGTCGACGGTGGCGATGGCCAGGGACCGCGGGTTGCCGTGGAGCACGGCGAGATCCTTGACCATCTCCGTGAAGGCCAGGGCACAACCCTGGCGCAAGGCGAGGCGGCGGAAGACGGCGTCGGTCACACCGGCCATGGGGGCGAGCACGAACGGATTGTCCACGGTGAGCTTGCCGATGGAGAACGCACGCAGGCGCCGTCCGCCTTCGGGGAGACGGGGTGGAGGGCTTTCAGTGCACCGGGGGATCTCCCTCGGGATCGTCGCCTTCCCCCTCGGGGACTCCCGCGGCGTCCAGCACCTTCTCCAGGGCGAAAATGGGGCAGTTGGCCCTTACCGCCAGGGCGATGGCGTCGCTGGGGCGGGAATCGATTTCGATGGTCCGCCCGTCCACGTTCAGCGTGATCTGGGCGTAGAAGACCTGTTCACGAAGATCGTCGATGAGCACCATGGAGAGGGTGACGTCCAGCGAGTCCAGCATGCTCTTGCAGAGGTCGTGGGTGAGGGGGCGTGCCGGCCGTATCCCCTGGATGGCCATGGCGATGGCCTGGGCCTCGTAGCCGCCAATGCTCACGGGCAGAAGACGGTTACCGGCCTCGTCTTTTAGGACGATCACCGCCGACTGGTCTCGCGGATCGATGCCTATCCGATCGATCTTCAGGCGTATCACTGCCCTGAGTCCTCCCACGCACTCAAAGCATAACATGCCGGGCAGCCGCTTGACAATGCGCCGCGCCGCCAGGAACATACTACGCCACGGGCGGCAGGAGGATCCCGCATGTTGGAGGAACACACAGCAGGCGGTCTGCGCAAACCCAATCCGACTCCCGGAGGTGCCTCGGCCGCATGCGTGCTCTCGCCAAGCGCAAGCCCGGTCCCGGAGCCGAGCTGATCGAAGTACCTGCGCCCCGTCCCGGTCCCCGTGAATTGCTGGTCCGCGTCAAGGCCGCCTCGATCTGCGGGACCGACCTGCACATTTACAACTGGGACGCCTGGGCGGCGGGTCGCCTGAAACCACCGCTGATCTTCGGCCACGAGTTCGGGGGAACGGTGGAGGAGGTGGGCGCGGAAGTCCGATCCTTCGCGCCCGGTGACTTGGTCTCCGCCGAGACCCACGTCGTCTGCGGGCGGTGCTTTCTGTGCCGCGTCGGCCGCGCCCACGTCTGCGAGAAAACTTCCATCCTGGGGGTGGACCGCGACGGTGCCTTCGCCGAGTTCGTGGTGATCCCGGAGGAGAACGCGCTCGACAACCCCCGCGACATGGCGCCGGAGATCGCCGCCATACAGGAACCGATGGGCAACGCGGTTCACACCGTGCTTGCCGGCGAGGTGGCGGCGTGCACCGTGGCGGTGCTGGGATGTGGCCCCATCGGCCTGCTGGCCATTGCGGTGGCCCGGGCCTGCGGCGCCTCGCGCGTGTGGGCCATGGAACCCTCCGCGTACCGCAGGGACCTTGCCTCCCGCATGGGAGCTACGGAGGTCGTGGATCCCGGAGCAACCAATCCGCTCGAGTTCATCCTCGAGCGCACGGAGGGAGAGGGCGCGGACGTCGTGCTGGAGATGTCGGGACACCCGGCCGCCGTCACCCAGGGATTCAAGATGGCGCGTCTGGGCGGCCGGGTTGCACTGCTGGGGTTGCCTTCCCGGCCGCTGGAGATCGACCTTGCCAACGACATCGTGATGCGCGGACTGACGGTTCAGGGCATCGCCGGCCGACGCATGTATGCCACATGGTACCAGACGCGGGAGCTGCTGGCATCCGGACAGGTGGACCCGAAGCCGGTGATCACCCACCGTTTCCGGCTGGAGGAGTTCGAGGAAGCCTTTGAGTTGGTCCGCAGCGGCCGCTGCGGCAAGGTGGTGTTTCAGCTCTAGCCCGCCGCCAGGCCTCGAGGGCACCGGGAACGGGACCGAGCGCCCGTTCCAGGATGCCGAGCAGGCAGGCGATGAGCACCCCGTAGTTGACGACGGGCACGTTTGCCGTCTTCAACTGGTGTAACCTGAGCAGCATCTCGCGGCGGCCGATCATGCACGCACCACAGTGCACCACCAGTCGGAAGCGTCCGGGCGCGTCGGGGAAATCGCCGCCGGCCACCCAGGTGAAACGGAGCCTTCCGCCTACCCTCTCCTCGAGCAGGCGGGGGATTTTCACGCGGCCGATGTCGTCGCCGATGGGGTGGTGGGTGCAGGCCTCGGCCACCAGTACCTCGTCCCCGGGCTCGAGGCGGTCGACGGCCGCGGCGCCCGCCACCAGCTGGGCGATATCGCCGCGGTGGCGAGCGAAAAGAATGGAGAACGAGGTAAGGGGTACCTCCGGCGGCGTGATGCGCTCGACGGCCCGGAAGACCTGCGAATCGGTAACCACCAGCCGCGGCGGCCGCCCGAGTTCGCCGAGCATGCGCTCAAGGCCGTCCTCCTTGACCACACAGGCCGCCGCGTTTGCATCCAGGATCTCGCGGATGGTCTGCACCTGCGGCAAGATCAGCCTTCCTCGGGGAGCCTCGATGTCCTGAGGAGCCACCAGCACCACGGTATCCCCCGGTGACAGCAGGTCGGCGATGATGGGCTGACCGCTCCAGTCGGCCGGAGCGGCACGGATGATGGCCTGACGGAGATCTTCGACCCCCTGCCCGGTACGCGCACTCACCGCTACCAGAGGAAACTTCCCCGGCAGCGCGGGGAGCTCACACAAAGAGGCGACGAGGTCGACCTTGTTCCACGCCACGAGCAGCCGCACGCCCCGCTCGGCCGCCCGGCGGCAGACCCCTTCTTCCCAGGACCCGATCCCCACCGTGGCGTCCACTACCAGGATGACCAGATCCGCGCTGTCCAGGGCCCGCCGGCTGCGGGACACCCGCTGCTCACCCAGCACTCCGGCATCGTCCAACCCTGCCGTGTCCACGAAGAGCACGGGGCCGAGAGGCTGCAGCTCCATGGCCTTGAAGACCGGATCGGTGGTGGTCCCCGGAATCTCGGACACGATGGCCGTCTGCTGACCGGTGAGCGCGTTTATCAAGCTGGACTTGCCGGCGTTACGGCGGCCCACAAGGGCGATGCGTAGCCGGGCGCCGCGGGGAGTGCCTTTCATCTTTCTCCCTCCTAGAAATACAGGTCGCGCTCACCCGCCTCGATGCGCTTGAGACGGCGAACCGTTTCCTCTCTCACGGCGGGCGAACTCACCTCCTCGAGGTGGGCGGCGATCGCGCGCTCGCCCGCCTCGCGGGTGGCCGGCGAGGCGTAATCCAGGAGGTATTCCTTGAAGGTGAGGATAGCGTTGGGCTGGCAGACGTTGCCGATCTCGCCCGTCTTGGCCAGTTGCATGAAGCGGTCGCCGGTCCGACCCTGCCGGTAACAGGCCGTGCAGTAACTGGGAATGTAGCCGGAGACGGCCAGGCTGCGGATGATCTCGTCGGGGCTGCGGTGGTCCTCCACCTCGAATTGCGTGGCGGCATGCTCTCCCCGCGCGTAACCCCCGACCCCGGTACACGAACCGGCGCTCAGCTGCGAGACGCCCAGGGCGAACAGCTCGTCCCGCAGCTCGGGCCGCTCGCGGGTGGAAAGGATGATGCCGGTATAGGGCACCGCCAGCCGAAGGATGGCGACGAGCCGCTTGAAGTCCCGGTCCGACACGGGATAGGCAAACTCGGCCGGGCGTACCCCGGTTGCCGGTCGCAGGCGAGGCACCGAGATGGTATGGGGTCCGACTCCGAACTTCTGCTCGAGGTGAAGGGCGTGCAGGATCAACCCCATGACCTCGAAGCGATGGTCGTACAGCCCGAACAGGGCACCGATACCCACGTCGTCGATCCCTGCCTCCATGGCGCGGTCCATGGCTCCAAGGTGCCACAGGTAGTCGGCCTTGGGGCCGCGGTGCAGTCGCCGATACGTGGGGAGATGGTAGGTCTCCTGGAAAAGGACGTAAGTGCCGATGCCCGCCGCCTTCAGCCTGCGGTATTCATCCACGCTCATCGCCGGAAGGTTGGCGTTCACCCTGCGGATGTTGCCACGGTCATGCCACGTGCTGTAGATCACGGCGATGGCCTCCAGCACGTAGTCCAGGGGGCAGTGGGCCGGGTCCTCCCCCGTTTCCAGCGCCAGCCGCTTGTGCCCCATGGCTTCGAGGGCGACCACCTCCTCGGCGATCTCCGCCGGGGTCAGTCGGCGCCGCGGAAGATCATGGTTGGTCCGACGGTATCCGCAGTAGGCGCAGTCGTTGACGCAGTGGTTGGAGATGTAAAGCGGGGCGAACAGCACCATTCGCTTGCCGTAGATGCGTTCCTTTACCTCGCGGGCGGCGGCGAACAGCCGATCCTCGAGTTCGGGGTCGTCGATCCACAGGAGGCAGGCAACCTCCGCCGGCTCAAGACCTCGGGCCAGCCTGGCCTTTTCGATGAGCTCCGCCACGCGTCGGGGCGAGGCGGTCCGTCCGGCCGCCAGGTATTCTTCGATGGCCGGCATGTCAATAAACCCCGAGTTCACCAGCACTTGCCTTCGCCTCCCTTGTGAAGCGCGGGCTGTCGCCGCGCCCCGTGCCCACGGTTCTCCCCAGGGCCTCGATGCGTGCCCTCAGGCAACCCAAGCAGTGCTCCGGTTCTTCGTCCAGACAGGCCTTGCCGGGGTAGATCTCGTAGGCTCGCCGGTACTCGAGCGGGGTCAGATTGGGCATCACCACGTTGGCGCCGGCACGCAGCGCCATTTCCCTCCCCTGCGGATGCAGGGTGGCCAGGGCGGTCGTCGCGGCGATGTGCGCCTGCGGCAAGAGCAGGCGGGTCGCCGCCACGAAACGCAAGGTCAGGGGAATGGAGCCCGGTGGAAGGTAACCCAGCGGCGTGGCGGGATGGGGGACCAGCGGACCCACTCCCACCATCTCCACGTCCATCTCGCGGAGCAGGAGAATGTCTGCCGCCAGCGATGACAGCGTCTGTCCGGGCAAGCCCACGATGCTGCCGGAACCCACCTGGTAGCCCAGCTCCCGCAGCCATCTCAGCCCCTGCAGCCGCCGGGCGAGCTCGCGGCCCGGTCGCAGGTGCCCGAACAGCTCGGGATCGCTGGTTTCGTGCTTGAGCAGGTAGCGCGAAGCGCCGGCCCGGCGAAAGGCCGCGAGGTCTTCATAGCTCCGCTCGCCGAGCGAAAGCGTGACCGCCACCGGGAGTTCGCCCGCGATGCGTGCGATGAGATCCGCCAGCATATCGCGGTCGTACCATGGGTCCTCGCCTGCCTGCAGCACCACCGTGCCCACCCCGAGCTCGGCCCCTCGTCTGGCCACCGTGAGTATCTCGTCCGGCGACATGCGGTACCGTTCCAGGGTGGAGTTGGAGCGGCGGATGCCGCAGTAGTGGCAGTCTGCCACGCAGTGGTTGGAGAACTCCACCACACCGCGCAGGTGAACCGCGTCGCCCACCTGGCGGGCCCGAACCCGATCGGCCAGGGCGAACAGATGGTCGGCCTCATCCCCGGGAGAGGCCGCCAGCAAACGCTCGACGTCGCGGACGTCAGCGGCCTCGGGCGCCTCGGCAAGGCGTTCGAGGAGTCGCAGGAAATCACAAGCCATCTTCGGCGTCTCCCTGTCCCCCGAGCGGCGGGGCCATGGTGGTGCGCACCTTCACCCCTCGCAAACCCCCGAGCTGGCCGCTGAGCGCCCCGATTTGGTCGGTGGTGCCGTCGACGATCACGGCGATCACCGACAGATCCCGCTGCCGGTAGGGAATACCCATGCGTCCGACGATGATCTCGCTGTGCCGACTGAGGATCTCCTGGACGGCCCGGGCGGACGCTTCGCGCTCGAGCACCAGGATGGCCATGACCGCTATCCTCGACTCCACCCCGTCAACCCCTCCTCACGACAAGCGGCTCCGCCCGTGGAGGACGGGCGAAGCCGCATGATGCCGTGTCGCCGCTTCCCCCTCGCCTCAGGCGCTGCCGCCCTCCGCGTCAGGTTACGGAACGTGGTCGCCGCCCGCCCCCGGAGGCCCCGTGGCGCCTCCTCAGGCGTGATGCCGCAGCGTGCCGTTGTTTTATGTTTTCTCCTTCATTGTACAGCAACACGGGAGCGAGGAAAAGGGGGATTTCCTCAGCATGATATGGATATCTCGCCCGAGGTGACGGCCAGGCGGGTGCCGTCCTCAAGCTCCAGCACGAGTTCGCCCAGCGGCCCGAGGTCCACGGCCACCCCCAGCGCCGTGCCGCCGGCTCCTCGGACCATGACCTTCCGCCCCATCATGCTCGAGCCCGCAATCCACGCCGCCCGCAACTCATCCCACTCCCCGCCCAACAGCCCGAAGTAGGCGGCCTCCAGGCTCTCCAGCAAGGCTCCCACCAGGTCGTGAGCGTGGACCTGCCTGCCCGCCGCCGCCAGGGAAGTGGCCTTTGCACGCAAGTCCGGGGGCCACTGGGACTCGGGCACCGCCAGGTTGATCCCGACTCCCACCACCCAGAAGGCAGCGTGATCACACGCCGCGAAGGCTTCCGTCAGGATGCCGGCCACCTTGCGACCGTCGAGCAGAAGGTCGTTGGGCCACTTGAGGTCGCAGCCAAGCCCGCTTACACGACGTATGGCCGCGGCGGTAGCCACCGCCGCGGCCAAACTCATCCGCGGGGCCTCACCGGCAGGTACCGGGGGCCGCAGAAGCACGCTCAGCCACACCCCGCCTCCCTGAGGCGAGAACCAAACGCGACCCCGCCGGCCGCGTCCGGCGGTCTGGGTGGCGGCCAGCACCGCGGTTCCCTCCGGCCAGCCCGAACGACCCAGCTCTGCCGCGTAGGTGCTCGTCGAGTCCAGGCGATCGAAGAAAAGCAGGGGCCGGCCAAGGCGCACCGTCCGCAGATCGGCCAGGGCAAGCTCCCTACCTTCTGGCGTCTCCATCCCCTCGCACATGTCGTCCTATTGCCCGGCCTCCAGTTCCGCGAGGCGGGAGTGCAACACCGCCTTGATCTCGGCGTCGCGCATCGACTCCAGGTTGACCCGCACGTTGGCCAGGGCACCGGCGATGGCCGCTCGCGCCAACAAGGCGGCAACCTGCGCGTCGGTGGCCGCCGGCGGATACCCCGCCTGCCCCAGGAGCTGGGCGGCCGCCAGGAGCTCCCTGGCAATGCCCGCCACCTCCAGCGGGATCTCGGCTGCCTGCCGCAACGCGGCCTCTATCGCGCTACGGCGCCGGGCCCGTTCCTCTTCGCTGCCCTTGGGCAACCGGTAGGCCTCGAGCACCGAAAGGTATGCCTCGGTATCTCGGGACGAAAGCTCTAGCAGCCGGTGCCACCCGGCCTCGGCCTCGGCCACCAGGCGCTCGAGCTCGTCACGGGGTACACCTACCTCGCGGGCCAGGGACAGCCGCGCCACCATGGCGACGAGGGCACCGGCCAGGGCACCGGCCACCGCCGAGACGGTTCCCCCTCCGGGAGCGGGTGATGCGGAAGCCACCTGCTCGACGAACGCGGTCAGGTTCATCTGTCCGAAAATCGGCTTGTCCAGTTCGCAAACCCTCCCTTGCTGCGGATGACCGCCGGCGTGCGATCCTGCGCCTGCATCCTCCTCCAGCAGGCGCAGTTCCAGCACCTGCCGGGACTCGAAGGAGCGCAGTCGCAGGCACCGCGCGGCTTCTTCAAGCAGAGCCTCGGCCGGGACCAGGCCGACGATCTCACTTTCCACAACGCTGACGCCCATCGCCGCGGCGGCCTCCGCCACCGCCTGGAAGGCGGTGCCCAGCGAGGTGCGCCTAAAGTCGGTCAGGTTCATGGAAACCTGCGTCTGGCCACGATCCGTGAGGGCAAGGCCGATGGCCTTGACCGCCGGCAGACCTCCACTTGACTCCCTTACCTGCCGGGCGATGCGCTTCGCTACCGCCAGATCGGCCGTCGCCAGGTTCACGTTGTAGGCTATCAGGGGGCCCCGTGCCCCGACGGCGACGGCTCCCGCCGTCGGGTGGAGGCGGGCAGGTCCGCAGTCGGGTCTGCGTTCGGGTTGCCGTATCGCCTCGGACAGCCCCTCGAACTGCCCCTCACGCACCCGACTCAGGTCGCGACGCTCAGGGCGCGTGGCCGCCTCACCGTACAGGTACACAGGAATGCCGTGGGTTTCGGCCAGCTCAGCCGCGAGCGAATGCGCCAGCTCCACCGCTTCCTGCATCGGCATCTCGCCGAGCGGCACCAGAGGGATCACGTCCATGGCACCGATGCGGGGATGGCTGCCGCGATGCCGGCGGAGATCGATGAGGTCCACCGCCCGCGCGGTCATCGCCTTCACCGCCTGCAGCACTGCGCCGGGTTCTCCCACCAGGGTGACCACCGTGCGGTGGTGGTCGGCATCCGACGACCAGTCAAGCACCCGCGCCCCCGGCACCGCGTACGCGGGCTCGAGGATCCTCTCGATGGTAGCGCGGCACCTGCCCTCGCTGAAGTTCGGAACGCTCTCGAGCAACCTTCTCACCCAGGTCACCTCGGTGACGACGACCGTAGCCGGCCGAGAAGCCGCGGCACCAGCACGGGTCGCCAGCTTTCGTATTCCATTCCCGAATGCGTACTGCGGGCGGTGTAGATCGTGCCGTCCCGCGTTACGCGGACCGTTACCCCCGCGCTGACCCGGCCCGGCGACCCGAGCAAGTGCGAGGCCTTCATCCGGCCGTTCGGCTCCAGCACCCACAGGATCCCCTGGTCGCCGGGGACGAAGGCGGCGAAATACACCCGTCCTCGACCGTCCACGCCTGCGAGGCGGGCCGACGGCGGCAGGCCTGCCTCGGAAAGCGAAACCTCGCGTACAACCCGCCCGGTTGCGGCGAGCTCCAGCAACCTGCCGTGCTGTTCGCCCGCGTCCTGGACATACAGGTAGAACCGACCTTGTGGCCCGGCGGCCATCCCGCGGACGAAGGCGTCCAACACTCCGCTGACGCTCAGCGGCTGTCCCGAGCGGCCGATCTCGCGGGCGACCAGTACCGTCTCATCCCCATCCCCAAGCAGGCTGACCGATCGCCGATACCGGGCGTCGTCCAGGAGGTAGCCCAACACCATCAGCCGACCCCCGGCATCGGCCACCACCGCCTCTACCATGGCCAGGTCGGCGGTCGTCGCCTCCTGACCCAGGACGGTTCTCTCCCACAGTCTACCTCCCTGCCGGTCCAGCTTCAGAACCCGGCAGGAGCGCCCGTCCACCAGGTAAAGACGGCCGGCGCCGTCAACCGCCAGGTCGGTGCAGGTGAAGCCTTCGGGCAGAGCCCACCACGCCGTCTCTTTGCCGCCGGGCTGGACCACCAGCAGGCGCCGGCGAAAGGTGTCGGCGATCAGCAGGCGACCGTCCGATCCCACGGTGAAGCTCTGGGGACCGTAGCGCAGGCCATCCGCTCCTTCAATCCACCCTACGCCCTCGCCCGAGGCGGCTGCCGCCCACCGCACCTGGAAGCAAGGCTCACGCACCAGCCCCGCCTCGACCGGCCAGAGCCACCAGACGGCCCCCGCCAGCACCAGCACGATCGCCAGCCCGAGGCCAACCCGTCCCAGCTTGACCACCATCGGCCCTCGCCCCCCCCACCTGCCGAAGGTCAGCTTATTCGGCGGGGGAGTGGACCATGCGCTCCTTCCAGGCGACCCGGGCCGCGCCGAGCAACGCGGGGTCACCGAGCACCTTGAGCCCCACCGCGGCCATCGCCAGCGAGGCTCGCCAGACGGCCAGCTCGGCCTCAGGCGAGATGGCCGCGGCGGCGAAATCGCGGCTGTGAACGGCGATCGTGGGCGGGCAGATGGCCAGCGTGAACGATGCCGCGGGCACGGCGCGGGTGACGTTGCCGAAGTCGGTAGAGCCGCGCAGGCCTCCGTCGGGGTCGGGATCGGCGAGCTCGACCCCCGCGCGGACCAGTAGCTCCGAAAGCTCCTTCTCCAGCGGTGGGTTGGGTATGATCTCGAGGTAGCTGTCTTCTTCTATTACCTCCAGCGAGGCTCCGGTGGCCACCGCTCCGGCCCGCGCGCAGTCCACCAGACGGCCCAGTGCGTGCCTGACACCGGAGGCGGTGGCCGCCCGCACGTAGTAGTAGGCCTCGGCCAGGTCGGGAACGATGTTGGGCGCTACGCCTCCCCGGGTGACGATACCGTGGAGGCGAACATCCTCCGGGAGGTGCTGCCGCAGGGCGTTGGCCGCGTTGAAGGTCTGGATCACGGCGTCCAGGGCGTTGACTCCCTCCTGGGGCGAGGCCGCGGCGTGGGCAGCCCGGCCGCGGAACACCAGACGCACAGGAGTCAAGGCCAGCGAGCCGCCACCCACGCGGTTACGGCCGGCGGGGTGCATCATGAAGGCGGCATCGATTCCCTGGAACAGCCCCGCATCGAGCAGCCGCAGCTTGCCCCCGCCCGTTTCCTCGGCAGGAGTTCCCAGCACCAGCACCCTTCCCCCGGTACCGGTGTCCGCCATCACCTGCCGCAGAGCGGCCGCGGCCCCCACGGCGGCCGCCGCGATCAGATTGTGACCGCAGGCGTGTCCCAGTTCGGGAAGGGCATCATATTCCGCCAGGTAGGCCACGGAGGGTTTCTTGCCGCCCGCTCCCCACTCGGCGGTGAAGGCGGTGGGCAGGCCGGCCACCGGTTGCCTGACGGTGAACCCTTCGGCCTGGAGGAACTGCGTCAGCCAGGCGGCCGCCCGGAACTCCTTCCATCCCTCCTCGGGGTGGGCGTGGATGGCGGTGGCTATCTCCCAGATTCGCCCGCGTCGCCCGCCGAGCGCCGCGCCCAACGCTTCCCAGGCCTGATCGGTGAGCAACCCCGAGATCCCCCCCTCGCCTTGGACCGGCCGACCTCACCTGTCCGTTGCACGAGGAGCAGGCTCGCCTTCCTCCTCGTCGTTTCCAGGGGGGCACGACGCGATCCCGTGGCCGGGGTCCCTCGCCGGTCCGCCGGCCGCACGGTTACGCTTTCGCCTGACCAGCTCCAGTTCCTCCTCAAGTTCCTCCAGTTCGGTCCGGAAGCCTTCCATCCGCCCGTCCTCCCTCGCGACGACGCCTTCCATCCTGCGCAGTTTATGCTACCTCGGCCTCCCGGGGGACCCATGCCCCGCCCCCTGCGGCCAGCGCCAGGGCCAGCAGCGCAGCGGTCAGACCCAGCGCCACGGCGACCGGGAATCCTCCCATTAGCCATAGCCACGGTGACAACACCGCCACCGCGATGCTTCCGGCGCCGTAACCCAGGGTGGTGGAGGCTACCGCCCGTGAACGCCCATGGGGATCGAGCTCGGTGGCCATGGCCTGGAAGGCCGCCCAACCCAGCTCCAGGCCGAGGGTCATGAAGGCCGCGAGGAGCAGGACGGGGACGAGCTTGGCGGTCGCGAGCATGCCGCCGAGCGACGATGCCATGAGTCCCAGGCCGGCTCTGGCTACGGGGAGCTTGCCCCACCGGTCCGCCGCCCAACCTCCCGCCAGGCTGCCGGCCAACCCGGCAAGGGCACACAGGCTGAACGCAACGCCCACCGCCGGGGTTGAGAGCCCGAAACGCGTCTCCAGGTAGGCCGCCAGGAAGAAGAAGACGCAGCAGGGTCCGGCGATCCAAAGCGCCGACAGCCAAAACGCCCATCGGTACGACACGGGGCGTACCGGCCGTGGCCCGTGCTGCCCGGCCGCCGAAGCAGGAGGCAGCGCGAGGCCCAGCATGACCGCGCCGGCCAACGCCGCACCGGCCATCGCGCGGAAGAAAGCTTCCGTTCCCGCCCTCTGCACTACCGACGCGGCCAGAGGGATCCCCACTACCCCCGCGACGCTCCACGCCGATCGGGTGAGCGCCACCGCACGTCCCCGGCGGCCGTAGGCAAAGCGGTCCCCGAGATATGCCCCCAATGCCGGCCCAAAGACCGCCGACGCCAGCCCGGCCAGGAACCGGGCGCCGACAAACGGCCAAAAGCGGCTCACCCCGGCGCACATCCAGCAGGCGCCGGCCAGGGTGGCCAATCCCGCGATGAGCATCACCCGATCCCGGCGGTCGGACCGGGCCAGGGTCGGAGCCAGGAGAAGGCCGGTCTGGAAGGCACCGGTGGCCAGCACCACCGTGCCGGGGTCGACACCGAACTGTCGGCTCAGCAGTGGGAAAAGCGGCGACAGCGCTTGACCGTCGACTGCCACCACCAGGGAGGCGATGAATAGCTGGGCCAGGACCCCTGCATCATCGGTCCTGCCCACGCGGAAGACCAGGAGGCGCAAGGCGGTTCCCCCGCCAAGCCTATGCTGCTTCCGTCAACCGGATGCCCGCAGGTAACGGTCGGCATCCCGGCGCACCAGCCCACGGCGCTCGAGCCTCACCAGGTGATGCTCGAGCATTACCTGCTCCCAGGTCCCATAGAGCCAGAGCGGCTCGAGTTGCCTGCCGTGAATCGGCCAGTGGGCGGCCAGCTCGGCCACGGTGGAAGGCCCCCTGTCCAGAAGTTCAAGGCAGCGATGATCCCGTGCGTCTATCGCTTTGCGGTAGCTTTCGAGCCGGTCCCGCAGCCCCTCGCGCACCACTCCCTTGTGAGAGGTGACGATCACCCGCGCAGGCACCTCCGCCAAAGAGCGCAGGGATTCCTCGAAACGATCGACGTCGGACACGGGGTTCCCGTACCAGGGGCCGAAAGAGGTGAGGTCGATGTCGGCGGTGAAGAGAATGTCTTCAGGCTCCAGAAGGAAGGCAAGGTGTCCGGGGGTATGACCCGGCGTCGGCAGCAGCCGGAGGCGGTGGCGGCCGAGGTCCAGCTCCTCGTCGCCGGACAGCTCGCGGTGGACCGGCGACTGGACGTACCCCACCCGGTTCAGCATCCACTCCTCGCGTCCCCGTCCCATCCTTGCGTACCCGGCAAACTCCACGAAGGCCTCCCGGTGTCGAATCGCCCGTGCGTCGACCGCCGGCGCCCACACCTGAGCGGTGGGGTAAAGGCGGTTCCCGCGGGTATGGTCGGCGTGGAAGTGGGAATTGATGATGATGTCGGGAGCGCACGGCAGCCCCCGCAGGCGGTGGGTCCCGACGCCGGTATCGATAAGCACCGTGGTCTGGTCCTCGATGAACAGGGCATGGCTGAACGGGAACCTGCCGTCGGACTCGCCGGCGACCATGCTGACTCCGCTGCCGAGCTCCACCCGTTCCATACGCTGCCCGCATACCTCCGGAGTCTCAGTCGTCTTTGGGCTCCGCCGCCAGGCGCCGGGCGAGTTCCTCGAGGCGGTCGCGGCGGTTGAGCGACGGCTCTGCCAGCACCGCATCCAGCAGCCGCGCGAGTATCCTCCCCACCGCCCGCCCGGGGCGAAGCCCCGTCACCCGTTGCACGTCGTGCCCGTCGACGGCAAGCTCTTCCACGGTGAGGGCAGGATCGGCGGCCAGCACGCGCCCAACCCTTTCCAATGAGCCGGCAAGTGCGGCCTTCACCGCCGCGCCCGAGGCCGCCAGGTCTGCTGCCCGGAGCAGGCACAGCGGCCCAAGGCAGTCACGGCCCACCCTGGCCGCCAGCCGGCGAAGCTCGACCTCCTGCATCGGCGGCTCCAGGCGCACCTCCCGGTGATGGCGAACCAGCCTGCCGACCCGTTCCACGACCGGCCGGCCCAGCCGCAGGCGGCGGAGGATGGCCTCGGTCTCCCCGGCGTTGTGGTGGAGCAGGGCGGCGAGGCGAAGCTCCCGATCTGGGGGACAACGCTCCACGGTGGCTACCAGGTGCTCCCAAGATGGTGGTTCGCTTGCGCCGGCTGCGATTTCGGGAATGATGCGGCCGAGCAGCCCTGTCTCGAACATAAGCCGCAGTCCGGTCCCCGCGTGGCCGGCCAGGAGGGTCCTCAGAAGTTCGGGACCGATGCGCTCGGCCGCCACGTGCTCAAGGAGGCCGGCCTGCTCGCGGAGCGCCCGCCGCGTGGCCGCTTCCAGCTCGAAGCCGAGTTCGGCCGCCAGGCGCACGGCCCGCAGCAGCCGCAATCCGTCTTCGGTGAAGCGCTGCCGCGGATCGCCCACCGCCCGTATGAGTCGCCGGCGGAGGTCACGGCGGCCGCCGAAGGGGTCGTGCAATCTTCCCGCAGCGTCCATCGCCATGGCGTTCACGGTGAAGTCGCGGCGTGCCAGGTCGGTGGGCAGGTCGCCGACGAAGCTAACGTGATCGGGATGCCGGTAGTCACCGTAGCCGGCTTCCGACCGGAAGGTGGTGACCTCCACCGCCAGCCCCGACAACATCACCGTGACCGTGCCGTAGCGGAGGCCGGTGGGGATCACACGCGGGAACATGCGGAGAACCTCGTCGGGGGTAGCGCTGGTAGTCACGTCCCAGTCCTGCGGGTCAAGGCCGCGGACGATGTCGCGGACGCAACCGCCGACCAGGTAGGCCTGGTGCCCCGCCCGGACGAGGTGCGCCAGCAGTTCCCGGACCGGAGGGGGGATCAACCTCCTCCTGCGCCAGCGGCCAAGCGGCATGCCCGTGTCGTCCTCCCGGGTGTCGGCCCTACTGGCTGCGGGCCAGCTTGAGCTCGGCCTTGCCCAGGACTTCCTCCAGGTCTTCCTCGAGGAGCGTCTCTTTCTCCAGCAGAGCTTCCGCGATCTGGTCCAGCCGGTCGCGGTTCTTGCGCAGAAGGTCGGTAGCCCGCGTGTAGCAGTGGTGGATGAACGCGCGGACCTCCCGATCGATGGCGGCGGCGACCTCTTCCGAGTAGTCACGGTCGCGCGCCATGTCGCGTCCCAGGAAGGGGGAGTCGTACTTCTGTCCGAAGGTCAGCGGGCCGAGTTCCTCGCTCATGCCGAACTCCGTGATCATCTTGCGGACCAGGCGCGTGGCCTTCTCCAGGTCGTCGTGCGCTCCGGAGCTGATCTCGTTGAACACCAGCTCCTCGGCAGCCCGTCCGGCCAGCGCCACGGTCACGCGGTCGAGGATCTCGGGCTTGGTTATGAGGTAGCGGTCCTCGATGGGCAGGTGCAGCACGTAGCCCAGAGCGGTGCCACGCGGGATGATGGAGACCTTACGGACCGGTTCAGCGTTGGGCACCAGACGGGCGGCCAGCGCGTGCGCCGCCTCGTGGTAAGCCACGATGCGCTTCTCCTTGTCGCTGATGATGCGCGATCTGCGCTCCGGGCCGGCCATGACCCGGTCCACGGCTTCCTCCAGCTCCTGCATGCCTATCTTCTTCTTCCGCCGTCTCGCCGCCAGCAGCGCCGCCTCGTTCATCGCGTTCTCCAGGTCCGCCCCCGTGAAGCCGGGCGTCCGCCGTGCCAGCAGGTTGAGGTCGACTTCGCGGTCCAGGGGTTTGCCGCGCGCGTGAACCGCGAGGATCTCCTCGCGCCCCCTGAGGTCGGGGCGGTCGATCACGACCTGGCGGTCGAACCTCCCCGGACGGAGCAGTGCCGGGTCGAGTACGTCGGGGCGGTTGGTGGCCGCCATCACGATGATCCCCTCGTTAACGCTGAACCCGTCCATCTCCACCAGGAGCTGGTTGAGCGTCTGCTCACGCTCGTCGTGGCCGCCCCCATAGCCCGCTCCCCGCTGACGGCCGACCGCATCGATCTCGTCGATGAACACGATGGCCGGGGCGTTCTTCTTCGCCTGGTCGAATAGGTCGCGCACGCGGGAGGCCCCGACGCCCACGAACATCTCCACGAAGTCCGAACCCGAGATCGAGAAGAAAGGAACGCCGGCCTCGCCGGCCACCGCCCTGGCCACCAGCGTCTTGCCGGTGCCCGGGGCCCCCATGAGCAGGATTCCCTTGGGAATGCGTGCTCCCATCTCCAGATAACGCTTGGGGTGCTTGAGGTAGTCCACGATTTCCTGAAGCTCTTCCTTGACCTCCTCGCACCCGGCCACGTCGTTGAAGGTCACCCGCCGCTTGTCATCAGGCCCGTACATCCTGGCCCGGCTGCGGCCGAACTGCATCACCCGGTTGCCCCCGCCCTGGGTCTGCTGCATCATGAAGAAGACGACGGCGATCACCAGGACGAGCGGAACCAGGTAGAGCAACAGGGTACTCCACCACGGCGTCTGCGGCGGCCGCTGCACCTTGACCTGAACCTTCTGCTCGCGCAGTAGCGACATGACCAACGGGTCGTCGGCAAAGATGGTCGTGCGGAACTCCGTTTCATCGTCCAGCCGGCCGGTCACCTGGTTTTCGACAATGGTCACCGAGACGACCCTTCCCGCCTCCAGGTAACCCACGAAGGTGGAGTAGTCTATCTCCTGCCTCTTGGCTCCCTCGCCTGACAGGTAGTTGAAGACGGAGACCGACAGGAGGAGGATCAGCAGATAAAAGGTGATGCTCCGCAGCAATCGATGCACCCGGCTGCCGCCTCCTTCCCCCGGTGACCGGCAGTATCGTCATCGAACCTGACCCCCGGAACGCACCTAATTGTATCACACCGCTCAGGGTGTAGCAATAAATCGGTCGGCCTAGCTGCCGGGTCCTGGCACCCGGTCGCAATCCAACCGCAGCCCGCAGGGCGTGTCGGCAGTCACCCGGAAGCGGTCATCAAGCCGGTAGCCTGCCACCCAGAGGATCTGTCCACCGGAGACGACCAGCGGCACACGGTCGCGGCGCTCACGGGGCACCCGGACACCCATCAGGAAGTCCTTCAGCTTACGCGTGCCTTTCATGCCAAGCGGTCGGAAGCGGTCTCCCTCACGCCTTGTCCGCACCGTCAACGGGAACTCGAGCGCGCGCGCGTCGCACACGGCGGTGCCGGGGGGCAGGTCCGCCAGCGCGAGCTGCCGCGCCTCCTCACCGTCCAGCCAGCGGGTCCGGAAGCGCACTCCGAGCTCCGGTACGGCGGTGTCCCCGGGAACCCTCAACGCCACCTCGCCTTGCCAGGTGGCCTCGAGCGCCGGCTCGAGCGCTTGGCGACAAGCCACCGTCAGCAGCCCGGGCGGCCGGCAGGCGGCGGCCAGTCCTCCGGGCAGGTGCACCGCCGCACCCTCGGCTCCCCCGAGCGCCAGTTCCAGAACCGCCTCGACGTGGACGTACCCAAGGTGGACTCCCGGCAGGCCGAGTGCCCGCCGCACTACCCGCCGGGCGCGTGCGCGCGGCTGACCCGCTAGCACCGTGCGGTCCAAGGTCACCTGATGCCGGCCAGCCTCCACCACCGCGGCGGCCATGGCTTGCTCGGTATCCAGCGCCAAGAGCGCCGCCTCGTCCTGGAAAATGGACGCGGTCCGCGCCAGGATCTCTCGGGCATTGGGGGCAAACTCACGCTCCAACAACGGCAGCACGAGGTGCCTCACCCGGTTGCGCCAGTACGCGAGATCCTCGTTGCTCTGATCCCGGCACGGGCGAAGACGCCGCCTGGCGCAGTAGGCGAGCACCTCCTCCCGCGGGATCTCCAGCAGGGGACGGATCACGGTGACGCTCGCGGCCTCGCCTAGCGGCCGCGCCGGTGCCATCGCGGCCAGTCCTTCTACCCCCGCTCCTCTAAGCAGTCGCAGAAGCACCGTCTCGGCCTGATCGTCAAGCGTGTGCCCCAGCGCCACCCGGGCCAGGCCCTCACGACAGGCGACTTCCTCATAAAAGCCGTAACGCGCCCGCCTGCCCGCATCCTCCAGGGAGGTTCGGTGGCTCCGGGCCATGTCCGTCACGTCAACCCGCTTCATTACACAGGGCAGGCCCCGCGCCGACGCCAGCTCGCCCACGTACCTGGCGTCGGCCTCGGACTGGGGGCGGAGCCCGTGGTCCAGGTGCCCCACGACAAGTCGCCACCGGTAGCGGTCGGCAAGCGTGGCCAGCGCATCGAGCAGGGCCGTCGAGTCCGGCCCTCCCGACACCGCCACCAGCATGCCGTCGCCCGGCGAGGCCAGGCGGTGGCGTTCGATGGCCGCCGCCACGCTTTTGACGAATCTGTCGCCCTCCAATTTCTTGCCTCCCGCGCTGCCGGATGCCCTTAGCTTTCGCCGCCACCGTCCGTCTTCCCCTCTCCCGGCAACCTGGCGCAGAACCCGGCCACCAGTGCGGTCATGTCGTCTCCGTGCCCACCCATGGACCTGGCGGCCTCAAGGATCTCGGAGGCCAGCGCCTGAGGTTCCAGCGAGGATGGACTTTCCAGCAGCCGCACCAGCCAGTCGGGACGACGACCCCGGCGGGTGGGATCGGCCAGACCGTCGGTGACCATCACCAGCAGGTCTCCCTCGCGCACCGTGCGCTGCAACCGAACGGGATCCACGCGTCGCAGGATGCCCAGCGGGGGCGCGGGGCTGCCAACGACCAGCACCTCGCCGTGAGGTCGGCGAAGGAAGCTGGGGCAGGCGCCCAGTTTCACCAAATCGGCTTCCCCGCTGCCCAGGTCCACCACCGCCAGGTCGAGGGTGGCGAAACTCTCCTCGACGTTGCGGCACAAAAGGAGCCCGTTTAGCAACCTTATCGCGGCGTCGGCGGCAAAACCCGCCCGCAAGGCCTTCTCCAGCAGGGCAAGCGTCGCCTGGCTCTCCGCTGCCGCCTTCTCCCCCGCCCCCATGCCGTTGCTCAACGCCAGCAGCAGTTTTCCCGGCGCCAGTTGCTTGGCCAGAAAGGAATCCCCGGCAACGGTGCCCCTATCCTTGGGCAGGCGGGCCACGCCGACCCGGAAGCCCAGATCCGGAGCCTGCCCGAGCACGAACAGGCACCGCAGTCCGTCTCCCACCCACTCGCACTCCTTGCGGGCGGCCACCGGATACCCCAGCACGGCCCGCGCGGCCGGGACGGCCGCGGTGCGGCAGCGGTCAAAGCCGGGACAGCGGCCTCCGACTACCCGGACCTCGCCGGGGTACGGGCCGGCCCGGATGTCCACGACTCGAAACCCCACGCTCTGAAGGGCGTGTGCCAGGCGCTCTTCGGTCGCGGTACCGGGGCCGGACGTGCCTCCGGCCACCGCCGAGTGGGCCAACAAGGCTTCCGCCAGGCCGTCCAGCAAACCCCGCAAGACGTCGGCCGCGTCGGTCCAGCGCCTGCGCCAGTAGTCCTCCTGTCGCTTGAGCTCCACCGCAAAGGTTACCGCGCGGGCCAGGTCAACCGGGCGTGAGCAACGGCGCCGGAGGGAAGCCGGAAGCTCCTCGACCCCCAGTTCTCCCGCCTCCTCGGCACGCGCCACCGCCTCGTAAAAGACCTGATGTGTTCGGCAAAAGTCCCGTTCCCAGCATACGGATCGCGAATGACAGCTCTCGCACTGCCGGGCGGCTATGGCCTCGAAGATGCCGGTGGCCGACACGGGCACCTTGTCGGTGTGGCCGGCCATGGCCTCGGCTGCGGCGCAGGACAGCTCGGACAGCGCCTCACCTATCGCCGCAAGCCGCTGCCCGATCCCGCGCTCGCCGTCAGACGGTGGGAGCGATGGCCTGGTGAGCATGTCCCCCAAGGCCCTGGAAATGCGCGCGGGGGTCAGCAGGTAGAGCACTGCCGCCACCCCTGCCTCGGCTACTGCCATAACGATGGCGGCGGGATCTTGGGCCAACGGGACCATCGCCAGGCCGCCCACCAGGTAACCTGCGGCCACGGCAAATCTTCCCCCCGAACGGAAGGTTCCCGCGAGCAGGCCCGCCACCCCGGGGAGGGCCACGAGGGTGGCTTGCGGACTGGTAGAGCACAAGAGGGCGATGGTCCCCACCAGCACGCCGGCGGCGGCACCCGCCGGTCCCCCGGCGACCGACCCCGCCAGCATTACCACGGTTGCTCCGGCCACGCGGCGCGCCCTGATGAATCCCAGCCCCCAGTCGCCGAGTCCCTCGACGGCCAGGGCCACCAGCACGGCGACGGAGAGCCAGGAGCGGTCGCGCGCTGCCGGCGGCACCGGCACGGCGTCCAACGCCACCAGCGTGAACAGCGCGGCCAGCACGGCTTCCACCGCCGTCCGGGCCAGGCCGTAGGCAGTGACTCCCGTCCACAACAGGGCAACCGCGCCAACCGCCAAGGTGCCTACCAGCACGATGCCGCCGGCCGCCAGTGGGCGCCAGGGGAACCGGGGCCTTGACCAGTCCGGTAGAGCAGTGACTCCCCACGTCACCAGGAGCAATGCCAGCCCTTCCAGCACCCACGCCGGTTGCCGCCCGGTTAGCAGGCCGACTGCTGCGCCGAGCACGGCACCGATCACCAGGCGGGGACGCCCCACCCGGATGGCGGCCACAAAGGCCACCGCGAAGGGGGATAGTTCTCCGAGGAAGGCCACTCTGGCCAGCAGGAAGCCGCCCAGGGCGGCGGTGGCGCCGGCAGGAGATACCAGCACCTCCAGCCCCGTACGTACGGTATGTACCCAGGTCTTGCCGGAGTGGCGGGCCCGGCGGGCACCCGTCCTTCTTGCCCGTTGCCTCTCGGTCCCCTGTGGGGTGAGCCGGTACGCCCGGGATATCATGGGGTCCCCCTCACGCAGGCTGGCGGGCCTGGTAACATTGTAGCGACGCGTCGGACGGCCGGCTGTCGGAAACCATCGGGCAGCCACGGCACCGCTCACCGGCTTTCGGCACGGTTTGCCGGAGCGGCGATGTCGGGAATGGGGCCTTGGCGGGCGTGCCACACTAGACGGGAGGTGAAACCGGTGGGGAACCGTCCTGTTGTCAGCTGCGAAGTCAACACCTGCACGCACTGGCTTCCCGGTCAGCGCTGCGGCGCGGGCAATATCGACATCCTGCATGAGGAAGAAGGGCACATGGCCAGATCCCCGCAGCACACGCAATGCAAGACCTTCGCCCAGCGCCGTGGGGTGCCCAACCTGCTGGGCTCGCTCGACAACGTCAACTGGCAGGGTCTGACCTCGGCCTACTTCCGGCCGGGACAACAGATCACGCCCACCGTGACCTGCGTGGTCTCCAGCTGTCGCTTCTGGGGCGATGGCAACGTGTGCGAGGCCGACCGTATCGAGGTGACCGGGCTAGATGCCGACGAGTCGCAGGACACCAACTGCCACACCTATGACCGCCGGCAGGGAAGCACGGGTTAGACGCCGCCGGCCCGGTGACGGGCGCGGGAGACTCCCATGACTATGGTAACCCTCGAAGACCTGACACTGCTGGCCCTGGCCAGTTTCCGCCTGACGCACCTGGTGGTCTTCGACACCATCACCGCCCCGGTGCGCAGCGCCCTGCGGCGCCCCCTGGGGCCCCTCATAACCTGCTTCTGGTGCAGCGGCTTCTGGGTGTCGCTTGCCCTGTTCCTCGGTTACATCTACCTGCCGGTGGTGTTCCGTCCCGTGGTGGTAGTCTTCGCCATCGCCGGCGGTCAGAGCTTCGTGGAGGCGTTTCTTGCATATCTGCAAGCGTTGGGGCGGAAGGACCGCTGACCCCGGCCATGGCGAACAGGCGTTCGACGGGGAGGGGGGAGACATCACCCCTCACCCGGAGAGAGGTGGACCGGGGGCGAGAGACCGGGATGCGCCCTTTTTGCGTTTGCGAGCGCTGGGCGTTTCAACCGGCTATTGCGGCGTTTGCACCGGTAGACGTCTCTTAACAGGACGCCGGAGGCGGGGTTGGTTCCCCACCGGGAGACCAGCACGGCTTGGTGGAAACTGGGCTTTCCCGCGTAAGCGGTCCGTGCCGGTTGTGTCCTTCCGGCGCAGCACGCCCGTCCGGGTGGGACTCCCGGGCCGAGGTCCCCTGTCGCCTTGCCCCACGGGGGGCAAGACTCCCCGCCGCGGGCGGTGACTCCTCCCTGATCGTTGCGGCAGACCGTGCTCCCACGGCCCGTACCATCCCACGGTGGAGGACTTGCCGCCTTGAGGGAGTGGCCGACGCGGCGGCCCCACGAAACTTGCCGCTACATTGAGAAAGGCGGCTGTGGATTCAGGAGGAAAGGCTGAATCGGCCGGGCGAGGCCTACATCGCCCGGCTGAAGGTGTTTTCAGTGGAGGAGGCTCTGGCGCGTCTGGCTGCGCTGTTCGATGGCCCCTGAGTGCCGGGAGGTAGCCTGCGCGTGAAGTAGCGCCACCCCACCCTGCGGCACCGAGTGCCCGATAACGGTCAGGGGTACCGTCCGCTGTGGCAGGAGGTAGACGTGCAGGTGAAGAAAGACACCTCATTGCCAGCCACCAGGGGGGAGAGCACCATGGCGCGCAAGCGGCGCGACGAGAACCAACCGGAGCCGCGCCGGCGAAACCTGCCCGCGGCCGTTTACCAGCTCAAGGTGACGCTGCGGGGAACCAGGCCCCCGATCTGGCGCCGCGTCCAAGTGCCGGGCGACCTGACCCTGGCGGACCTTCACCTGGTCGTCCAGACCGTAATGGGCTGGGAGAACTACCACCTTTATCGCTTCGCGTTCGGCGAGGACAACTATGGCGAGCCGGACCCCGGCTCCTTCCTCGAGCCCTACATGCTGAACTCCGCCCGGGCAGTGCTCCAGGACCTGGTGCGGGCGGAGGGAAGTACTTTCCTCTACGAGTACGACTTCGGCGATGGCTGGCTCCATGTGATCAAAGTAGAACGAATCCTCCCCCCGGAGGAAGGCGTGAGCTACCCGGTGTGCCTGGCCGGCCGCCGGGCCTGCCCGCCCGAGGACTGCGGCGGCGTCTCGGGCTACCAGAACCTGCTGAAGATCATCAGTGACCCCGCTCACGAGGCGTACCGGGAAACCATGCAGTGGCTCGGGGAGGGCTACAACCCCGGGCGGTTCGACCTGGACCTGGTCAACGAGGAACTGCTGGTCATGGCCGGCGGGCGCTGCCACTGAGCGGGCAGGGAGAATTGGGAAAGGCCCCTTCTGCTCCGCTGCGGACACCTCTGCCGGGAACAATTTACCGCGGCTGCGGAACGTGGTACACCAAGCCGGCAGCTCTCTCCGCATCCACGCCCCGCCGAAAGGAGGTGGCTGACTAGCTTCGGCAACAATCTTATGTGAGTGAGCCACTACCCGTTCGGTAACATTCTTATTTGAGTTGACACGGATGCAGACCGGCCGCCTTATCCCCATGGCTCAAGCTAGCGGCTTGCGGCGGCCACTCCTCTGTCAACTCCCGCACGAAATCGCGCGCGGGAGGCTATCCCCATGGCGAAGCAGCTTGTGGGCGATTGGCCGGTGCCAACCGCGGTTTCTTGCATATCTGCAAGCGTTGGGGCGGAAGGACCGCTGACCCCGGCCATAGCGAACAGGTGTTCGGCGGGGAGGGGGGAGACATCGTCCCTCACCCGGAAGCGTCACGGAGTTCGTGACTGCCATGGCGAGGGGTACCGGTGAAGCCGGACGCGGCCCACGTATCGGTTGACGGCCCGCGGGTGCTAACGCGCCGGTGGAGTCTGATTCCCGGCGATCCCGACATGAACTGGGAGCATCATCGGCGTGAGGTAACGGGATCGGTCTTGCGCCTTCACGACTGGCTTGCCGGTACGCAGTCCAAACTGCATGAATGGTTCGCGGCCGGTAGGCGTCTTAACTCCCACGGCCCGTACCACTCCAGGGTGGAGGACTTGCCGCCTTGCTGTCGAAGGGAGTGGCCGACGCGGCGGCCCCGCGAAACATGCCGCTACATTGAGAAGACCGCGTTCGCAGACCACCCGGACCCGTGCGTGCCTTCCGTCACCCCTGGGTGTACCCCGGCGGCGATCTCGCCGAGGCGGGTTCCCTGACAGAGACCCGCTGGGCCGACGCGTCGGCCCAGCCACGTGTCCAGGGGCTTATGGTCAATTGGCGGAGGGCGGTGCGACTTGCGACGGCTGCGATTTGGCTTCGCCAGCTTGCTGTTATGTGCAGTCCTGCTGGTGGGTTGCCGACCTGAATCAACGAACGTAGAACTCCGCGACCTGACCGAAACATTGGTTTCCCATCCCGCCGGGCAGACGGCGGGCGGGGACGGGGTGGCAGTCCTGGTGTTTCACGAGGTGAGTCCGAGTGCGGCGGATGACCCGTGGGTGATCTCTCCTCGGGAGCTCGCCGACCTCCTGGACTCGCTGACCTCCTCGGGCTACACGCTTGTCTCGCCGGCGGATTTCCTTGCCTATCTCGAAGGGGAGACAACCTTGCCCCCCCGCACAGTGGTCATCACCTTCGACGATGGTTATACCGGTGTGTACTTGCACGGCTACCCGGTGCTCCGCGAGAGGGGTCTGGCCGCCTTTTTGTTTCCGGTGGCGAAGTGGTACTCCCCCTACCCGCGCCCAGAGCCTGCCCGTCCTCACCTAACCGCCCAGCAGACGCGGGAGCTGATCGCGGCAGGGTGGATTCTGGGCGGGCACACCTACGACGGGCACCGCGCCTGTGAGGGCCGCTCGTGGATCGCCTGGCCGCTGTCGGGCGAAAGCCTTGGGGATTATCAGGCCCGTGCCTGGGCGGACATTCAGCTCATGAAGCTCGAGCTTGAGCGGCTGGGCCCTGAACTGGTCGACTTCGCGCCGCCTTACGGTGAGCTCAGCCCGGAACTGGAGGCCTTGCTGGAGCAAGCAGGTATCAGGCGGCTGTGGATCCAGGAGGAAAGGCTGAATCGGCCGGGCGAGGTCTACGTCGCCCGGCTGAAGATGTTTTCAGTGGAGGAGGCTCTGGCGCGTCTGACTGCGCTGTTCGATGGTCCCTGAGCGCCGGGGTAGCCTGCGCGTGAAATAGCGCCACCCCACCCTGCGGCACCGACTGCCCGATAACGGTCAGGCGCCTGGCAGGATAGGAGCGGGAGCGCGGCGTATATCTCTCCTGGCGGTGTTACGCATGGGGCGCGTAGTGTTACCCGCCGCCCACCACCCCGCCGGGAAGGACGGCCGAAGCATGACCATGCCCGCCGGCCCGCTGCCCCTCGCCGACCCGCGCGTCAAGTGGCTCGGAACGTTGCTCCTCGTCGTGGTCTT
>DYFO01000013.1 GCA_020725145.1 Symbiobacterium thermophilum
TTTTGTCTGAGTGAGCCAATGTCCCTTCGGCTACATTTTAGCTGAGTGATCGCGTGCCCTTGCGGAGTCTTTAGAAACATGTTAGTATGAAAGTCCACCCCTGCTTTTGCGACGAAACACTTTGGGGGCGAGTCAGATTCGACGGCGGCAGTGCCGGGAGGAGTAGCAGGCCGGGGACCAGGACCCCGCACCAACCTGGAAAAGCAGAAACGCCAACGAGAGCTACGCTCTGGCTGCCTAGCGCAGCCACGTTCCTCCAGTCCCCTCCCGCGGGACTGCCAGGAGCGTCAAACTAGCGGGATACTTCTGGGGAAACCGGCCCGGGTCCCCAGAGGAAACCTGACGGGCCTGGCCCGAGCCGGATCCTTCCCTTGGGAGACGGGGAGGGCGACCAAAGCAAAGCAAGGGATAAGCCTGTAGAAGCTCCTTACGGTGCGCCGGCGGACCCGCCGGGCAGCTCGGCGGCGCCTCCACCACTTTCGAGCGGCTCCGGAAAGCGTTACCGGAGCCGCTTTCGCGTTCGCCAGAAGGGTAAGTGCGCCGGGTCGAGAAATAGTAGGCATGCCCTACCAGGGATTCCGCATCATCGACTTTCACGTGCACTTCCCGCTGGGCTGGCGGCTGGGTGCTGCCGCCCCACAGCCTGCGGATGCCCATATCCCCTCGCCCCAGGAGTACGCGCGGCGCCGCCGCGCCGAGTGGCGGCGGGACAGAGCCCGGCGGGCCCGAGGAGACGGCCGACCGCTGGGCGGCCGAGGTCGACCGTTACGGTCTGGAGCGGGTGGTGGTGGTCACCGGCGGCGGGAACGCGACGCTCGCCGGGCTGGTGGCGCGCCACCCTGGCAAGCTGGTGGGGCTTGCCCATCATTCGTTGCTCGATCCCGACCCGGCGGGGGAGCTCAAGCGTGCCCTTGATGAGTTCGGGCTGCGGGGTTACAAGGTCATCGCCACGGGTCAGGACTTCGACCTGGACGATCCCGCCTTTGAAGCGGTTTGGAGCTTGCTCGAAGAGCGCGCCGCCCCGTTGCTCATCCATTTCGGCTTCCTGGGGCTGGGCGGAGGATGGATGACCCATCCCAACCAAAATCCCCTGGCCATCGCG
This sequence comes from Symbiobacterium thermophilum, assembly GCA_020725145.1. Taxonomy (GTDB): domain Bacteria; phylum Bacillota; class Sulfobacillia; order UBA995; family UBA995; genus DYFO01. Next base: position 1,103 of record DYFO01000013.1, read on the forward strand.
GGCGTGGCGCACCGTCATCCCGGCCTGCCGATCGTCATCCCCCATTTCGGCTCCGGTTACTGGGAAGAGGTGCTGCGGTTGTGCTGGGGCTGCCCAAACGTTTTCGTGGACAGCTCGGGGTCCAACCAGTGGGTGAGATGGTTGCCATACCGGCTCGACCTTGAGGACCTCTTCCGCAAGGCCTACGAGACCATCGGGCCCGGCCGTTTGATCTTCGGCACCGATTCCAGCTGGTTCCCACGGGGCTTTTGCTTCCGTTACCTCCAGGAGCAGATGCGGGTCTGCCGGCAGATCGGGATGGGAGAGCAGGACATTCAGGCCGTCTTCGCCGGCAACGCCGCCCGCCTGCTGGGTCTGCCATGGCCTTGAAGACCGTCGCAGGCAGGAGGCCTGCTGCCGTTGGCCCGTACGTGACCTTGCTTGCGGCGGCGATGGTATGCGCACTGCTCTGCCTGGCCTCCGGCCGTGCAGAGGCCACCACGGCGAGCGCCGGTCGGGTGCTCGGCCTGGACTGGCGGGTGGCAAACGACCGCGCTGCGCTGGTGATCGGGGTGGCCGGACGTCCGGCGTTCGCCGTGCGGGACCTGGACGGCGAGCCTCCCCTGCTGGTGGTCGATGTGTTGGGCTCACCGCTTCCCTCCGGACTGGTCCTGCCCCTGACCGCCGGCGAGGCCGGACTGCGGCGGGTGTCGTGGGAGCATCAGGCCGGTTCCGGTCTCACGAGGATCGTTCTCGAGCTGGAGGCCCCGGTTAGCTACCGCGTTCGCTTCGACGCCCTCACCTCATGCGTGCTGGTGGAAATCGACTACCAGGTCATCCGCGTGGCCCATGAGGGCGAAGGCAACGACAGCCGTCTGCTCATCGAGACCAACGGACCGGTAAGCTACCACATGGTGCCGCCGGGAGGGAACGGCCGCCTGGTCATCGACGTGCCTTGTGCGGGGCTGTCGCCTCACCAGCCCGCGGGCTCCTTCGCGGTCCGGGGTTCGCCGGTGCGGCGGGTGACCGTGACCGCGGGCCAGCCCGGAGGTGTCAGGATCGCGGTGGACGTGGATCCGACCGTGGTCCCCTATCCCGTGCACGATGGCCGGGGCCTGCAGATCACCTTCACCCCACGGGTGCGAAAGGTAAGCCTTCGAATGGCGGGAGGGGCACCCCAGCTGGTGGTGCTCACCACCACGCGCGTCGGCGTCCAGGCGGCTTTTCTGCTGCGGCCCGCACGATTGGTGCTCGACCTCCAAGGGGCTTCGCTGGCGTTGGATGTTCCCCCGGAACTCGAGGGTGTGGGAGCGGTGACGGCCGTCAGCGTCACCCAGCAGACCGATCCCCTCGCGGTGCGCATCGTGGTCGGCCTCGGGCAGTACGCCGGCCACGTGGCGAACTGGAGCCAGGCGGGAACCGTGCTTCGCGTGGATTTCCCCCTGCCCGACCTGCGAGGGGTGGTGGTGGCCGTGGACGCCGGTCACGGAGGATACGACCCGGGCGCGCTCTCGCGAAGCGGGCTGCAGGAGAAGGATGTGACGCTGGATCTGGCCCTCGCCCTCGGAGCTCGTCTACGCCAGGCGGGGGCAACGGTGGTGCAGACCCGTACCGAGGATGTGTTCGTTAGCAACGAGCGTCGCGCGGAGATCGCCAACACAGCGAGGGCACGTGTGTTGATCTCCATCCACCTCAACTCCTACCGTGACCCCTCGGTCAGGGGGGCCGAAACCTACTACTCCCGTGTCAACCGCGGCGGCGCCGGACTTGCCGAACACCTGCAGGCGTCGCTGGTGGAGCGTACCGGCCTTTGGGACCGTGGCCTGCGGACCGAGGAATTCGTGGTGCTCCGTGAAGCGGCCATGCCGGCCGCCATGGTGGAAGCGTTGTACCTGTCCAGCCCCGACGATGCCGCGCTGGTGGCCGATCCCGCCTTCCGCGAGCGTCTGGTGGAAGGCATCTTCGCCGGGCTGCTCAGTTACCTCGCCGTTCACGGAAAGCGCTAGCACGTCCGCCCGCCGTGGGGCCCGATAGGAGGCGCGATTGACCGCATCCCTGCCCTCTGCTATGATCCTGATCATCCTGGTCCTGCTCCCGGGAGGGAAATGCGGTGCGCGAGGATGGCAGGCACCCTTCGGAACTGCGCCCCTGCACGCTCAACCGAGGCGTGCTGAAGTACCCCGAGGGATCGGCGCTGATCCTGCTCGGAGACACCCGCGTGATCGCCACCGCCTCGGTCGAGGACAAGGTGCCTCACTTCCTCAAGGGGACCGGGCGAGGGTGGATCACCGCGGAGTACGCCATGCTCCCCCGTGCCACCCCCGAGCGCAACCCGCGGGAGGTCGCCGCCGGCCGGCCGGCCGGGCGCACGCAGGAGATCCAGCGCCTGATCGGTCGATCGCTGCGGGCGGTGGTGGACCTCGAGGCCTTGGGCGAGCGGACGTTGTGGGTGGACTGCGATGTGCTGCAGGCCGACGGCGGAACCCGCACCGCGGCGATCACCGCCGGCTTCGTAGCGCTGGTCGAGGCCCTGGCGCGGCTACGCCTGGCGGGCAGGCTGGAGGACTGGCCGGTCCGCGACCATGTCGCCGCCATCAGCGCCGGCCTGGTGGACGGTTCCGCGGTCCTCGACCTCTCCTACGCCGAGGACTCGCGCGCGCGGGTGGACTTTAACGTGGTGATGACGGGACGCGGCGAATTCGTGGAGGTGCAGGGCACGGGAGAAGGCGGACCGTTCACCGCCGACGAGCTTGACGGGCTGTTGCAGCTGGCCCGCCAAGGCGTGGCGACCCTTATCCGTCTCCAGCAAGAGGCCCTCGCCGGCCTCGAGGGCCTCCCCCGGGAAGAGAGGGAGCTGGGCTGCGTCTGACGCTGGTACTTGCCACCGCCAACCGTGGGAAGGCAGCCGAACTCGTGCGCGGTCTGGAACCTTTGAGGGCGCTGGGTCTTCAGCTGCGCACGGCAGCCGATTTCCCCGAGGTGCCTTCCCCGGAAGAGACCGGTGCCACCTACCGTGAGAACGCATCGCTGAAGGCGACCTGGTGGGCGACGCGGACGGGCCTCTGCGCGCTGGCCGATGACTCGGGGCTCGAAGTGCGGGCGCTGGGGGGAGCGCCCGGGCCGTACTCGGCGGTCTGGGCCGGACCCGAGGCCTCGGATGCGGACAACAACCGCGAACTCCTGGCCGCGTTGGCCGGTGCCACCGACCGGCGGGCGATCTTCCGCTGCTGCCTGGCCCTGGCCTGGCCGGACCGACGGGTCCGCTTCTTCGAAGGCAGTTGCGAGGGAACGATAGCAGAGCGCCCGGCGGGAGACCACGGATTCGGCTACGATCCCCTGTTTTACCTGCCGGAGGCGGGAGCCACGCTGGCCGAGCTTCCGCCGGAGGTGAAGGATCGCCTGAGTCACCGCGGCCGCGCGCTGGGCCGGCTGCGGTCGTTTCTCGCCCGCGAACTCGGGGCGGAAGGGGAGTGCGGGTCCTGCGGATAGCGGTGGTATCCGACACCCACGGACACCTTGGGGCCGTGCAGAAGGTGCTGGGCGCGGCCGGTCCCTTTGACATGCTGCTGCACGCCGGCGATCACTATCAGGACGGCCTGCGGCTGGGACAGGCGCTCGGGATCGCCGTCAAGGCGGTAGTGGGAAACTGCGATCTGGGCGTGGCCGGGCCCGAAGAGGAGCTTCTGCGGGTGTGGGATCGCCGCATATTGCTCACCCATGGTCACCGCTACCGGGTGAAGCGCACCATGAAACTGCTTCAGTACCGCGCACTTCAGGTGGGGGCGGACGTCGTCATCTTCGGCCACACTCACCTGCCGGTGAAACTGCTGGACGGAGGGACTCTCTTCCTTAACCCCGGCAGCCCGGTCTGGCCGGAGGGACGGGATCGCCGCCGGACCTGGGCCACGCTCGACCTCGGCGCGCAATGCCGCGTGGAGATGCTCACCGTGGAACCGCCGGCCGACGAACACGAAAACTAGTGGTCGTCCTCCGCTGACTAGCCGATACCTCCTTGTCCCATACTAACGGGGCAGACTTCAGGACAAGGGGGGGGTTACGGTGCATCATCACTCCAACATCACCCAGCGCGAGCTCCTGGATCTGGGTGAGCTCTGCCGGGCCGAGGCTACGGTAGCCGAGAAGCTTGCCTTCTTCTCCGAGCACGTCGGCAATCCCGAGATCCGGCGCGTCTGCCAGGAGCATCTGTCGCGGCATATCCACCACTACAACACCCTGGTAGGCCAGGTCCAGCGCATGGCAGGCGGCGCGGGACCCGGGCCCCGGCACTCGTGAGAAGGGGGGATGGAAATGCAGCCCGATCTGAGCGGACGTCACCTCAGTGACCGCACCATCGCCATGGATACCCTGGCGAGCTGTAAGTATCTGTCGGAGCTTTACCACGTGGCTTCGCAGGAGGCGGCCGACCCGTCCTTGCGTCGCACCCTCGACCATCTGATGCGGGCGAACCTGGAGATGGGTGAGGAGGTCTTCCGCCTGAGCCACCGCCACGGCTGGTACCAGGTTCCCAACGCGGATCACCGCCAGGTAAGCGATTTCCTGCACCACCACCGCACCATCGAGGGTGGTCAGCGCCAGCACGAGCGCTTCGGCGGCCATGAAGTGCGTTACGGCGAGCGCATCGGCCCCGAGGCAGGCGGCTTTCCCTATGCCACCGCGCCCGGCTACGGACCTCCCGTCGGTGCCGAAGGCTTCGGCATCGAGCGTCACGAAACGGTAGGTTGGGGCCCGCGTCAGTACTAGTCGACGGGGCGGGAAGGCGCCGGATGTGGCTGGCCGGCGCCTTCGCGCTGTTTGGCCGATCTCCGCAAATTGACTGCCCAACGCGACCGCAGTATACTGAAATCGCGCGGCGGGGCGTGGCGCAGCTTGGCAGCGCGCCTGCTTTGGGAGCAGGAGGTCCCGGGTTCAAATCCCGGCGCCCCGACCAGCCGATGTCCACGGGCGAGTGCCGGTCGCGCGCATCCGGCCGCGCGGCCCGTGTCTTTGACGATCGCAGCGCCGCTATGCTATACTTGGTGGCGCGGGTTTGGGAAACAACGCGGGAGTAGCTCAATGGTAGAGCCCTGCCCTTCCAAGGCAGTTACGTGGGTTCGATTCCCATCTCCCGCTCCAGGTTCGGGGCGCCTGTAGCTCAGTTGGACAGAGCACGGTCCTTCTAAGTCCGGGGCCGCAGGTTCGAATCCTGCCAGGCGCGCCAAAGGTATTGGGAGCCGATAAGGACTCCCTGCGTGGTGGATGTAGCTCAGTGGTCAGAGCACCAGGTTGTGGCCCTGGGGGTCGGGGGTTCAAATCCCCTCATTCACCCCAAGTTTGCGGGACGGAGACAGGTGCCGTCCTCTGGTTTTGTCTGCTGGGGCGTAGCCAAGCGGTAAGGCAGCGGCCTTTGGAGCCGCCAGCGTTGGTTCGAATCCAGCCGCCCCAACCATGTTGCCGTGGGCCATTAGCTCATCTGGTAGAGCGGCGGTCTTTTAAACCGCGGGTGGAAGGTTCGAGTCCTTCATGGCCCACCAGCGTTGACGCGGGCGTGGCGGAACGGCAGACGCGCTAGACTTAGGATCTAGCGGGAAACCCCATGGGAGTTCGAGTCTCCCCGCCCGCACCAAAGAAGCGACCGGTGCCGGGGCCCCGCGGGGCCCCGGTCCCATGCTGCGGGTGGCGGCGGGCGGCATAAACTGGCACAGCGGAGTTGACGACATTGAAGGTAGAGATGGAGAAGCTCGAGCGCAGCAGAGTGCGGCTCGAGGTGGACGTCGGGACCGACGACATCCGCCAGGCCTGGGAGAAAGCGGCGCGACGGGTGGTCGGCAGGGCCACCATCCCCGGATTCCGCCGCGGTCGGGCGCCGCGCGGGCTGGTTGAGCGCCACCTTGGCAAGGAGCTTTTCCGGAAGGAGACTTTGGACCTCCTGCTGCCCGAGGCGTACGCGCGAGCGGTGAGGCAGGTCCAGCTGGAACCGGTTGATCTCCCGGACCTTGAGGTGCTGGAGTTCGACGAGGACAGAGTGCTGCGCTTCAAGGCCACGGTGGACGTGCGCCCGGAAGTGGAACTCGGCACCTACCGGGGAATGGGACTTGAACTGGCGCCTCCAGAGGTTACCTCTGAGCAGGTGGAGGCGGAGATCGGGCGGCTCAGGGAAGCTCACGCCCAGCTTGAGGACAGGGGAGAGGAGCCGCTCCGCCCCGGATGGCTGGCGGTTGTGAACTACCGCATGGTGATCGGCGAGGGATCGCTGGAGGAAGCTCCCGACCAGGACGCACTGCTCGAGCTGGGATCGGCGGGATTGCTGCCGGGAGTAAGCGAAGCCCTGGACGGGGCCTGTGCGGGCGAGGTGCGGGAGTTCGACGTGAACGTGCCCGAGGACCCCGCATGGGGAGCCGCGTCAGGGCAAGAGGTGCGGTTCCGGGTGGCGGTGAGGGCGGTCAAGGAGAAAGTCGTGCCGGCTCTGGATGAGGACTTCGCGCGCACCGTGGCGGGGCTTGCGTCACTGGAGGAATTGCCCGAGCGGGTCAAGAATAGACTGACGGAGGTCGCCAGGCTGGAGGCGCTGGCGAAAGTGCAACAAGCCGTTCTGGCCCGGGTCGTCGAGGAGGCCCGGGTTGACCTTCCCGAAGCCCTTATAATCCGCCGCCAGCTCGAGATCCGAGAAGAGCTGCATCGCGACCTTGCCCGTCGGGGTTTCACGATGGAGCAGTATCTTTCCTCCAGGGGCTTGGACGCCGCGGCGCTGGAGGCGGGGATTCGATCCCAGGCCGAACAGGAGGTCAAGTTGAACCTCGTGCTGGACGCCATCGCGGCCGCGGAGGGGATCCGGGCAACCGCCGAGGACATCGAGGTGGAGACCCAGAGCCTGGCGCTTCGCCACGGCCTTCCGGTGGAGGCAGTGCGGAAGTGGCTGGCGAAAGCCGACGCGCTGGACAAGCTGCAAAAGAGCCTGGTCAGGCAGAAAACACTGGATTTCCTGGTACAGGTGAACACCTCGGGGCGGAACGGTCCCCCCGAACGGGAGGAAGGCGTGTGAGCAACGGTCATCTGGTTCCCATCGTGGTCGAACAGAGCGGCAGAGGCGAGCGGGCCTACGACATCTACTCGAGGCTTTTGAAAGAGCGAATCATTTTCCTGGGGACGGCGCTTGACGACGTCGTTGCCAACCTGGTGGTGGCGCAGCTTCTGTACCTTGAGAGCGAGGATCCGGACAAGGATATCATGCTCTACATCAACTCCCCCGGAGGCTACCTCCACGCCGGCCTCGCCATCTACGACACCATCCAGTACGTGCGTCCGGACGTGCAGACCATCTGCGTGGGCCTGGCGGCGAGCGCGGCGGCCGTGGTGCTTGCCGGAGGGGCCAGGGGCAAGCGTTTCGCCTTGCCCCACACGCGCGTGATGATCCACCAGCCGATCGGCGGCGCCCGCGGTCAGGCGGTAGAGATAGAAATCGAGGCTCGGGAAATCATAAGGATGCGCGAGATCACCAACCAGATCCTGGCCCGGCATACCGGCCAGCCCCTGGAACGGATCGCGCGGGACACGGACCGCAATTTCTACATGTCGCCGGAAGAAGCCAAAGCCTACGGGATCCTGGACGAAATCCTGACGGTCCGCCCTTCGAAGGGCAAGTTGGTCCCCGACGCCCGAGCGAGGTGAGACGGTGTTCAAGTTCGGTGACGAGAAGGGACAGCTGAAGTGCTCGTTCTGCGGCAAACTGCAGGAGCAGGTGAAAAGACTGGTCGCAGGGCCCGGGGTGTACATCTGCGACGAGTGCATCGAGCTTTGCAACGAGATCATCGAGGACGAGCTCACGGAAGAAGGAGACCTTGAACTGGGCAACCTGCCCAAGCCCAAGGAGATCAAGGCCGTCCTCGACCAGTACGTCATCGGCCAGGAGAAGGCCAAGCGCATCCTGGCGGTGGCCGTCTACAACCACTACAAGCGGGTCAACCTGGGAGGCAAGTCTGAAGACGTCGAATTCCAGAAGTCGAACATCGTGCTGCTGGGCCCCACCGGCTGCGGCAAGACCCTGCTGGCCCAGACGCTGGCCCGCATCCTCAGCGTGCCCTTCGCCATCGCCGACGCCACCTCGCTCACCGAGGCCGGTTACGTAGGCGAGGATGTGGAGAACATTCTCCTCAAGCTGATCCAGAACGCCGAGTACGACATCGAGAAGGCCGAGCGCGGCATCGTCTACATCGACGAGATCGACAAGATCGCGCGCAAGTCCGAAAACCCTTCCATCACCCGCGACGTCTCGGGCGAGGGCGTGCAGCAGGCCCTGCTCAAGATCCTCGAGGGGACGGTGGCCAGCGTGCCGCCCCAGGGTGGCCGCAAGCATCCTCACCAGGAGTTCATCCAGATAGACACCACGAACATTCTGTTCCTGTGCGGAGGAGCTTTTGAGGGCATCGACCGCATCATCATGAACCGGATCGGCAAGAAGGGCATGGGTTTTGGTGCCGAGCTGCGGACCCGGGAGTCGCAGCGGCGCATAGGTGAGATCCTCGAGCAGATCATGCCCGAAGACCTGCTGAAGTACGGCATGATCCCCGAGTTCGTCGGGCGCGTGCCGATCATCGTCACCCTGGATGCGCTGACCGAGCAGGATCTCGTGCGCATTCTCACCGAGCCGCGGAACGCCCTGGTCAAGCAGTATCAGAAGTTCTTCGAGCTGGACGGAGCCGACCTTGAATTCACCCCCGAGGCGCTGGAGGCCATCGCCCGCGAAGCCATGCGCCGGAACACCGGTGCCCGCGGCCTGCGGGCCATCCTGGAAGAGATCATGCTGAACGTGATGTACGAGTTGCCCTCGCGTCCGGAGGTATCAAGGTGCCTGGTAACCCGGGAAACGGTGGTCAACCGCGAAGAACCCCTGCTGGTGACCTTCGACCGCAAGGAGCGCAAGCCCTCGACCCGTGAGGAAACGGCCTGAGGCGGACGGATAAAGGCAATCGCGGCGGCGGAAGCTACGAGGGGTGGCCGAAGCCGCGATGCATCTGGGAAGCATCCTTTACCTCCTCCAGTTCGCCTTTGCCGCGATAATCGGTATATATTTCTGGAACCTTTTGCGCAATCAGCAGGGCACCCGGCACGCCGTGGACCGGGAATCCCGCCGGGAGCTGGAACGGCTGCGTAAGCTGCGGGAGATCTCGCTGACGGAGCCGCTTTCGGAGAAGACCCGTCCGACCCGCTTTGAGGAGATCGTCGGACAGGAAGAAGGCCTCAGAGCGCTGCGTGCCGCGCTTTGCGGTCCCAATCCCCAGCACGTTCTGATCTACGGACCCCCGGGGGTGGGCAAGACGGCGGCGGCCCGGCTGGTGCTGGAGGAAGCCAGGCTCAACCCGGCCTCACCGTTCAAGCAGCATGCCCGCTTCGTCGAGATCGACGCCACCACGGCCCGTTTCGACGAGCGCGGGATCGCCGATCCCCTGATCGGATCGGTCCACGATCCCATCTACCAGGGGGCGGGTCCCCTGGGGATCGCCGGCATTCCACAGCCCAAACCGGGGGCGGTAACCCGGGCCCACGGCGGGGTGCTGTTCATCGACGAGATCGGAGAACTGCATCCCGTCCAGATGAACAAGCTCCTCAAGGTGCTGGAGGATCGGAAGGTGTTTTTGGAGAGCGCCTACTACTCGTCCGAAGATCCGAGCATTCCCCGCCACATTCACGACATCTTCGAGAACGGACTGCCGGCGGATTTCCGGCTGGTCGGGGCAACCACCCGCCTGCCCCAGGATATCCCACCCGCCATCCGTTCCCGCTGCGTGGAGGTGTACTTCCGGGGCCTTCTCCCCGACGAGGTGGGGACCATCGCGGTCAACGCCGCCCGCAAGATCGGCGCCCGGCTGGCCCCCGGGGCGCTCGAGGTGATCACCAGGTACGCGGTGAGCGGCCGCGACGCCGTCAACATCATCCAGATCGCCGCCGGACTGGCGCAGTCAGAAGGACGTGATGAGGTGTCGACCCAAGAAGTCGAGTGGGTGGTGTCCAGCGGTCAGCTGTCGCCACGCCCTGAGAGGCGCCTGCCCGACCGGCCCCAGGTAGGCCTTGCCCACGGCCTCGCCGTCCACGGCCCCAACATGGGGATGGTGGTGGAGATCGAGGTCACCGCCTCTCCGTGCGCTCCCGGACGGGGGACGATCACGGTCACCGGGGTGATCGACGAGGAGGAGATGGTCAATCCCCAGCGCACCGTCAGGCGCAAGAGCACGGTGCGGGGTTCGGTGGAGAACGTGTTGACCGTACTGCGTCGCTGCGTGGGAGTCGATCCGCGCGACTTCGAGCTTCACGTGAACTTTCCGGGAGGGGTACCCGTGGACGGTCCTTCCGCCGGTGTGGCCATCGCCGTGGCCATCGCCTCCGCCCTGACCTCAAGACCGGTGGACAGCCTCTTGTGCCTTACCGGTGAGCTGTCGATACGGGGTCTGGTAAGGCCGGTAGGAGGCATTCCGGCGAAGCTGGAGGCCGCCCGGCGCGCCGGCGCCAGGCGGGTGCTCATCCCGGCCGAGAACTGGCAGGAGATGTTCGGCAAGCTCCCCGGACTCCGGGTGACGCCCGTTGAGTCGCTGGACGAAGTGCTCCGAGAGTGTCTGCTCGATCCCGGCCGCCGGCAGGTCATGATGGTGCCGGTGGCCGCCGTGTCTCCGGCAAGCGGCTCCCCGACGCTTGCCTGACCTCCATCACCGGGGCACGACCCATACGGCAGGGAAAGGAATTGACAATCGAACCGGAGAATAATACGATACAGTAAGCATTTCCCCAGTTACGATGGGATATCCGGAGGGATCGATTCTTGGGCCAGGCGACCGGGGGCAACGCCCGCGTCTACCCTCTGCTGCCACTGCGGGGGATGCTGGTCTTTCCCCACATGGTGGTGCATCTGGAAGTGGGACGCGAACGGTCGGTGGCCGCGGTGGAAGAGGCACTGGCCGGCGACCGCCTCGTCGTGCTGGCCAGCCAGCGTGACACCCGGGTGGACCATCCCGAACCCGCCGAGATCCACGAGATCGGTACGGTGGCCGAGGTCAAGCAGCTCATCAAGCTTCCCAGTGGAACCATCCGCGTGCTGGTGGAGGGGCTGACCCGCGCCCGCGTGCATCAGTACCTGGCGGAGGATCCCTGCTTTCGGGTGCGCGCGGAGGAGATCTCACCGCCGGATCGGCGAACGCCCCAAGCCGAGGCCTTGATGCGGGCTGCATTGCAGCAGTACGAGCAGTACGCCAGGCTTTCAAAGCGGGTTCCCACCGAGACGATCTCCCAGGTGGCGGCCGAGGACCGGCCGGGGCGCATGGCCGACGTGATGGCCTCACACCTGCACGGGGTGCTCAAGCCGGAGGACCGCCAGGACTTGCTGGAGGCAGTCGACCCCTGCGTGCGCCTGGAACGGCTTTGCCACATGATCACCCGCGAGATCGAGATCCTTGAACTGGAGCGGCGTATCTCCAGCCGGGTGCGCAAGCAGATGGAGAAGACCCAAAAGGAGTACTACCTTCGCGAGCAACTGAAGGCCATCCACAAGGAGCTGGGCGAGAAGGAGGACCGCCTCAGCGAGGTGGAGGACTACCGTCGTAAGATCCAGGAAGCGCGGTTGCCCGCCGAAGTGGAGGAACGCGCGCTCCGCGAGCTGGAGCGCCTGGAGAAGATGCCGCCCATGGCCGCCGAGGCGGTCGTGGTGCGTACCTATCTTGACTGGATCGTCTCTTTACCCTGGAGCGTGGAGACCGAGGACCGGCTGGACGTGGCCCGCGCCCGGGCCATCCTCGATCAGGACCATTACGGCCTCGAAAAGCCCAAGGAGCGCATACTCGAATTCCTGGCCATCCGGCAGCTGGCCCAGAACCTGCGCGGCCCCATCCTGTGCTTCATAGGCCCGCCGGGCACCGGCAAGACCTCCATAGCCCGATCGGTTGCCCGGGCGCTTGACCGGCGCTTCGTGCGCATCTCGCTGGGTGGAGTGCGCGATGAGGCGGAGATTCGGGGTCACCGCCGCACCTACGTGGGAGCCCTCCCCGGCCGCATCATCCAGGGCATGCGCCGTGCCGGCTCGCGCAACCCCGTGTTCCTTATGGACGAGGTTGACAAGATGGCCAGCGACTTCCGGGGCGACCCCGCGGCGGCGCTGCTGGAAGTGCTTGACCCCGAGCAGAACCACGCCTTCTCCGATCACTACCTGGAATTGCCTTTCGACCTGTCCAGGGTGCTGTTCATCACCACCGCCAACACCCCGCACACCATCCCGCGGGCCTTGCTTGACCGCATGGAGGTCATCAGCCTCCCGGGCTACACCGAGGAGGAGAAGGTCGCCATCGCCGTTGCGCACCTTTTGCCGCGCATCGTGCCCGAGCACGGTCTGCAGCCCGGACAGATGGAGATATCCGAAGATGCCATCAGATGCATCATCCGCGAGTACACGCGGGAGGCCGGGGTACGCAACCTTGAACGTGAGCTGGCCACCATCTGCCGGAGGACGGCCCGCGACATCGTGGAAGGCAAGGAGATGGCGATGCGGGTAACGCCGCAGAACCTCCACCTCTTCCTGGGGCCGCCGCGGTTCCGCGTGAGCCTGGCGGAGAAGGCGGACGAGATAGGGGTGGCCACCGCCGTGGCGGTCACCGAGTCGGGCGGCGACATCATGCCCATCGAGGTCACGGTGATGCGCGGCAAGGGAACGCTCCTGCTCACGGGCAAGCTCGGAGATGTGATGCGGGAGTCGGCGCAGGCCGCCTTCAGTTACATAAGGTCGCGCGCCCGCGAACTCGGTATCGACGAGAACTTCCACGAGCGGTACGACCTGCACGTTCACATCCCCGAGGGGGCCATGCCCAAGGAAGGGCCGTCTGCCGGCATCGCCATGGCCACCGCCGTCGTCTCTGCCCTCTCAAACCGCCCCGTCCGGCGCGACCTGGCCATGACCGGCGAGATCACGCTTCGGGGCCGCATCCTCCCGGTCGGAGGGGTCAAGGAGAAGGCGCTGGGAGCCCACCGCGCAGGGATAGCGGTGCTCGCGCTGCCCCGGGACAACGCCAAGGATGTGGAGGAGATCCCCCTTCCCATCCGACAGGCCTTGGAGATCGTGCTGGTGGACCACATGGATCAGGTGCTGGAACTGGCCCTGCTGCCCCCGGTCGACTCCGAAGCCGACTTCGCCGCGCTACCCGCCGGGCCCGAGCTGCCCGGGGCGGGAACCCAGGACCACCCGACCTGACCGCCGGAGCCTGGGGGCCTCTGCGACCGCCGTTCCCAAGACCACCAGCAGTCCGCCCAGCCAGCCACGAGGGGCCAGGATCTCGCCTGCCAGCAGGTATCCCCCGGCGGCGGCGAACACCGGCTCGGTGGCGAAGATGAGGGCGGTATGGGCGGCGGTGGTTTCCCGCTGCGCCCAGTTCTGCACGGCCATGGCCAGCGCGCTGGCGAAAACCCCGGTCAGCACGATCGCCGGCCACACCACGGTAGGTACCGGTCGCAAGCCCTCGAATGCCAATCCCGAGAGCGTGCTCAGCGCGGCGGTGGCCCCGAGCTGCAGGGTCGCGAGGGCCAGCGGGTCGAAGCGCGGGGCGAACTTGCCCACCGCCACGATGTGCAGGGCGAAGAACAGCGAGCCCATCAGCACCAGGGCGTCACCTCTGCCGGGCAGCAGGCTGCCTTCCAGGGTGAGCAGCGCGAGGCCGGCGGTAGCCGACACCACTCCGGCGAGCACCGGCCGTGACGGTGCCTGGCGGAACAGCAAGCTCCCCAGGCACGGCACGAGTACCACGGACAGCCCGGTGATGAACCCCGCCTTGGAGGCCGTGGTCAGTCTCAGCCCAAAGGTCTGAAAGGCGTAGCCCCCGAAGAGGAAAAGCCCGATCAGCAGCCCCGGCCCCAGTGCTTGCGGCAGTGAATCCCTCACCCTGCGGTAGCAAAGAGCCACCATGACTGCCAGGGCCACCCAGAAGCGCACGGCGAGGAAGTTGAAAGGGGGTAACGCCTCTACCGCCAGCTTGACGGTGACGAAGGTGAAGCCCCATATGCAGGACACCCCGAGCAGGGCGGCGTCGGCGCGGAGAGCACGGTATGCTCTACCTCCTGCGTGACCGGCGGCGAAGGGTTTCATCTCGCCTACCACTATAGCACCGCGAACCCGGTCGGGCAATGCCGGTCACCGCCGAGCCACGCCGAAAGGGGGACCTCGGCAGCAGCCAGGCGTCCAATGGCTGGGCGCCGCCCTGGGAGGGCCTGGCGTCCAGTTGACCGGGATCCCGGTTGCCGTGCCGCGTGGGAGGACCGGTAATACCGCGCGAATGCTGGAGGAATTCGTCCAGCGTCTGTACCGTCCCGGCAACGCCATCCCTTGGCAGGTGAAGCTCGGGCTGTGAGGTCTGCCGAGCCCCAACCGGCCGCGGACCACCCGCGAAACACCCGTTGACAGGCCGTGGCGGGGGCGTATAATGAATTCAAGATCCAGCCCGAACGTCATAGCGGTCGAACCCCGTTACCGCAGCGTTGACCCCTGGTGCGAGGCAACCTGACCAGGGGTCTTGGATGCTCGGGCCTCCGTGGCGGGAAAGGAGGCGATGTCTGGAGGGTAGCCCAGACGCTTTGCGAACGAGTGGAGACCACGGAATGCCGATGCAGTCCTTTTTGCCGGAGCCGGCGACGATGATGTGAAATACCCCGTCCCACGGGAGGGAGCAGGATTCAGATGGGACTGACGATTGGTCTCCTCTACAACCTGGGGAAGGACGAGGCTCCCCGGGATGATGAACCTCCAGACATCCATGCCGAACTGGACCGCGAGGAAACCATCTGCGCCGTAACCGAGGCGTTGCGCAGCTACGGGCACCACGTGGTATGCATCGAGGCCAACGAGCACGCCTGGGGTCAGCTGCTCCAGAGCAGGCCCGATATCGTCTTCAACCTTGCCGAGGGTCTGCGGGGCGAAAGCCGCGAGTCCCATTTCCCCGCGCTGCTAGAGATGCTGGGCATCCCCTACACGGGTTCGGGAGTGCTGGCCCTGGCCTTGAGCCTGGACAAACCCATGGCCAAGCGCGTGTTCCTGGCCGAGGGGATTCCCACGCCGGCGTTCGAAGTGGTGCCTCCGGGGGCGGCGCCGGTGTCCGCGTTGCGCTACCCCCTGTTCGTCAAGCCCGCCCACGAGGGCTCCAGCATGGGCATCGGCCCGGAGTCGGTAGTCCGCGATCCTTGCGCGCTCGGCCAGGCGATAGCACACATCCACCGCTGGTACCGGCAGCCCGCGCTGGTGGAGGAGTTCCTGCAGGGCCGCGAGTTCACCGTCGGCATCCTGGGTAACACCGAGCCCTGCTTTCTGCCGATCATCGAGCTCAACTTCGAAGCCTGTCCCCCCGAGCACGGAAGGGTCTACTCGTACCAGTTCAAGCAGGAGTGGGACGACTGGCGCTACTACCGCTGCCCTGCGCCCCTGAGCGCCGAGGAGACGGCCCTGTTGCAGGCCACGGCCCTCCGCGCCTGCCGGGCCCTGGGCTGCCTCGACGTGGCGCGGGTCGACCTGCGGCTGGACGACGAGGGAGTTCCCAACGTGCTGGAGGTCAACCCGCTGCCGGGCATGACCCCCGGATTCAGCGATCTCCCCCGCATGGCCGAGGTCGCCGGCATGGCCTATGCCGAGCTGGTCAACCGCATCCTGGAGGCGGCTCTGGAACGCTACGGCATGCTGCCCGCGGCCCGGAGCTTGCAGACCGCCTGAGGGCCGAAGGGGGGCGCGGCCGCGCTCCCCTTCGGAGTTCAGAAGGGATCGCCGCCCCGCCACCAGGTCGCCGGGGCGTCGGCTTTTCGCGGACTTGATTTCACCGGGCGGGGCAGGTCAAGACACACTGGCGGCTCGCGCTCGTCGCCGGTAGCCGCCTTGTCGGCGGTTCCTTCACGCCGGAGGCCGGAGTCCTCTTCGTCCAACAGGGCATGCCCGTCCAGGTAAAGCACGGTGACCACCAGTGCCAGCACCGCCACGGCTACTCCCCCGAGGTAGGTGGGCTTGGCGCCCCAGTGCCCGACCATACCGAACACCGGTGGGCCCAGCGCCACGCCCAGGAAACGGACCGCACCGTACAGCGCGGTCACCAGTCCCCTCCCCGCAAAAGGCACCGAGCTGGTGATAAGCGTGTTGAGGGACGGAAGCGCCAGCCCCACGCCGAGCCCAAGGGCGGTGGCGCTCGCCGTCCAGAGCCAGGCTTCCTCCAGCCACGGCAGGAGCCCCGTGCCCACGGCGGCCAGCCCGAGCCCGCAGATCACCGCCGCCCTGGCCCGCCGGGCCAAACGGTGTTGCAGCGCGGTCCCGGCGACGTAGGCGGTGACGGCCAGGCCGAGGACGGGGAGGGAGATAACCAGGCCCCGCGTGAACCCGCCCACGCCGAACCGCCGCTCCAGCGTATCCGACAGATTGGCGAGCACTCCGAACAAGAGGAACAGGCAGACCATGCCCGCCAGGAAGGCCGCTCCCAGCGGGAGGGCCTTGCGGTGGGCGGCTCGGGCCAACGCGGCGAAGTACGCCCGCAGGGGCCGGGACCGTCGCGCGGCCCGCGAGTCGCGTACCACATACCAGACCAGCGCGGCGGCCGGGAGGGCCAGCAGCCCGTAAACGAAAAAGGGTGCGAACCAGGCGAGAAGGGCTGCCGCGGCACCGGCCACCGGGCTGACCACCTTTCCCAGCCCGTTGGCCGCTTCCAGCAATCCCAGGGCCTTGCTACGCTCACGGCTCTGGAAGACATCGCCTGCCAGTGCCAGCGCAAGCTGGTAGGTGCCGCCGGCGCCCACGCCCTGCACCGCTCTGGCCACCAGGATGGGGGTGAAGGGGTGGGGAGCCAGCGCCGCCACCAGGCCGGCGCCGAGGCCGCCCAGGCCGTAAAGCAGCAACGCGGGCGCGATGACGGTGACCCTCCCCACCCGGTCCGACAGCATGCCGGCCCAGGGTATGGTGAGCCCCGCCGGCAAGGAGAACGCCGTGATGAGCAGGCCGACGCGGGCCTGATCGAGCTTCAGAGCCGTGCCGATCTGGGGAAGCACGGGGATCAACATCGAGTTACCCAAAACCATGATGAAGGGCACGGTGGCCAGGGCGGCCAGCTGGATCCGCATCGCCGTACGCATGCTGAGGGTAGCGTGTCCCCCGCCCCGCGATTTATCCGCAGTCTACCAGCGACGGCACTTCCTGCGGGTGCGCGCGCCGAGCAGTAGCCACCCGGCCAGGGCGAGGAGCAGGCCGAAGGCGATCAGCGCCCAGTTGGGCATGGACAGGAGCACCACCACCACGCCGATGGCCACGAGCAACCTGGCAACGGTGCGGGTACGAATGTGGGCGGGCGCACGCAACCGGCGCACCCGGCTCACCTCCTGCCGCCGCTCCCGGTGACCTTGACATCATCAAGGTATGCGGAGGCACTGGGGGCGGTTGCGGGCATTTTCCGACCTGGTACGAGGCGGAAGCCGGGTGCTTTGCTTAGAATACCGGTGATCCAGAGAAGGAGATCGCCGAACTTTCGTCGAAAACCTTAGCCTGTCGCGCCGGGCATTCGTGACGCCCGTGGCGGGAGATTCGTGCTAACCGGCACCCGCTGTGGGGAGGGGGGGATAGATCAGCGAGCTTGCCGAAGCTCTTCGAAGAAGGTAGCCGGCAATGCTTACTACCGGCAGCACTGGGAACTCAGAACCGAGGAGGTGCAACATGACGAGGAGGATTGTCGCGTTCGCCCTGCTGACGGCTATGGTGTTGGGCCTGTCGGCGGGCAGCGCCGCGCAGACCGTCCGGAGGGGAGCGTGGCTCGACGAGATCGTGGTTGTGGAAGAGCCGTCGTCTCCGGCCGCCCTCACGCGGATAGAGGCGGGCGACATCAACGCCTTTTTCTGGGGCATGGCCGCCGCGGACCTCTACCGCTACCGCCGCATAGTCGAGTCGCCCGCCATGAGCTACGTGGAGTCGGTGGGCTCCTTCGACGAGCTGACGTTCAACCCCCACGGTCCGACCTTCCGCGACGGCCGGCTGAACCCGTTCGCGGTCCCCCGCATCCGCGAGGCCATGAACTGGCTGGTCGATCGCGACTACATCGTGAAGGAGCTTTACGGCGGCCTGGCGGTTCCGCGCTACACCATGGTTCACACCGCGGCGGCCGACTATGCGCGCCTGGCGGACATCATCCGGGTGATCGACCGTAAGTACGCTCCCAACGCCACCTTGGCGCAGCAGGTAATCACCGAGGAGATGCGCAAGCTGGGTGCGGAGCTGGTCGGCGGCAAGTGGCAGTACAAGGGCAAGCCGGTCACCCTGATCTTCGCCATCCGCATAGAGGACGTGCGCAAGCAGGTCGGCGACTATGTGTCCGGGCTGCTCGAAGGCATCGGCTTCACCGTAGAGCGCCGGTACGGGACTTCAGCTGAGCTGTCGCCGCTATGGTACTCGGGCGATCCCGCGGACGGCAAGTTCCACATCTACACCGGCGGGTGGATCCGCGGCGCCATCAACCGCGACGAGGGTGGCAACTTCGACTTCTTCTACACCCCGCGCAGCACCATGGTCGTCCCGCTTTGGCAGGCTTACAAGCCCGATCCCGAGTTTGACGCGGTTGCGCTGCGCCTTTCCAAGCGGGAGTTTTCCAGCATGGAGGAGCGCCGGGAGCTGTTCGCCAAGGCGCTTGAACTTTCGCTCAAGGACTCGGTCCGCATCTGGCTCGTCGACCGCAAGAGCATCTGGGCGACCCAGAAGGGCGTCCAGGCAGCGGCCGACCTGTGCGGCGGTCTGTCCGGCTCATTGCTCTGGCCCTACACCATCAGGTATACCGACCGCGTCGGCGGTTCCATGCGGATAGCTTCGACCAGCATGCTCACCATGCCGTGGAACCCGGTGGGCGGCAGCAACTGGATCTTCGACATGACGCTCATCCGCGCCACGTCGGACTTCGACCTGCTGCCCGACCCGTATACCGGGCTTTTCTGGCCGCAGCGGCTGGCACGGGCTGAAGTCTATGCGAAGCAGGGCCTGCCCATCGCCCGCAGCCTGGACTGGGTTACCCTTAACTTCGTGGAAACCAACAAGGTGCCCGCCGACGCCTGGGTCGACTGGGATGCCAAGGCTCAGCGCTTCATCACCGCGGGCGAGAAGTTCCCCGAGGGCAGGGAGTCGCTCATCAAGACGGTCCTTCGCTATCCGGCCGACCTTTTCCAGACGAAGTGGCACGACGGCAGCAACTTCTCCCTGGGCGACATGGTGCTACGCATCATCATGCTCTTTGACCGGTCCAAGCCCGAAAGCGCGATCTACGACTCCGCCTCGGTGCCCGGCTTCAACAGCTTCATGGGACACTTCCGGGGCGTGAAGATCGTCTCGCGCAACCCGCTGGTGATCGAGTGGTACACGGATCGGTACTACCCCGACGTCGAGTGGGTCGCCGCGGACGGGTCCGCGTTCGTGTGGCCCTACTATGCCCAGGGTATCGGCCCGTGGCACACCTTGGCGCTCTCGATCCTGGCCGAGGCCGACAAGAAGATAGCCTTCACCGCCGCCAGGGCCACCGCGCTCAAGGTTGAGCACACCAGCCTGATCGCCGGTCCGAGCCTGACGGTGCTGCGCAACATGTTGCCGGGGGCGGCCCGCGATAAGATCCTGCCCTACGAGCCCACCATGAGCCAGTTCGTGCCGCGCGAGGAGTCCTGGGCGCGGTGGAACAACCTGGTCAGGTGGTTTGCGCAGCGCGGGCACTTCTGGGTAGGAAACGGTCCGTACTACCTCGAGAAGGTCTTCCCGGTGGAAAAGGTTGTTCACTTGAAGCGTTTTGCCGACTTCCCGGATCCCGCGGGTAAGTGGGATCGCTTCGGTGTAGCGGCCAGGCCGTCGGGCACGATCACCGGTCCTGCCCGTATCACCATCGGCCAAGCGGCCACGTTTGACGTGCGGATAACCACCGGCGGCAAGCCCTACCCGGTGAAGGATATGCAGGAAGTCAGCTTCCTGCTGTTCGACGCCAAGGGTGAGCTTGCGTTGACCGGACCGATCACCGCCGTGAGCGACGGGCTCTGGCGGCTGACGCTCACCGCCGCACAGACCGGCCGCCTGCCGGCCGGCACCACCACCCTTGAGGTGGTAATGGTGTCCAAGCTCGTAGCCGTTCCCAGCTTCGTCTCGCTCGACATCGTCACGCGCCGCTAGGAGGGTATGAGGGCGCGGGCAGCCTCGCCCGCGCCCTCTTCTTCCTGAGGGTGACCTGAGGTGAGAACAAGCAAATGACCGCTGCATCCACAACACAAGGCGCCCGGCGGGCCGAAAGCTCCTTTGTCCGGGTCGCCCGGTACACCGGCGTTAGACTGATCGCCGTACTCGTAACCGTGGTCGTCGGAGTGTATCTAACAATACTTATCGCCAACATGGGAGGCTACGTCGACGAGATCCGCATGGGGCAGATCCGCGAGGCCGTCGGCCTGATGGCGGGAGCCAATCCCGACCTGCCGTTCATGAGTGACGAGGAGCGCATCGCCTATGTTGAGCAGCTGGTGGCCATTGAGGTGGAGCGGCTGGGCATGGACCGTCCCTTCTTGCTCAGGAGCTTCACCTATCTGGCAAACGCCCTCACCCTGAATTTCGGGCGGGCCGAGCAGCTGATCAGCGACAGCGGCTCGCGGCTGGTCAGGTTGATCATCATTGAACGGCTGCCGTCCACGCTTTACCTTTTTGCGACCGGGCAGCTTCTGCTATTTGGCAGTGCTATCCTGCTCGCTCTGTACCTCTCGCAACGTTACGGCAGCTGGCTTGACCGCTTGGTGGTGGCCCTGGCGCCGACCTCGGCCGCTCCCGGGTGGTTTTACGGTATCTTCCTGATCCTGATCTTCGCAGGCATCCTGCGGCTGCTTCCTTTCGGCGGCATGGTCGACACCCCGCCGCCTGCCGACAGGCTTCAGTACGCCCTCAGTCTGCTCAAGCACCTCATTCTGCCGATCAGCGCGATCCTGATGGGCGCCCTGTGGCAGACCACCTATTTCTGGCGCACCTTCTTCCTCATCTACTCGCGCGAGGACTACGTGGAAATGGCAAGGGCGAAGGGTCTCCCCCCGCACCTGGTGGAGAGGCGTTACATCCTAAGGCCGACGCTGCCCGCCATCGTGACCTCCTTTGCGCTGCAGCTCATCTCGATGTGGATGGGGGCCATCGTGCTGGAGACCGTTTTCCGGTGGCCTGGCATCGGCCAGCTGTTCTTCAGGGCTATTGGCAGCTACGATACGCCGGTTCTACTGGGGATCGTCGTGACCTATGCCTACCTCCTGGCGGTGACAGTGCTGGTCCTGGAGATCGTATACGCCATCCTCGACCCACGGGTGAGGATAGAGGGGAGGAAGGCTGAGGCATGAGAGCCTTGCTGGCAAGGGCGCAGGAACTGCGACGCTATCCCTCGGCGATCCTGGGTTTGGCGATGATCTGCACTTTGGTGATCCTCGCAGTCTACGCTATGGCGACCATGCCTTACCGCGAAGCCGTGCGGCTGTGGCAGGGAGGAGAAGGCGTATGGGACGAGAATCCCCGGCTCGCCAAGCCCAGCTGGTTCAACGCCTTCCGGAAGGTCAAGCTGCCACCGACCATCGTCGTTGACAGCGCGGGCAGACCCGAGACGAAACAACGCATCGAGTTCGAGGAGGAAGGTGAGGCGGACGTCCTCATCACCCTCGCGTTCGACTACCAGTACGACGTTTTCCCCAAGGAGCTCGCGGTCTACCTGACAGCCAACTTCGAAAAGGTGGCGCCGTTTGCCTCTTTCATCTGGCGCACTCCCGACGGCCGCGAGTTCCCGATGACGAGCACGTCGGTGCGCACCCGTGACAGCTATCGCATCTCGCAGGACCGCAAACTACAGGCAGAGCTTGGCGGCCGACAACCAGAAATAGGGTTATTGGCAGCTGATCCCTGGGCCGAGACCCCCGTGCCGTTGAAGGGCCGTCACGAGCTCATAGTCGACGGCATCGTGTTTGAGCCCGGGTCGGACCTTGACGCCCGGTTGGTCGTATACGGTCAGGTGCACGGCATTGCCGGCACCGATCACCTGCGCCGCGACATCACGGTAGCCCTGCTTTGGGGGACTCCCATAGCCCTGTGCTTCGGTCTTCTGGCAGCGGTGGGCTCGATGAGCACCACCATGGTGCTGGCTGCCACTGGGTCATGGTACGGCCGTTGGGTTGACGGCCTGCTACAGCGCCTCAATGAGCTGGTGATGATCCTGCCGATGCTCCCCATCCTCGTGATGGTGGGAACCCTGTATTCGCGCAGCATCTGGCTGATGCTGGGGCTCATCATCCTCCTGAGCATTTTCGGCGGAGCGCTCAGGATCTATCGCGCGATGTTTCTGCAGACGCGGGAGGCGCCTTACATCGAGGCGGCACGGGCCTACGGCGCGGGCAATCTCCGGATCATCTTCCTTTACCTCATACCGCGCATAATACCGGTGCTGGTGCCCCAGTTCGTGAGCTTGATCCCGACCTTCGTGTTCCTCGAGGCTACGCTTTCTCTCCTGGGACTGGGAGACCCGACCATTCCTACCTGGGGGAAAGTGTTGAACGACGCCTCCCAGAACGGGGCCCTGTTCATGGGGCACTATTACTGGGTACTGGCGCCTTCTCTTTTGCTGATCTTCACCGGGCTTGGCTTCGCCATGCTGGGCTTCGCGCTTGACCGAGTCTTCAACCCGAGGCTGAGGGAGCAATGATGGAACAGGTACTACGCGTCGAACAACTCAATCTCCACTTCCGTACCACCAGGGGACCTGTCCAGGCGGTAGACCGCGTCAGCTTCGATTTGCCCCGCGGCTTTACGCTCGCGGTGATCGGCGAATCAGGCTGCGGCAAGACCTCCATGGCCCGTGGTGTGCTGAGACTTCTGCCCCGCAATGTCCAGACCTACACGGGGAGCGTCTTCCTCAACGGCACCGACGTCATGCGCCTGGACGAGGATCGCTTTCGCCGAGAGATTCGGTGGGTGCGCATGGCACTGGTGCCCCAGGCCGCGATGAACTCCTTGAACCCCGTGCTACGTGTGGGGGACCAGGTGGCCGAGCCCTTGATCCTACACCGCCGGGTGTCCGACAAGAAGCAGGCGCTTGAGCGAGTCCGCGAGGCCTTCAGGCTCGTCGGCGTGCCCGAGGACTTCACCCACCGGTATGCCTTTGAGCTCTCAGGCGGCATGCGGCAGCGCGTCGCCATCGCTATGGCGTTGGTAACGCGACCGGAACTGGTGGTGCTGGACGAGCCGACCAGCGCTCTCGACGTGCTCACCCAGGCCAACCTGATGAACGTGCTCAAGCGGCTCAAGCGTGATTCGGAGATCAGCTTCATGCTGATAACCCATGACATCGCTACTTCCAGCGAACTTGCGGACCGGGTAGCCGTGATGTACGCGGGACAGATCGTGGAGATCGCCGACGCTCGCCACTTTTACCCCGACCCGATGCACCCGTACTCCAAGAAACTGATGGCTAGTGTACCTACGCTGCGCCAGGATAAGAAGCTCGAGTTCATACCGGGTCAGCCGCCCAGCCTGATCCAGCCGCCCACGGGTTGTCGCTTCAAGGATCGTTGCGCGTCGCGCAACGAGCGCTGCGCGGAGGAACCACCGCTGCTTGAGACCCGGGACCGGAAGGTGAGGTGCTGGCTGTATGCCTGAGGCGAGCAACGGCAACGCTTTGCTCTCCGTTCAGAACTTGCAGACGTGGTTCGAGATGCGGCGCTGGGGTTTCATCCGCGTGGGATTCGTGCAGGCGGTCGACGGCGTTAGTTTCGAGCTCAAACACGGTGAAGCTATCGCCGTGGTGGGCGAAAGCGGTTGCGGGAAGACAACGCTCGCCCGCACCATCCTTGGCCTTTATCCGCCGACCAGCGGCCGGATCACCTTCGAAGGTCGCGAGGTCAAGGGTTCGGCCCTGCGCCAATACCGGGCGAACGTGGGCTACGTGCAGCAGGATCCCTACGGCGCGCTTCCGCCCTTTCTGCCAGTGCAGCGGATCCTTGAGGAACCACTGATCATTCAGGGAGTGCGCGACCCTGCGGAGCGCAACCACCGAGTACGCAAGGCGCTTGAGGCCGTCAAGATGACGCCGGTGGACAATTTCCTTTCGAAGTTCCCCCACATGCTCAGCGGCGGCCAGCAGCAGAGGGTGGTCCTGGCGAGGGCCAAGATTCTGGAACCCAAGCTAATCGTGGCCGACGAGCCGGTGTCGATGCTCGACGCATCGGTGCGCGTGGAGATCCTGGAGCTTCTGCGGGAGCTACAGCGTAAGTCGAACCTGGGTGTAATCTACATCACCCATGACCTCTCAACCGTGCGCTTTTTCACCGAGCGCATCATGGTGATGTACGGCGGCAAAGTGGTCGAAGAGGCTCCGGTGAAGGAGCTGCTCGCCAACCCGCTGCACCCGTACACGCGGGCCTTGCTGGCGGCCATCCCCGACCCGGACCCGCACAACGCGGAGGTGCAGAAAGAGGTACCGCCGGGCGAGCCGCCCAGCCTGCTCAATCCGCCTCCGGGTTGCCGCTTCCACCCGCGGTGTGCCTCGCTGATCGCGGGCCGGTGCGACGCCAAGGAACCGCCCATCGCCGAGCCCGCGGCGCCCGGTCACCGTACGGCCTGCTGGCTGTATGCCGATGGAGACGCTTAGCCCCGCTAAACTGGCGGTCATCGGGGCGGTGCTGGCGTTGGTCGGCTGGATGGCGCCGCTTTTGATGATACTCAGGGTTGTAGAGCCGAGCTTCGGATTGTGCTTCGTCAGCTACGGTCTCGTGGTCGCCGGGATGACGGCGGCCGCCGTGGGCGCCCTGCAGCACGTCAGGGTCCGGGAGCGCGACTGAAGAAGCAAAGACCCCGGGGAGGCCGTCTCGCGGGCTCCCCGGGGTCTTGTCCCCCTCCTGCGGCCGGTGTGCCCTTGACACCTGGGTTGCCGGCGTCTATCATGAGGGCAAGCAACCCGCACAAAAACCGGCCATGAAGGGGAGTAGTAGGGACGGCCGCCCCCAAGAGAGGGAAGACCCTGCCGGCTGCGAGGTCTCCCGGGTTGTACGGTCCCCCGAAGTCGCCCCCGAGCCGCCGGTGTAAAGGCCGAAGCAGGCCCAAGCCCGGACGGGATCGCCCGTTATCGCGAAGCTAGCCGTCTCCCATCGCGGGGGGCGGGAACTGAGGTGGCACCGCGGAAGGTATCCCCTTTCGCCCTTGGGCGAGAGGGGATCGTCTTTAACAGGGAGGTGCGGCCGTTGACGGCAAACCCGAGGGCGGTGGTGGAGCTGCCGCCGGTTTACAACCCATCCGAGGTGGAGCCCCGCATCTACCGGCGGTGGCTGGAGGAGGACTGCTTCCTGGCCCGTGTCAGGGAGGACAGGCCGAGCTTCACCATCGTCATCCCCCCGCCTAACGTCACGGGGTCGCTGCACATGGGGCACGCTCTGGACAACTTCATCCAGGACGTGCTCATCCGCTGGCACCGCATGTTGGGAGACGAGACACTGTGGCTTCCGGGCACCGACCACGCCGGTATCGCCACCCAGCATGTGGTGGAGGAGCGGCTGGCCAGGGAGGGCTTGGGCCGTCACGACCTGGGCAGAGAGGCATTCCTCGAGCGCGTCTGGGCGTGGAAACAGGAGTACGAGGCGGTGATCATCGATCAGCTACGCAGGCTGGGGGCGTCGTGCGACTGGTCACGTCTGCGCTTCACCATGGACGAGGGATGCTCGCGGGCGGTGCGCGAGGTGTTCGTCACCCTGTGGGAGAGAGGCTTGATCTACAGGGGAGATCGCATCATCAACTGGTGCCCCGATTGCCGGACGGCGCTTTCGGACATCGAGGTGGAGCACGAGGAGGTGGACTCCAGGCTCTGGACGGTACGGTACCGCCTACCCGAAGGCGGGCACATCAGCGTGGCCACCACGCGCCCGGAGACCATCCTCGGCGACACCGGGGTGGCCGTGCATCCTGACGATCCACGCTACCGCGCCCTGGTGGGTCGGGAGGCACTTCATCCTTTGCTTGACCGTAGGCTGCCGATCGTGGCCGACCCGGTGGTTGACCCTGCTTTCGGCACCGGAGCCGTCAAGGTGACCCCGGCGCACGACCCCACCGACTTCGAGATAGCGGGCCGCCACCGTCTGGAGGCGGTGCGGGTGATCGACGACCAGGGCCGCATGACGGAAGCCGCCGGGCGCTACCACGGCATGGAACGACTGGCCTGCCGCGAGGCGGTGCTCGCCGACTTGGAGGTCCAGGGCCTGCTGATCGGTAGCGAGGAACACCACCACGCCGTCGGCCACTGCTACCGCTGCCATACCGTGGTGGAGCCCGTGCTGTCGCGGCAATGGTTCGTCCGCATGAAGCCGCTGGCCGCGCCGGCCATGGAGGCCGTGCACCGGGGCGGGTTACAGTTCGTGCCCGAGCGGTTTGCCCGTGTCTACCTGAATTGGCTGGAGAACATCCGCGACTGGTGTATCTCGCGTCAACTGTGGTGGGGGCACCGTATACCCGCGTGGTACTGCAGCGAATGCGGCGAAACCACGGTCTCCCGTGAAGACCCGGCAGGCTGTGCCGCCTGTGGTTCACGTGAGCTGGACCAGGATCCAGACGTGCTGGACACCTGGTTCAGTTCGGCGCTGTGGCCTTTCTCTACCCTGGGATGGCCCGAACCCACGGCCGACCTCGGCTACTTCTTCCCGACCTCCGTGCTGGTCACGGGCTACGACATCATCTTCTTCTGGGTGGCGCGCATGGTCTTCATGTCGCTGGAGTTCACCTCCAAGCTTCCCTTCAGCCACGTGCTGATTCACGGGCTTGTGCGGGATGCCCGCGGGCGGAAGATGTCCAAGTCGCTGGGCACCGGGCTGGACCCGCTGGAGGCGGTCGAGCGGCACGGCGCCGACGCCTTGCGCTTTTGCATGCTCACCGGCAACACCCCCGGAAACGACATGCGCTTTCACTGGGAACGCCTGGAGGGGAGCCGCAACTTCGCCAACAAGCTATGGAACGCGGCGCGCTTCGCCCTCCTTAACCTGGGAGATTTCGATTCCCCGTCGGAACGGCCGCTGACGGAGTTGGCCGACCGGTGGATACTGTCCCGGTTGCGGCGTGTGGTGGAGGAAACCAACCGGCACCTCGCGCGCTTCGAGCTCGGCGAGGCTGCCCGGGAGCTATACGACTTCACCTGGAGCGAGCTGTGCGACTGGTACATCGAACTGGCCAAGCCTCGACTGCAGGCAGCTGCCTCCGATACCCGGCGTCAGGCGCAGTACGTGCTCTGGCGCACGCTGGAGACCACCCTGCGCCTCCTTCATCCGTTCTTGCCCTTCGTCACCGAGGAGATCTGGCAGCACCTGCCCCACTGCTCGGGAATGCTCTGCCGTGCTGCTTGGCCCCATGCGGAGGCTTACCCTGCCGACCCGGAAGCCGAGGAACTGATGGGGACGGTGATGGAGGTCACGCGCGCCATCCGCACCGTCCGAGCGGAGTTCAACGTGCCGCCGGCCGCCAGGGCTACCGCCCTACTGGTACCCGGGGATGGGGTGGCGGCAGCGGCCTTGCAGGTCGCCGGATCCTACGTGACGCATCTTGCGGGCCTTTCGGCGCTCGAGCTGTCGCCTTCGCTGCCCGAGCGCCCGACGGGGGCCGCGGCGGCGGTGGCCTCGGGGGTGGAGGTCTACGTGCCCTTGCGGCAACTCATCGACCTCGAACGCGAGGCGGCCCGGCTGCGTCGTCAGCTGGCGGATGCGCAGCGGGAGGCCGAGCGCTCCCGTGCCAAACTCGCCGATCCCCAGTTCCTCGCCAGGGCCCCCGAAGAGGTGGTCGCCCGCGAGCGAGAGCGAGAGCGGGAGGCGGCCGAGAGGGTGAGGAAACTCAAGACCTGTTTGGAGGGGTTACAGTGAGTGCCGGCCCTTGGTACGTGGAGCTCTTCGCGAGCGAGCAGTACCTCGACATCATGAGCCACCAGGACGACGAGGTCAACCGCCGGCAGGCCGGGTTCGTGGCGCAGGCCCTCGGGGTGCCGCCGGGCTCGGCCATCCTCGACCTGGCCTGCGGCAACGGCCGCATTGCGGTGGAGCTGGCCCGGATGGGGTACCGGGTCACCGGGTATGACCTCTCCTCCGTCTTGCTCGACGCGGCGCGTCGCCGCGCCTCAGCAGCGGGCGTGGACCTCGAGCTCGTCCACGGCGACATGCGGGAGCTTCCCTACGCAGGCAAGTTCGACGGCGTGGTGAGCTTCTTCACCTCCTTCGGCTACTTCGACGAGCAGGAAAACCAACTTGTGCTCGAGCGGGCCGGTCGCGCCCTGGTCACCGGCGGGCGCTTGCTGCTCGACGTGATCAACCGGGACTACCTGGTGGCCCGGCACCAGCCGCACTTCTGGCGCGAGGACGACCGCATCATCCTGCTCGAGAAGCGCGAGCTGGACCTGGCCACCTCGCGAAGCCGCGCCACGTGGGTGGTGCTGGACAAGCGGGCGGGATGGGCGCGCCGTGAATACCGGGTGGACGTCAGGTGCTACTCTGCCCACGAGCTGACGGCCATGCTGCGGCAGGTCGGACTGGAACCGCTGGCCTGGTACGGTGACTCCGAGGGAGGCCCGTTCGGCCGGGAATCACCGCGGCTGATGGTGGTGGCGGGCCGTGCCTGACCGGGCGCCACCCGCCGGCGCGCTCGCGCTGGTGGGAAACACTCCCCTGGTGAGGATGCGCGTGCACGGCGGCCGGCTTGGGGCCAAGGCGGAGCATCGCAACCCCACCGGCAGTCACAAGGATCGCATCTACCCGAGGATGATCACGGAGGCAGAGCAAAGAGGCGAGCTCAGACCGGGTCCACTACATCCAGGGCATAGGTGACGGCTTCGTGCCCGGCAACCCGAACTTGAGCTGCTGGATGGGGTGGTTCGCGTAAGCTCGGAGGAAGCCGTCAACCGGGCACGGTCCCTTTGCGCCGAGCAGGGCTTGGTGGTGGGCATCTCCAGCGGCTGCAATGTGGCGGCCGCGGGCCGGCTGCTGGCCCGCCACCCGGGGGCGCGGGTGGCGACCGTGCTGTTCGATACCGGTCACAAGTACTACAGCACCGCGCTGTTCGGACAGGCGCGCCCGGTGGCGTCGCCGCCGCGCCCGCACGTGCTCGACGAAAGGTCGGTACGACAACTCGACCGGTATGCGCCGGGATGGGAGATCTTGGACTGATCGGTGCCGACCCGGAACCCAGCCCCGCCTTCGAACGTCTTTGTCTTTCAGGGGAGATGCACCGGGTGCTGGCGTTGCGGGATGTCCAACGGGTCTACCGTACCGGGCGCGTGGAGGTCCACGCGCTGCGCGGTGTGGAGCTTGAGATCGCTGCGGGTGAGTTCGTGACCATCATGGGGCCTTCCGGCTCCGGCAAGTCCACCCTGCTCAACGTGCTGGGGTGCCTTGACCGCCCCACGCGGGGTAGTTATGCCGTCAACGGCCAGACGGTAGAGGGTCTTTCCGACCGCGAACTGGCCTGGCTTCGCAATCGGGTCTTCGGTTTCGTGTTCCAGACCTTCAACCTGCTTCCGCGCCTGACCGCTCGTCAGAACGTGGAGCTTCCCCTGGTTTACCGAGGTGTGCCAGCACGGCAAAGACGCGAGAAGGCGTTGGCCGCCCTCGCCATGCTGGGGCTAGGGGCACGCGGCCACCACTTCCCCACGGAGCTGTCCGGCGGCGAGCAGCAACGGGTGGCGATCGCCCGCGCCCTCGTCGGCGAGCCCCGGGTAATCCTGGCGGACGAACCCACGGGCAACCTCGATACCGCCACCGGGGACGAGATCATGGCCGTTTTCCGCCGGCTCAACGCCGAGCACGGGCTGTGTATCGTGCAGGTAAGCCACGATTACCGGATCGCCCGGCATGCCTCGCGCATCGTCTTCATCAGGGACGGTCTTGTCACGGGCGAGGAGAAGGTCGGGGAGCGGTCGCCGCTTGCCGGCAAACCCACCGCGCGCTCTGAAGGAGGTCGTCAAGGTGACTGAGATGGCCCGCAAGCTCGTTGCGCCGCTGGCGATCGCCGCCCTGCTGCTGTACAGCGGCTACCAGGTGTTACTCCGCCTTCTTCCCCCGCCCCCCGGGCAGTCCGAGCCCGTGTACGCCACTGCCGAGGTGGTGCGGGGCACCATGCGGGTAGCGGTGGAGGGAGTGGGTAGCCTGCAGCCCATCTTTCTCAGCAGCCTTGAGGCGCCGGTTGAGGGGTTTGTGGAAACGGTACTCATCGACCGCGGCCAGCGGGTACAGGCGGGTCAGGTGGTCATGACCCTGCGTAACGACCAGATCGGCTACGAGGTTGCCGAACTCGAGTTCCAGGTTGAGCGCATGCGACTTGAGCTCTCGCAGCTGCTCGGGGTGCCGCCCGATCGGGTGACCCACGTCGACCCTACACGGGGGGTAACCATCCTGGCGCCCATCTCCGGACGGGTGGCCGAGCTTTTCCTGACGGCCGGCGACACCGTGGCCAAGGGTAGCCCGGTGGCGCGCATCGTCGACGACTCCCGCGTGGTGGTGGTAGCCGAGCTGGTGGCTTACGAGATCGAACGTGTAGCCGTGGGACAGGAGGTCGAGCTGCGCGTGGAGGAGTTCGACGGCTACGCGCTGGGTCGGGTAACGGCGGTGGATCGCACCGCCGTTCCCAAAGAGACGCATTTCGTCTACCGCGTGCACATCGAAGCGGAGAATCCGGGACTGCTGCGGCCGGGTCAGCAGTGCATGCTCACTTTCCGGACCCAACAGGGGCTGCTCGGTGTGCCGCGACCGCAGACCATCGACCGTTTCGGGGAAGAGATGCTGGTGCGCAGCCAGGCGCAGGGAGCGGTGGAGCGCCTGCACGTCAAGCAATGGGCGCGTGTCGCCGCGGGTGAGGTGTTGGTCACGCTGGGTGGTGAGGCCACGGCCCGTTTCATCCAGGGACAGCAGCTGGACATCCGCCAGAAGGAACTGGAGCTGGCCAAGAAACAGGACATCCGAGAGCAGCTGGTAGTGCGTTCGCCCATCGCCGGGACCGTGGAATGGGTGCACGTGAAGCCGGGCACCAAGGTGATGCCGGGGTGGAGCCTGGCGGCGATCTTCGACCAGAGCCGGATGAACCTCCACATCCAGGTGGACGAGCTGGACGTGGTGCATCTGGTCGAAGGCCAGGAAGCACGCATCACCGTGGAGGCCTTGCCGGGCAGAAGCTGGCGGGCCACCGTGTTGCGCGTCGACATGATGGGGCGGAGCCAGGATGGCATAGCCCAGTATGGGGTGTTTCTGGAGGTAGAGGAGACAGCCGAGCTCAAGCCGGGGATGACCGCGACGGTGAGCATCTTCATCGCCGAAAAGGCCGACGTGATCCTGGTGCCCATCGAGGCGGTGTTCGAGCAGGACGGCCAAGCCATGGTCGAGCTGATGGGTCCGCGTGGTCCGCAGGCCGTGCCGGTGGTGCTGGGTCTGGTGAACGACCGCTGGGCGGAAGTGGTGGAGGGCCTGGAGGTGGGCCAGCGGGTGGTGACGGGGAGCCCGCTTGACCGCCTGCAGCGCAGCGAGGAGCCCGCCAAGGAACCGTTCCCCGGGTTCGGGGGAGGCCGGTGAAGGCGCGTGGAGACGTTGCACGGACTGGCGGTGCGGATGGGGTTTGGGCTGGAGCAGGCCATCGGCGGCGTCTTCAGGAACCGCCTGCGGTCGGTCCTCACCGTGTTGGGGGTCACCATCGGCGTGGCATCGGTGGTCAGCCTGGTCGCCCTCGGCGAAGGGGCGCGCCTGGCCATCGTAAGGCAGTTTGAAAGCCTGGGCACCAACGTCATCAAGATCGAAAGCCATCACTGGATGGCGGGACTCACGGTAGACGACGCACGCGAACTCGTGGAGCGGGTTCCTACCCTGAGTGCAGCGATGCCCGTGGTTCGGGCGGAGGCGAAGGTGAAGTGGCGCCGCACCGTGCAGGATATCGGCGTGCTGGGGGTCAGCGAACACTTTCCCTTCGTGCGCGACCACGAGGTCGCGGCCGGGCGGTTCTTCTCGCACCTGCACGTGCGCGAGCGGCTGCGGGTGGCCGTGGTGGGGGCCGCGCTGGTCGACACGCTTTTCGAAGGCAGAAACCCCATCGGCCAGCGGCTGTACGTCGGCAACCAGCGATTCACGGTGATCGGGGTGCTGAGTTCCAAGGGAGCCGGCCTGGCCGATGACATCGACCGCCGACTGGTGATCCCGGTAACCGCCGCGCAGCGACTCACCCAGAGCTTCCGGGTGAGCGAGATCTGGGCAAAGGCTTCCAGCAAGGAAGCGGTCGAGCCGGCCGTGGTCCAGATAGGTCGCATCCTGCGCAGCCGCTTCAAAGTGATCGATGGTGGGGTGCAGCCCGATGTCTTCCAAGGGTACGGGTACAAGATGTACCACGACCCCTATACTTCTGAGGTCAGGCTGAAGCTGCCCACCGGGCAGGGGGAAGCCATCACCGTGACCAGTCTGAACGAGCTGGTGAGGGAGGCCAACGCCGCCAACCGGGTGATGACCCTTATGCTGGGGGGCATCGCCGGGGTCTCACTACTGGTGGGCGGTCTGGGGATCATGAACATGATGCTGGTGTCGGTGACCGAGCGCACCACGGAGATCGGCCTTCGCAAGAGCCTGGGGGCTACCCGGGGCGACCTCATGTATCAGTTCCTGCTCGAGGCCTTCCTGCTCAGCGCGTTGGGCGGTGTGCTCGGGCTGGGACTGGGGACGGCCGCCGCCGGCGTCATGGGACGCTACGGCATGGAGGCGGTGGTGTCCCCGGGCGGGGCGCTGGCCGCGCTCGCCGCCGCCCTCATCGTGGGCCTGGTGTTTGGAGGTTATCCGGCCCACCTGGCTTCGGGGCTGGCGCCGGCGGAGGCGCTGCGGCGCCAGTAGCAGGAGAGGGCCCACCCGGCGAGAATCCTTCCTCCACCAAGCGGGAAGGAGACTTCCATGTCCTACGAAGAAGCCCTAGCGTGGATCCACTCGCTCGCACGGTTCGGCAGTCGTCTGGGTCTTGAGCGGATCACCCGGCTCCTCGAGCTGCTGGACAATCCGCACCACGGCTTACGCGTCGTTCACGTGGGCGGCACGAACGGCAAGGGGTCGGTTACGGCGGTGACCGCTTCCATCCTCCGGGAGGCCGGATACCGCGTGGGCCGTTACATTTCACCCTACCTTGAGGACTTCCGCGAACGCATCACCCTGGACGACCGACCGATTCCACCTGATCGGCTCGCTTCCCTCGTCGCCCGGGTGCGGCCGGCCGCGGACCAGATGATCCGGGCCGGTCAGGACTCACCCACCGAGTTCGAGGTGGTCACCGCCCTGGGTTTTTTGTACTTCGCCGAGGAGGCCGCCGACTTCGTGTGCCTCGAGGTAGGGCTGGGAGGAAGGTACGACGCGACCAACGTCGTCCGGACGCCCGAGGTGGCAGCCATCACCACCATAGCGCTTGACCACACCGAACAGCTCGGCCGAACGCCCGAACGCATCGCCTGGGAGAAGGGCGGCATCATCAAGGCCGGACGGCCGGTGGTAACCGGCGTTACCTCCCCCGGTCCCCTGGCGGTACTGGAGGACATCGCCCGCCGCCAGGGAAGTCGAATGCTGTGCGCGGGACGGGATTTCCGTTGGGAGCCGCGACAGGTCGGCCCCGATGGACAGACCTTCGACCTTGATTCCGCCCGCCACTATCGCGGCCTTGCGCTTGCCCTGCGCGGACGCCACCAGCTGCACAACGCTGCCATTGCCGTGGTCTGCGCGGAGGTGATGGAGGATGACGGAGTAAGGATCGGCGAGGCCGCCATCCGCCGGGGCCTTGCCCTCACCCACTGGCCCGGAAGGCTGGAGCTGCTTCAAGGGGATCCCGAAGTGCTGCTGGATGCCGCCCACAACCCCGAAGGGGCCCGGGCGCTGGCCCAAGCGCTGGCCGAGCTATGGCCGGATCGCCGAAAGGTGCTGGTGATGGGGGTGCTCGCCGACAAGGATGCCGAGGCGATGTTGGGTGAGCTCGTGGGGGCCACCGACGCGATGGTGTGCGCAAGACCGCTCAGTCCCCGGGCCCTGCCGCCCGAGCGGCTGGCCGCCCTCGCCGGTCGCCTGGCAGGCAGCCCGGGCAGGGCTTTGCCGCTCGTGGTGGCGGAAGACCTCGACGGCGCGCTGGAACGCGGGCGGGAACTTGCGCGGCCGGATGGTCTGGTGGTGGTGGCCGGATCGATCTACCTTGTGGGTGCGGCGCGCTCGACCCTGCGCCGGAAGGGCTATGCAGTTGAGGGATAGTGTCGACGGTACCGGAATACCCATAGGGGGGAGGGACCACCGTGCGGTTCACCCGGATTGAGCTGGTCACTCCGGAACCCATCAAGGAATGCGATGCTCCCAGGTACCTGGTGCTGACCCGAAGGGAAGAGCTGCTTGCCGCCTATCAGGTTAGCGACTACGAGCCCCCCGTTGACTTCGAGCGTTGCTTCCTGGTGGCGGCACATCGCGGCTTCTGCCCCAGCGGCGGTTACGGTGTCCGCATCCGCGGCCTCGAGCAACGCGGTGATCAGGTCGTGGTGCGTCTGGCGCATCGCAACCCTCGTCCCGGGGAGTTCGTGACGATGGTCGTCACCTACCCGCGTGACGTGGTCGGGGTGGAGCGTTCGGAGCTGAACCCACGCGGCGTGCTTCATTTCCACTTCGTCGACGAGCAGTCGGCGATCCTGGGGCGCGTCACCGCAAGCGTCACCTAAGACGCGGCCGGCGTGCGTGCCCGCGCGGGTGGTCCCGGCACGCCGAACCCAGACCCGGCCTAGGCGCCGGGCTGCAGGGAGGGGGAGGGCATGGACTTCCCGCGTACCCGGCGCACCCGCCGGTCAACTTCTTCCGGGGCCATGAGGTCCCCGATGGCGCTCGTGCTGGCGGCCTGCGTGTGCATCAGCGCGGTGGCCGCCGGCATGTGGCTGGGCAAGTACGTCTACCGCGCGCTGCTGGTTGCCGGACGGACATCTGAAACCCCCGACGGGTCTTCAGCCCTGGACTCGCGGCCGGCAACGACCGAAACCTGGTCGGTACTGCCGCCAGGCGCGGAGCTCTGGTGGGTGCAGGCCGGAGCGTTTTTGGACCTGGCGCGGGCGGAGACGGTGATGACCGCGCTTCAGGCCAAGGGCTTTCCCGCCTCCGTCTCCTCGCGCGGCCCGTCCCCCGTGCTGCACCGCGTGCGGGTCGGGGTATTCGCGCGTCGCGAGGCTGCCCAGGTCCTGGCCCAGGAGCTCCGGTTGGCCGCTTTCGAGGTTTACCTGGGCGAGCTTCCGTTGAACGCTCACCCCGTCACCATCTCCGCCACCGACCGCGGTTATCTGGAAGAGCTTGCGCACGCGCTCGAGGTGCTGGGAGGATTCGTGGCCGATCAGTGCACCTGGTGGGGACAAGGAGGTGGATGGAGTCTGGGGCGCGACCAGGTCAGGGCAGCACTGGGCGTCGTGGCTCCTTCCATCCGCCAGACCCACCTTGAGCTTGCGGGCAAGCAGGTCCCCGGCGATGCGGCCGCGCTGCACCAGAGGGTTACCGCGCTGTTCGAGGTTGCCCTCCGCAACCTGAGCGAGCTCGAGGCGTTCGTAGAGCGAGGAGAGCGCTCCCACATGGTGCGGGCCATGACCGAGCTGATGCAGCTCGTGGATCAATACGACGCTTTCTGGTCCTCGGAAGGCGCGGACTGAGCGTGGGGCCGGTATGGGCGCGCCGGGCCGGAGGCAACACTAAGATCCGGCCCGGCCTGCATGCATTTTCCGGCGACAGAGTTCTCGGCCGACAAGGAATTCGCCCTGGGGCAGGGAATTACGCCCGTGAAGGAACGCCTCGGCACGGTCGCGGAGTGAGCGCTGGTGCGACGCCATCGGCACTACTGGCTGCTTCTCCTCCCGGTGATCGGGATGGGCGCGCTCGGCAACCTGATCGGTGAGCTGCTGGGCCAGTACCTCCCCGTCCTCACCCAGGGCGTCGAGTTCAGCATTGGCCCGGTAGCGGTCGACCTGTACGTGGTTGGCATCACGCTGGGGGCGTCGCTGTCGCTCAATCTCGCGGGATTCGTGGGAGCCCTGATAGGGTTCCTCCTCTTCCGGAGGTTCTGAGGTCCAGGCATGACACGACCCCGGCTGATACTGGCGTCCGGATCTCCCCGTCGCCGCGAGCTCCTACAAGGGTTGGGGCTGCGCTTCGACGTGGTTCCGAGCGCGGTGGAGGAGAGCCCAGGCTGGGCGGAACCGATCGGCGCTCCGGCGGAAGCTGCGGTGTCGGTCGCCCTGGCCAAGGCACAGGACGTGGGGGCACGGTTCCCTGACGCGGTGGTGGTGGGCGCCGATACCATCGTGGTGCTCGACGGCAGGACGCTGGGGAAGCCGTGTGACGCGGCGATGGCACGCGAGATGCTCTCAGAGCTGGTCGGCCGGGACCACCTGGTGGTGACCGGGGTGGCCGTGGGTATGCCCGAGGCCGGCCGGTGGGCTACGGGGCACGAGGTCACCCGGGTGTGGATGCGGGAGGCGGCGCCTGGCGAGATCGACGCCTACGTCAAGACGGGCGAGCCTATGGACAAGGCCGGCGCCTACGCCATCCAGGGCAAGGGCTCGGTGCTGGTGGAACGCATCGAGGGGTGCTATTTCAACGTGGTGGGTCTCCCCCTGGCTCGCCTCGCCCGGATGCTACAGGAATTCGGGCTGTACATCCTGGCGGAAGACAACGGGGGGGATCGCCCTGGAACGCGCCCGTTATCACCCGACGATAAAGGCTCTGCCGCCTGACGAGCGTCCCCGCGAGCGGTTGTCCGCCCACGGTGCTGCTGCCCTGTCCACCGCGGAGCTCGTGGCGATTCTCCTGGAGACGGGCACGTGTTCGGCGTCGGCGCTGGACATCGCCCGCGCACTCCTGGCGGGGGATCCGAGGGAAGGTCGGCCGGCCGGACTCCGCCACCTGGCCGAAATGAGCTGCCACGAGCTGCAGAAGTTCCCGGGCGTCGGCCCGGCCAAGGCTGCCAAGCTCAAGGC
This sequence comes from Symbiobacterium thermophilum, assembly GCA_020725145.1. Taxonomy (GTDB): domain Bacteria; phylum Bacillota; class Sulfobacillia; order UBA995; family UBA995; genus DYFO01. The sequence goes on from DYFO01000013.1 coordinate 38,083, forward strand.
GGCACTGGAGCTGGGGAGGCGACTTGCCGGCAGTTCGTTGGGGCGTCCGCAGATCCGGTCCCCCGCCGACGCCGGTCAGCTGCTGATGGAGGAGATGCGCTATCTTGACCGTGAGCACTTCCGGGTCATCCTGCTCAACACGCGCAACCACGTCATCGGTGTCGACCGGGTATCGGTGGGGAGCCTGGCCTCTTCGGTGGTTCACCCCCGTGAGGTCTTCAAGACGGCGCTGGCGCGGAGCGCCGCGGCCGTGATCCTGGTGCACAACCACCCCAGCGGGGACCCTACTCCCAGCCGCGAGGACCTGGACGTGACCGGCCGGCTGGTGCAGGCGGGCAGGCTCCTGGGCGTGGAGGTGCTTGACCACATCATCATCGGGGATAATGCGTTTGTAAGCCTCCGGGAGCGGGGCGCCTGGGGAGCATAGGCACAGAGCAGGGGAAGGGACGGTAGGCACTTGGCGATGTTCCAATTCCTGTACGGCTGGTTGTCCCGTGACATGGGGGTTGACCTGGGGACCGCCAACACCCTCGTTTACGTCAGAGGGCAGGGGATCGTCCTCCAGGAACCGTCGGTGGTGGCCCTCCAGCGCGATAACGGCGCCATTTTGGCGGTGGGCGAGGAAGCCCGCCAGATGATCGGGCGTACTCCCGGCAACATCGTGGCCATTCGCCCCATGAAAGATGGGGTGATCGCCGACTACGAGGTCACCCAGACCATGCTGCGCCACTTCATCGCCCGGGCCGCGCGGCGAAGGGGACTCCTACGTCCCCGGGTGGTGGTAGCGGTTCCCTCGGGCTGCACCGAGGTGGAGAAGCGCGCGGTCATCGACGCCACGCTGCAGGCGGGCGCGAGGGAGGCCTACACGCTCGAGGAGCCCATGGCCGCCGCCATCGGTGCCGGCCTGCCGGTGCAGGAACCCACCGGCAACATGATCGTCGACGTAGGCGGGGGGACGACGGAGGTGGCCATCATCTCCCTGGGGGGTATCGTGGCCACCCGCTCGATAAGGGTTGCCGGTGACGAACTGGACGAGGCGATCGTCTCCTACGTCAAACGCACCTACAACTTGCTTATCGGCGAGCGAACCGCGGAGGAGGTCAAGATCCGCGTCGGCTCTGCTCACCTCCCCGACGGCAAGCAAGACGAAGAGACCTACGAGGTCAGGGGCCGCGACCTGGTGACCGGGCTGCCGCGCACGCTGACGGTGACGGCCCGCGAGATCCACGACGCGCTCGCTGACCCCATCGCCGCCATCATCGAGGCCATAAGGGTAACGCTGGAGCGCACGCCGCCCGAGCTGGCGTCGGACATCATGGACCGCGGCATCGTGCTGACCGGGGGTGGCGCCCTGCTGCGCGGTCTGGACCAGAGGATCAGCAAGGAGACGGGTATGCCGGTGCACGTTGCCGACGAACCCTTGCTATGCGTGGTTCGGGGGGCGGGCCGCGTGCTGGAAGAGCTCGAGACCCTGCGGAGGATGGTCTCCAGCCCTCGCCGGGCGGTGTAGGCGACCGGGGAGCGGGTCGGCGCGATGAACAGGTACCGCAAACCAATCGTCTCGGTGCTGCTGGTGCTGGCGACCGTGGTGCTCATGGGCCTTACAGCCCGCGAGCGAGAACGCGTTACCCTGCTCGAGCAGCAGATCGTAGAGCTTTTGGCCCCGGTGCAGGCCGTCTTCAGCCGTGCCGCCCAACGCGCCCGCGAGACGGCTGCCGACCTGGCAGAACTCGCGCAGGTGAGGGTGGAGAACGAACGGCTGCGAGGCCGGCTGGAACTCGTGCCCTGGCTCGAGCAAGAGCTGGCTCAGGTGCGCGCGGAAAACGCCCGCATGCGCAGGCTCCTGGGGTTCGCCGAGACGCAACCCTTCGCGTTCATCGCGGCCCGGGTGATCGCCCGCAACCCCGATAACTGGTTCAGCTACGCGGTGCTTGACAAGGGCGCCGCCGACGGCGTGTCGCGGGACATGGCCGTCGTGACCTACGGTGGGCTGGTCGGGCGTGTGGTGCGGGTGGGCCAGCGCACCTGCACCGTGCTTTTCATCCTGGATCGCGACAGCGGGGTGGCCGTGGGGGTATACCGTGGCGAAGCAAGCGGTGAGACCGCCACCCAGGTGCCCGTCCCCCAGCTTGAGAGCTTCGGAGTGGTGCTGGGCCACGGAGCCCAGCGGCCCCTTCTTCACCTGCGGATCTTCTCGCCCGACGCCGCCGTCAAACCCGGGGACAGCGTGCTTACCTCCGGCCTCGGCGGCGTGTTCCCCGCCGGCCTGTACGTGGGACGGGTGGAGGAGGTGGGCTGGGGAGAAATGGGTCTCGTGAAATGGGCGACGGTGCGACCGGCGGTGGACTTCGACCGGCTGTCGGAGGTGCTGATCGTCACCGGAGCGCGCTAAGGAGGTGGCGGGGACGAGGACGTGGGTCTTCGTGGCCGTGGTGGGCATGGCCGTGGTGCTTCAGGGTGCGGTGGTTCCCCACTTGATCGTCCACCGCGTCAAACCCGACCTCGTCTTGCTGACCACCTTGGCATGCGGTCTTCTTTACGGACCTGCCACGGCAGCCCGTGTCGGGCTGGCCGGCGGCCTCCTCCAGGACATGCTCCTGGGCAAGTACGTGGGGGTGTTCGCCCTCACACGCATGACGGTCGGGTACCTCGCAGGGGTGGCGGAAAGGCGGCTGTACCGCGAGAACGTGCTGATCCTCATCGCCGTGGCCGGTCTGGCCTCGGCGCTGACCGATTTGATGTTCATAGGGCTTCTCCGCGGCTTCGGTTACCCGGTGTCTCCGGTGAGCGACGCCCGCGCCGTGGTGCTCCCGGCCGCGCTGTACAACGGACTGCTGGCTCCCTTCGTCTACCGGGGGCTCCATGCGCTGCGGCGCTGGGAGCTGGCCCGGCGGGAGTTCCGAGAGGCCTGAATCTGAGCAGGAGGGTATGTCCAGGTGCAAGCACGGGGAGACGAGCGAAAGGAAGCGGCCCAGCGGCGACTTGTGGCCTTCCGTGTGTTGCTGGCGCTCATCCTGCTTGCCCTGCTGACGCGCTCCGCCTACCTCCAGGTGGTCAGGGGTGCCCAGTTCGAGCAGTTGGCGCGTGGGAACGCGCTGCGCCTGCTGCCGTTGCCCGCCCCCCGCGGCCGCATCTTCGACCGCCACCACGAGCTCATGGTCGGCAACCGGCCCGCCTATCACGTTTCGCTGGTGCATCCGGGACCGGGCAAGGTGGACGAGGTGATCGCCCGGCTCGCCCCGTTGTTGGAGATGGAGGTAGACGAGATCCGCGAGGCCATCCGGCGCCGGGCGGATCGTCTGTACGAGCCCGTGCGGCTCAAGCTGGACGTTGATCCCGTCACCCACAGCCGGGTGGAGGAGAACCGGGGGGAATTGCCCGGGGTGGTGGTCGAGGTAGCACCGGTGCGCGATTACCCCGGGGGAAGTCTGGCCGCCCATCTCCTGGGGTATGTGGGCGAGATCGATGCCCTCGAACTGGCCCGGCTTGAAGGCTACCGCCAGGGCGACATCATAGGGAAGATGGGCCTGGAAGCCGCCTATGACGCCGAACTGCGCGGCCGCGACGGCGGGAGGCAAGTGGAGACCGACGCCAACAACCGCCCGGTGCGGGTCCTGGGACAGGTTGACCCCATTCCTGGTAACACCCTGGTGCTCACCATCGACGCCGAGCTCCAGCGGGTGGCAGAGGCCGCGTTGCAGGCCACCCTTGCCGCGGTGCGCGCCCACCCCAGGACCCCCTACCGCGCCACCTCCGGGGCGGTGGTGGTGCTCAAGGTGAACACCGGCGAGGTGCTGGTCATGGCCAGCCATCCAGGCTTCGACCCCAACCAGTTCGCCAGCCGCACCCCCCGTAGCTACCTGGACGCCCTTCGCGCCGATCCGCTCAGCCCCTTCCTCAACCGTGTCATCTCGGGGCTGTACGTGCCGGGCTCCACCTTCAAGATGATCACCGCCATCGCGGCGCTCGAAGCGGGGAAGGTTACCCTGGGCGAGACGCTCGTCTGCACCGGGACCTACCGGGTCACAGCGGACCACTCCAAACGCTGCTGGCGGAGCGAGGGACACGGTGCGGTGAACATCTTCGACGCCATCAGCCACTCCTGCAATGTATTCTTCTTCGAGATGGGCAGAAGGGTCGGCGTCGATCTCCTTGCCTACTACGCCCGCGCTTTCGGCCTGGGTCAGCCCACAGGCATCGATCTGCGGCCGCTGGAGAAGGCGGGTACCGTTCCCGACCGCGAATGGAAGCGCTCCCGCTTCCCCCGCGACCCCACCTTCTGGCTTGCTGAAGAACTTGACGCCGCCATTGGTCAGGGATTTCACGAGTACACCCCCCTGCAACTCGCCCACTACGTGGCGACCATCGCCAGTGGGGGCATCCGCTACCAGCCCTACCTGGTGAGCAGGGTGGTGGACCCCTCCGGCCGCATCGTCAGGGAGTCCGGCCCCCGCGTGATCGGCGAGGCTCCCGTTTCATCCCCGACCCTGGCCGTGATCAGGGAAGGCATGCGCCGCACGACGGTGTCGGGCACCGCCGCCTGGCTGTTCGGCCCGCGTTTCAAAGACCGCTACGGATTCGAGGTGGCGGGCAAGACGGGAACGGCCGAGGCCCCCAAGGGTTCCGGCAGAGACCCGAACGCCTGGTTCCTCGCGTTCGCCCCGTTGGACGACCCGGAGATCGCCATCGCCGTGCTCGTTGAAGAGGGCGGAAGCGGCAGCCTGGCCGCGGCCCCGGTGGCGCGCGCGCTCATCGACCACTACTTCGGGCTGGTGGCCGGTCGCCGCAGCCCTGAAGATGCGCCGGCGGAACCCGGCGACTGACCCCCGGCCGCGGCAGGACGAAAGGCGTCCCCCGGTGTCCGCATTTGCCGGAAAATCTCCCACGATACCGGCGAGGCCGCCCGTACTTCCGGAAGGAACCTGGCATCTCTTTCCAGAAGCCATTCCAAGCCCATTGGCGGGGAGGGTGCTAGCCCTTGAAACCCAGGAAGCGTGCCGGTTATCGAAACTCCCCCCCGCAAGGCCGGCGAACTCCCGAGACCGGGCCGGCCCCCTCTCCTCAGGGCCTGCCAGACGCGACCACGGGTCTGACCGCTGCGAGGCCCGATGCCTGCACCCCACCCGACGCCGCCGGGGGGCAGTCGCCGCTAGCCGTCGAAGGCGAACGGCCATACCCTGATCGCTTTTTCACCTGGGGAGGGCGTGAGGGCGACACCCTCCTGGTTCGACGGACGCTCCGTTCGGGGCAACACGTCGGCCACCGCGGCAACGTGGTGGTACTGGGAGACGTGAACCCCGGAGCAGAGGTGGTGGCCGGCGGCGACATTCTGGTGATGGGGTCCTTGCGAGGGGTGGCCCATGCCGGGGCCCCGGCCGACGATCGTGCGGTGGTAGCCGGTTTCCGCCTTCGTCCCACCCAGTTGCGCATCGGAAACTACATCGCCAGAGCCCCCGACGGAGACATCACGGGGCCGGAAGTGCCCGAAGTCGCCCACGTGAAGGAAGGCAGGGTGGTCATCCGGCCCTACCACCCGGCGGGCAGGGGCCGTCCGCGGTCGTAGGAACGCCAAGTTGGAAGGGGGGAAAGACGGATGGGCGAGGTGATCGTGGTTACCTCCGGAAAGGGGGGGGTGGGCAAGACCACGACCACGGCCAACCTCGGAATGTCGCTTGCGTTGCTGGGACATCGGGTGGCCCTCGTGGATGCGGACATCGGCCTTCGTAACCTCGACATCGTCCTGGGGCTGGAGAACCGCATAGTCTACGACCTCGTCGACGTGGTCGAGGGGTTTTGCCGACTGAAGCAGGCACTCATCAAGGACAAGCGCCTTGACGGCCTGAGCCTGTTGCCCGCCGCCCAGACCCGCGACAAGTCCGCGGTCAGTCCCGAACAGATGAGAAACATCTGTGCCGAGCTTGCCCGCGAGTACGACTACGTGCTGGTAGACTCACCGGCAGGCATCGAACAGGGCTTTCGCAACGCCGCTGCCGCGGCACGCCGCGCCATCATCGTGAGCACGCCGGAGGTGATGGCGGTGCGGGACGCCGACCGCGTCATCGGGCTTCTGGAGGCGATGACCATTCGCGAACCGGAACTCATCATCAACCGCGTGCGTCCCGCCATGGTCCGCCGGGGCGACATGATGGACATCGACGATATCATCGACATCCTGGCCATCGAGCTTTTAGGCGTGGTGCCGGAGGACGATGCGATGCTGGTTTCCGGCAACCGGGGGGAACCTGCCGTGCTCAACGGCTCCTCCCGGGCGGGAGAAGCCTTCCGGCACATTGCCCGCCGCCTGCGGGGCGAGAACCTGCCCCTGTACGACCTCGAGCGACCGCGCGGGGTGCTGGGGCGCATCAGGAGGCTGGTCGGCGTTGAGCGGGGCTAGGGAACGGCTGGGGAAGGTACTGCGAGGGCTCGCCGGGTGGGCCCGCGGTGCGGGATGGAGGGGCCGTCCAAGCGGGCTGCTGGCCCGCGAGCGCCTGCGACTGGTGCTGGTCCACGACCGTACCAGCACATCCCCCGGCTTGTTGGAGATGCTGCGGGAGGACCTGATCGACGTGATCTCCGGATACATGGAGATCGACCGCGACGGCATGGAGGTCAGCCTCTCACGGGCCTCCGACTCGGTGATGGTGGTGGCGAGCATTCCGGTTATCAGGGTAAAGCGGCAGGCCAGCGGGGTCGGGTGCTGAGCTCTATCGATGGACAAGGTCCCGCAGGCGTCCTATAATCCAGGTAAGGCCACGTGCGGTCGGCCCGTAGTGCTGGGAACCGGGGTGTGACCATGCGGCACTGGGGCAAGCGCGTCCTGCGCAACCTGGATTATGCCCTGCTGGTTACCGTCCTCCTACTGGTGGCCATCAGTCTGGTGATGGTTACCAGTGCGACGTTCCATCGCCCGGTGGGGGGAGATCCTTACTACCACACCAAGAAGCAGGCTGCCTGGGCGCTGCTGGGGCTGGGCCTGATGGTGGTCATGACCCTCGTCGACTACATCAACTTCCAGCGCTATGCCCCTTACCTGTACGTTACCATGATCGTGCTCCTGGGGTTGGTGCTGGTCTTCGGCCGCTCTGCTTACGGGGCCCAGCGCTGGCTGCCCCTGGGCGTGATCGGCCTGCAGCCTTCCGAGGTCGCCAAGCTCCTGATCATCCTGTCGCTCGGAGCTCTGCTAAGCCGCCGCGGCCCCTTGCGTACCTGGTGGGATTTCGTGCCGCCGTTGACCGCCGTGGCCCTGCCCGCAGTGCTGGTGATGAGGCAGCCCGATCTCGGGACGTCGCTGGTGTTCTTCGGGATCCTGGTGGGGATGTTGTTTGTATCCGGGGCCTGTGTTAAACGGCTGCTGGTGCTGGTCGCCGGAGGGCTGGGGGCGGTGGTCGGGGCGATCACGCTGCACCTGCGCTACGGCCTGGCGCTGCCCTTGCGAGAATATCAGCTCAAGCGGTTGATGGTGTTCCTGAACCCCCAGATAGACCCGCTGGGTGCAGGTTACCACCTGCGCCAGTCCTTGATAGCGGTGGGAGCGGGTCGCATCTGGGGGCAGGGGCTGTTCTCCGGCAGCCAGAACCAGCTCAAGTTCCTCCCCGAACAGCACACCGACTTCATCTTCGCCGTGATCGGCGAGGAGCTCGGTTTGGCAGGAGTATGCCTGCTGCTCGTGCTTTACGCGGTGCTCCTCATCCGGGCGGTCGGCATCGCCATGGAGGCCCGCGAGTTCTACGGCACCCTGCTGGCGGGAGGGGTGGCCTCCATGATCGCCTTCCATGTGCTGGTGAACGTGGGCATGGCCATGGGGGTCATGCCCATTACCGGCCTGCCGCTGCCCTTTGTGAGCTACGGGGGCAACAACCTCATGGTCAACTTCGCAGCCGTTGGAGTGCTGCTGAGCGTGAGGTTGCGTCGTCACGGCATCTTCTTCTAATCGTCGGGAGGCGGTGCCGCGCTGATACCGTTTGTCGAAGTCAGGGGAACTCCCCGGGAAATGGGCAGACAACTGGGCGAGGAATTCCGCGACATCCTGAGCCGCGCGGCCGCACGCCTCGAGCTCTCGGTTGCCCGTTGGGGTCGGCAACTGCTGAATGCTCAATTGAAAT
>DYFO01000014.1 GCA_020725145.1 Symbiobacterium thermophilum
GCCGATGGTACTCGGCGGGTAACCGCCCGGGAGAGTAGGTCGCCGCCGGAAAGCTTTATCTTTTCCCATACCAGGTTGCCCTCTGCTCGCGAGGCTTAGCGCCGGCCAAGTGATCTGCGGTAGGCGACGTAGATGTCGGCTTTCAGCATCTGGCCCGTGGCACTGAAGAAATGGTGCACGAAGTACAGGTTTTCCGCGTCGTCAAGGGTGGGCTCGCCGGCGAACTGCGATACGATCAGTTCGGGCTCCGACCATCCACCGCCGCTCCGCAATGACCTGAATATCGCCGGTGTCCCCCGGTAGGTTCGGGTGAACCACAGCTCGCTGCCGCGGGATAGCCGTCCATCTCCTCCGAGTTCAAGATAACGGCAGTATCCGATGCAATGCCCATGCTCCACATTTCAGCGTTGGACCCGTCAACCGCGGCGGTCCTTTGCAGCTCATCTCTTGACGGCCGGGCGTACCGGTCCCCATAATGATTTCGACATCCATCACCTGCTGGAGGAACAGGCGCAGGCCCTCGTCCCACCGGCCCGTGCGGTACAGGAGTGCCTGGTGGCCATGGCGGTCACGGAGCGACGCGACTGGGAGTACGCACCGGCGGAGTGGCTCGTCTCGCGTGTCGGACACGATCTGGCCCTGTCGCTCGGTATGCATCCCTTCCGGGTGAGTCCCTCACCCTTCCTGGGCCCGCTGGCGATGGCGCTCCCTGCCGGCGGAGGCAGGGACGCGGTCCTGCTGTACGGGGCGCAGGCGCCCGGCGAGACCGCCCGGATCGCCGACCGGCTGGTTGCCTACCGCCGGGCCTTGGCCGACGCCATACTGGCCCTCCTGCAGCGCCGGGCGCTGATCGCGGGCGAGTGGGTGCGAGAGCTGGGTCTGGCACCTGCCACCGTCTCGTACCATCTGGCGCGCCTACGAGAGGTGGGACTGGCCTCGCCGGTGGCCGCGGAGGATGAACCCACGCGGTGGCGACTGGACTTCGCCCGGTTGCGGGAGTACGGCCGCCTGGTGGCGGTGGCGGCAGGGAGGGACCTCCCGCGGCGCCCTCCGCGTGGCGACCAGCCGGCGCGTACTCCGGCCTCGTATTTCCGTGACGGGAGGCTGGTAGGGATTCCCCGGAACAGGGCCAGAAGAGAGCGCGTCCTGCGCGAGATCTCGCGGAGCTTCGATCCCGGGGTGAGCTACACCGAGGCAGAGGTCAACGCCGTGCTGAGACGTTTTCACGACGATCGTGCGCGTTTTAGACGGGAGCTGGTAGAGGCCGGGCACCTGGTGCGGGATGGCGGCAGGTATCGCCGGGTGAGTGGAGGATGGGCGAGGAGGGTCGACAATATGATCGATTGCGGAGGAGGGGTTAGCCTCCGCCTGCTGGAACGAAGGGATACAGAGACCGTGGCCCGGTGGCTGGCCTGCCGGCCGGACGGCGTCTGGGCCGCCGGACAGGATTTCCTGGTGGGGCCCGAACAGGTCCAGCGCTGGCACGAGCGTGTTCTAGGCCGGGAAGATGAGATGATGCTGGCGATCGAGCTGGCCGAAGGCGAGCCGGTGCTCGTTGGCTACCTCGCATTTCGTGTGGATTGGCGACACCGCGAGGGGCAGGTGGGGGCGATACTCGTTGCCGAACCCTGGAGGGGTCGCGGGGTTGCGAGCCGGGCACTTGGGTGCCTGTTCGAGGTGCTGTTCACGCGATGGCGCCTCAACCGCATCTCGCTCCTCGCCCATGCCGACAACCGACCCGCCCTGGCACTTTATCGCTCGCTCGGTATGGTGGAGGAAGGGCGCCTGCGAAGGAAGTTCCTTTTCGACGGTACCTGGTGCGACATGGTAGTCTTCTCCATGCTTGACGACGAGCGGTCCGCCATCAGGCGGGTCCGCGCAGGGAGTTGAGCGCCGTGGCCAGGGTGGGGATCGTCACCGACAGCACCGCCTGCATTCCACGCAAGGTCGCCGATTCGCTGGGGATCCGGCTGGTTCCCATGACCGTGGTGATCGGCGGGCGCGAGTACCTCGACGGTGTCGACCTCACGCCCGAGCAGTTCTACGAGATGCTCCTAGCCTCGCCGACCGCACCTACCACCTCGCACCCTCCGCCGGGTCGCTACCTGGAAGCCTTCATTCAGATGCTCCAGACCCACGAGGCGGTGGTCTGCACCACTCTGGCCGCCGGTCTGAGCGGGGTGTATCAGTCCGCTCAAGCCGCGCGCGGCCTGCTGCCGGAGGCGACGGTTGTGGTGGAGGACACCGGCACCGCGGCAGGGGCCCAGGGGCTGCTTACGCTTGCCGCCGCGCGGGCGGCGGCGGCCGGGGCAGGCCCCGAGGAAGTCGTACAGGTGATTCGCAACCTGGCGGGCCGAGTGCGGCTGTATGCGTCGGTAGACACCCTGGACTACCTGGCGCGCGGCGGGAGGCTGGGCAAGGCGGCCGCTCTGCTGGGCGGCAAGCTCAAGATCAAGCCCATCCTGACCCTCAGGGACGGCATAGTCTACCCGTCGGGTCAGGCGAGGACGATCGCCGGTGTGCTTTATCGTCTGGTGGAGATGATCGGCGAGGAACTGCCGGCAGGATGTCGCCTCCGCGCCATCGTGATGCACGCCGCGTTACCGGAGCCGGCCCGCGATCTGGCCGAGCGCCTCCGCCGGCAGTATGACTGCGCCGAATTGCACATCACCGCCTTCACGCCGGTGATGGGGGCACACATCGGCCCCGGCCTCATCGGAGTGGCCTTTTACGGTGAGCCTGCGCAAGGCGACTGGAGGTTGACCGAGGATCTGTCGGCGGTGCTGTGAGCCTAAGGCGGTAGCGGGAGCAGGGCGGGAGGAGGCGTCGCGCCCTGCGAAGAATAGGCTCTCGGCCAGCAAGACCGGGCCATCCGGGGGAGGAGGTGAAACAGGTGGCCTACAAGATCACCCAGGACTGCGCCAACTGTGGTGTGTGTGAACCCGAGTGCCCCAACAAGGCGATTTCCGAGGGATCCGAGACTTACGTGATCGATCCCGCCAGGTGCACGGAATGCGTCGGTTACTACGATGAACCGCAATGCGCTGCCGTCTGCCCCGTGGATGCCTGTGTTCCCGATCCCGAACACCGGGAAACCAAAGAGCAGCTTCTGGCCAAAAAGGAAAGACTGAGCAACTGATAGGTGATCGCTGATGTGGAGCGGGGCCGGGATGCGGCCCCGCTTCGATCATGCAGCCATTCAGCGCAGGATGTGAAAGCCCTCAAAATCCTCCTCGCCGTCTTCCCAGATCACGGAGACGTTGCGCACCCTGGCAGACGGCGGTCCCTTGTGGCACCAGTCAATGACTTCCGCGATCGAGGTCCGGTCCCCCTGGAAAACGGCTTCCACCGACCCGTCGGGGCGGTTGCGCACGAACCCCGCAAGTCCCCGCCGCAGGGCCTGAATACGGGTATGATGGCGGAAGTTCACTCCCTGTACGATGCCGGTGACCAGCACGCGGGCCCTGGCCAAGATCCTCGCACCTCCACCAAGAGATTACCACCGCGACGTCCCGGTGGCAAAACCCCTGTAAACGGAAAAAAAGTGGCGCGACTGCGAAGGAATTCGGCTTTCTTGCAGGAATTCCATAGGCCGAAGGATAAAGATTCCTTCCCGCTTCCATTGGGCGTGGGCGATTTCTGGGTTGGGGGGGTCCATCGTGACCCAGCCGCTTGTGTTGGTCGTCGATGACGAACCTTTTATCCTCCGATCGCTGACCTTCGTGCTGAAGAAGGAAGGGTTCGGAGTTGAGACCGCCTCCAACGGGCTCGAGGCGCTGGAGAAGATCCGCCGACTTCGACCGCGGGTGGTCTTTTTGGATATCATGATGCCCAGGATGAACGGCTTCGAGGTCTGCGGGCAGGTCAAGTCAGACCCGGAACTGCGTGACACCTATGTCGTCTTCTTGACGGCGAAGGGACAGCAGATCGACAAGGTGAAGGGGCTCATCCAGGGAGCCGACGAGTACATCACCAAACCTTTCAGCCCGCGCGTCATCGTGCAGAAGGTGCGGGAGGTCCTCGGATCCCGTCAACCGACCCGCGAACAACTCCGCTGGTGAGCCTAACCTTCCCGCTCCCATCTTTTCGGGACACGGGTACGTACGGGGAGCGTGATCCATGATGGATTCGGCGGCCGCTACTGCCGAGAAGGTTCACGTGGCGGACAGGGAACTCGAAGAGCTCATCGGCCGCATCAGGTTTACCATTACCGTCCGAAGGTTCACCATCGCGGCTTTTGCCGCTGCCCTCATGCTGCTGCGCCTTGTCGCCGGCGTCACCGTGCCGGAGGCCGCGCTCATCGGGCTTGTCGCCTGGTTCCTCTTCACCTTCCTGCTCGCCTACTGGGTGGAGGGACGCCGTCAGGCCCAACAGCGAGCGGGCCCCTGGGCGGCCGGTCCCCTTGATCAGGCAGACATCTGGGCGGTGCCGACGGCAGGCGAGGTGTCGGTACCGGTACCCCGGTACGCGGAGCAGGTCGAAGAGAAGGTGGATCCGTACCGGGAGCTTGAGAACCTGCACGTTACGTACTTCGTTTTCGAGATGATCCTGGTTACCGGCATCGTTCACTACCTCGGCGGCGCCGAGTGGCTGGGATCGATCCTGTACGTTTTCACCATCTTCTACGCCAACATGTTCCTGCCCCGAGCCAAAGGCATGCTGGTGACGGTGATCGGCTCGCTGCTGTTCGCCGGTCTTGGGCTGCTGGAGTTCTCCGGCGCCATTCCCCACCAGCCCTTCTTCTCGCGGGGGCTTTACCAGAACTCGGCTTACCTGCTGACGGTGCTGGTCACGCTGCCCTTCGGCCTGTTCCCCATCCTGGGTTTCAGCGTGAGCGTGTTCTCCGAAGCCCTGCAGAAGAAAAGCCTGCAGATGCAGGCCTTGTACCAGCAGTTGCAGGGCTACGCCGGGGAGCTTGCGCGGCACAAGGATGAACTGGAGGAGACAGTCGCCAACCGTACCCGCGACCTGCAGGCGGCCTACGACGAGCTGAAGCGGGCCCACCAGGAGTTGCAGGCACTGGACGAGCTCAAGTCGAGCTTCTTGGCCAACGTGTCCCATGAGCTGAGGACGCCCCTGACCTCTATCCGCTCCTTCTCGGAGATCCTCCTGACCTACCCCGACGAGGACCGCGAGGCCCAGCTGGAGTTCATCCAGATCATCAACCAGGAGAGTGAGCGGCTAACCCGCCTGATCAACGACGTGCTCGACGTGGCCAAGATCGAGGCCGGGAAGATGGAGTGGAATATGACCGAGGTCAGGCTGGACGAAGTGGTCCGTGAAGCGGCCCGGGCAGCCCGGCCGCTGTTCGCGGAGGCGGGCCTGGATTTCGAGGTCAGCATTGAGGATGGCGAATACGTGGTCATGGCGGACCGCGACCGCATTCTTCAGGTGATATCCAACCTGCTTAACAACGCGGCTAAATTCACCCCGCAGGGCAAGGTCCGCTTGGGCATGCGCAGGATAAACGACACGGCCGAGATTTACGTCGCCGACACCGGCATCGGCATACCGCCCGAGAGTCGCGACCGCGTCTTCGATAAGTTCTACCAGGTTTCCGAGGAGAACCGCCTTGACGGGGCCAAGACCAAGGGGACGGGCCTGGGCTTGTCCATCTGCCGGGAGATCGTGGAGCATCATGGAGGGATGATCTGGGTCGAGTCAGAGGTGGGGATGGGTAGCACCTTCTACTTCACGCTGCGGCTGGTTCCCGGCCGCCGGGCGGCGGCCGAAGCGGCGGCCACCAGGGTGCCGGAGACGCTGGAGTTTGGTGCTCGTCCGCCAGCGGGGGACGGTGGCCTGGTGTTGGTGGTCGACGATGAGCCCGGTATCCGCCGTAGCTTGCGATACCTGCTCGAGAAAGAGGGCTATCAGGTGATCGAGGCTGCGAGCGGTCGCGAGGCGCTGGAGCTGTGCAAGCAGCGACGGCCCGACCTCATCACCATGGACGTGCTGATGCCCGATCTTTCGGGGTTCAACGTGCTGGAGGAGCTGAAGAACCGGCCGTCGACGGCGGAGATTCCGGTGGTGATGGTATCCATCGTGGAGGACCGCGACCGGGGCGAAGCCCTGGGGGCCAGCGCCTACCTCACCAAGCCCTTGGACTTCCCCGAGCTGTCCCGGACCGTGCGCTCGCTGCTGTCGCGCGATCCCCGTCGCCGCAAGATCCTCGTGGTGGACGACGATCCGGCCGTCGGGCGTAGCGTGCAGACGGCGCTGGCGCACGAGGGCTACGAGGCGACCTACGTTTCCGGGGCTGAAGAAGCGCTGCGGGCCGTGAGGCGCCAGCGCCCCGACCTCATCATAAGTGACCTGGTGATGCCGGGGATGAACGGGTACGAGCTGCTCCGGGCCTTGAAGAAGGAACCGTCCACCCGCGACATACCGGTGCTGGTGTTGACCGGGCACCCGGGCCGGGAAGGGAAGGTAACCGCTCTTTCGATGGGAGCGGACCGCTACCTGACCAAGGATGAAGGGCTGGCCCAGCTCCTCAAGGAGATCCGGACCCTCATGGGCCAGCGCGGCCGTAGCTAGCCGGGGAAGTCGCGCCGGTCCTGGAAGCAGGCACCTGAGGGGACAGAGATGCCCAGCACGAACCTGACCGATACCATCGGCGCCGAACAGCTGCGCAAGGTTCTCGAGGAGGCTTCCTGGAGAGCCAACCTGTCGCTGATCCTTCTGGACGCCCGCGGGCAGGCAGTACTGCAGTCCCACCCCATGATCGGCGCCTGTTCCAAGGTAGGTTCCCGGCAGGCAGGACGGCGCGACTGCCCGGTGTCCCACGAAGGCGTCATTCAGGAACTGGCAGGCAAGCAAGGACCCCGCTCTTTCCCCTGTCCCGCCCACACCGGTTACACCGTGCTGGCCAAGGTGATCGCCCCGCGCTCCTTCCTGTGCGGGGCACTGCTGGCCTGCGTGAGTCCCCGCGAGGACTCCTCCTGGAGGGAGGAGCTCTTTTTCCTGACGGTGGCGAGACTTCAGGAGCAGGCCGAGATCGCGCAGGACATCGAGAGCCTGTCGCAGGAGATCGCCCACGCCTATGAGGAGCTTTCGCTGCTTTACGAGTTCAGCGGCGAGTTGACGGCCGTCTTCGATGCCCCCACTACCTGCTGGCTACTTCTGGATAAGGCCATGGGCGTGATCGAGGCCAAGCGCGGAGCCGTGCTGCTGATGGACGACGACGGTGTCAGCCTGCAGCCGGTGGCGGTCAAGGGGTTCTCCACCGAGGAGGCGGGCCAGCTGCGGCTGAAGCTGGGCGAGGGGATCGTGGGCAGGGTAGTCGCCGCCGGTGAAGGGGAATTGCTGGAGGAGGTAGCTACCGTTCCCCAAGAGGAAAGGATGCAAGACCCGGCCGTCGGGCCCATCCGTCCTCCCGTCATCTGCTGCCCGCTGAAGGTGCGGGAGCAGGTTCTCGGGGCAGTGGCGGTGACCGACAAGGTCTTCGGCAAGCGCTTCTCGGCCGGGGACTTGAAGCTTCTCAATGCCCTCGCCAGCCAGGCCGCGGTGGCGATCATGAACGCCCGCCTTCACGGTGACTTCCGCGAGCTACTGGTTTCCATCATCCGAACGTTGGTTTCGGCCATCGACGGCCAGGATCCGGAAACCCGCGGGCACAGCGAACGTGTGGCCCGGCTGGCAGTGGCGATCGCCCGCGAGATGAACCTCCCCCGCGACGAGGTCGACAACATCGAGTTCGCAGCCCTGCTTCACGATATCGGTATGGTAGGGCTGCCACCGTCGATCTTGAGCAAGCGCGACCGTCCCTCTCCACGCGAGTGGAGCCTCATCATGCAGCATCCTGCCCGTGGCGCCGAAATGGTCATGCATATCAAGCAGATGGAGAAGATCCTGCCTGGGATCCTCCACCACCATGAACGCTACGACGGCCAGGGTTATCCCCGCGGATTGAGCGGGAACGATATCCCGCTGGCCGCCCGGATCATCGCCCTCGCGGACGCATTCGATGCCATGACCTCTCACCGTCCGTACCGCCTGCGGTCGAAGTGGACGATGGAAGAGGCCTTGGCAGAGCTTGAGGCCACCTCCGGCTCGCAGCACGACCCCGCGGTGTTCCGGGCTTTCGTACGCGCCTGGCGCCACGGCAGGCTCGACCGCCGGGCACTGGGTTGGTCGCTGCGGGACGGAGCGCAAACCTGAACGCTGCCTGCCACTGGAGGATCTCGCTCGCTGCCGTCGAAGCTTCCTCGGGGTGTCGTGCTCGTCTGGCCGGCCGGGGAACCGGGCGGGCCACCCTGGAGGAGGCCCGCGATGGGTGCGCTGGTCAGCCTGGAGGGCGGGGATCGCTCGGGCAAGAGCACGCAGGTCCGGCTGCTTAAGGCGCACCTCGAAAGTAGGAAGGTGCCTCACGTCCTCCTGCGGGAGCCCGGCTCCACGGCGGTGGGGGAGGTCCTGCGGCGCTTGTTATTGCATTCGGGCCCCGACGGCATGGAACCCCTGACCGAACTTTTCCTGTTCGCCGCCGCTCGGGCCCAGCTGGTACGTGAGGTCATCCGGCCGTGTCTTGCGCGCGGGCTCCTGGTGGTGGTCGACCGCTATCTGGACTCCACCGTAGCCTACCAGGGGTACGGGCTCGGGATCAACCTGGAGATCGTGCGGACGGTGAACCGATGGGCCACCGATGGCGTCGTCCCCGAGATCACCATCCTCTTTGACGCCGACCCGGCCGGGACTCTGGATGCGCGCGACGATGGTGGGGCACCGGATCGCATCGAGGCGCGGGGGCTTGCCTACCACCGTCGGGTGCGAGAAGGTTACCTCGACTGCGCCGCCCGCGAACCCGAGCGAATCCGGGTGATAGACGCTACCGCGGAGGTAATGGAGGTGCACCGGCAGGTCAGGGAGCACCTGGAGCCCTTGCTGGCGCAGGTGAGCGGCACCTGATCGCAGACTCTCGGGCAGGTGGTGGGTGCATGAAGCTGGTGGTAGCCGTGGTTCAGGACAAGGATGCTCCCAAGCTTCTGCAGGTCCTGGTGGACAAGGGCTATCGCGCCACGAAACTCGCCAGTACCGGTGGTTTCTTGAAGGAAGGTAACACCACGCTGCTGCTCGGGGTGGGTGACGACGCGGTGGAGGATGTCGTAAGCCTGATAAGGTCCACCTGCAAGTCCCGCGAGCAGCTGGTTACCCCACTGACCCCGGTTGGCGGACCGGTTGACTCCTACGTCCCCTACCCGGTGGAAGTGATGGTGGGAGGGGCTACCATCTTTGTCCTCTCCGTCGAGCGTTACGAAAAGGCCTGAAACGGAGGGTTGGGTATCCCCCGTCACCCTCCTGCGGCGCTGGGTGGCCGGGGGTAGGATCGGACACGCCTACCTTTTCGTCGGGCAGCCCGGAATGGGGCGCCGGGAAGCCGCTCTCGAGCTTGCCAGGCTGCTGAATTGTGAGGCCCTTCCGGCGTCCAAAGCGGCAGACGAAGAAGCTCCCGCCTCGTGCAGGGTATGCCGATCTTGCCTCAGCATCGACCGCGGTGTACACCCCGAGGTCAAACTGATCGCAGCCGACGGCGCGACCACCCGTATCGGCCAGGTCCGGGATGTCTGCCGGGAGATCCGCCTGCGGCCCGCCGCAGGAAGGCGTCGCGTGTACGTTTTCGAGCACGCCGACCGCCTCACCGCCGAGGCAGCCAACGCCTTGCTGGCGGTGCTTGAAGAACCTCCCCCTTACTCGGTCCTGGTGTTGTTAGCGGTGCATGCCCAGTCGCTTCTGCCCACGGTGCTCTCCCGGTGCCACGTGGTGTCCTTCCGGCCATGGCCCCAGCAAGCGCTGGCGCGGCGCCTCGCCGAAGAGGAAGGGGTCGCCGAGGATCAGGCGCGGCTGGCGGCGGTACTGGCGCAGGGCAACCCCGGCGTTGCACGGCGGCTGCTCCGGGAGGGTGAGCTTGGAGAAGGCCGGCAGATGGCCCAGAAGCTCCTGGAGGCGGTGCTGGCGGGCGGGGGCGGAGTGGACGCGTATACCCTCGCTGCGGAACTTGAAACCTACTGTGCAGACCGGGCCGGGACGCTGGTGTTCCTGGACGTGCTTGCCATTTACCTTCGCGATCTCGTCGTCTGGCAGGATGTCGGTTCGCCCGCGCTGTTGGTCAACCGGGATGGCGAGGCCTGGCTCCGATCGTGGGCAGCGTCGCGCTCTCGCGATCGCCTGGTGGCCGACCTCGGCACGGTGGCGTTCGTACGAGAGGCCATCCGCCAGAACGTGCAGCGACGCATGGGACTGGACCTGCTGGTCCTGCGATTGCTGGCGCCCGAAGGGAGAGATGAAGCTTGCCCCGGGTAGTGGGCGTAAGGTTCCGGCGCGCCGGCAAGATCTACTACTTCGAACCCGGAGAACTCGCCCTGGAACCCGGCGACATGGTGGTAGTCGAGACGGTACGGGGTTTGGAACTGGGGCAGGTAGTGGTGCCGGTGCGCGACGTCGCCGATCCCGAGATCACCTCCCCGCTCAAGCCCGTCGTGCGACGGGCAACCGCAGATGATCTGCAAGGCGCGAAGGCCGGCACGGCCCGAAGAGAGGAGGCGCTCCGCGTCGCGCGTGACAAGATAGCGGCCCACGGTTTGGACATGCAGCTGGTGGACGTGGAGATCAGCTTCAACGGCGCGCGAATCGTCTTTTACTTCACCGCCGAGGGCCGCGTGGACTTCCGAGAACTGGTGCGGGATCTGGCGTCGGCGCTGCGGGCGAGGATCGAGCTGCGGCAGATAGGGGTGCGAGACGAGGCCAAGCTGGTCGGGGGCCTCGGGCCATGCGGACGTGAGCTTTGCTGCTGCTCCTTCTTGACGGAATTCGAACCGGTGTCCATCCGCATGGCCAAGGAACAGAACCTCAGCCTGAATCCGGCTAAGATCTCGGGCCTGTGCGGCAGGCTTATGTGTTGCCTGCGCTACGAGTCCGAGCAGTACGAGAGGGGACGTTCTGAAATGCCGGAGCTAGGCAGTCGGGTGGTCACCCCACGGGGGCGGGGAAGGGTCACGGCACTTCATCCCCTGCGCGGCACGGTGACCGTGGAGTTCGAGGGCCTGGGCGCCCAGACCTTCCCCGCCGACCAGGTTGCGGAGGAGGACGAGCAGGGTTGAGCGGGGTCCTGTACGTGGTGGGGACGCCCATCGGCAACCTCGAAGACATGACCTTTCGTGCCGAGCGGGTGCTTCGCACGGTCAGCCTGATCGCGGCCGAGGACACCAGGCAAACCCGCAAGCTTCTGCGTCACTACGGTATCGAGGTTCCGCTCGCCGCCTACGGCACGCGCAACGCGCGGCTAACGGAGACCATCCTGCAGGAGCTGGGCGCAGGGCGCGATGTGGCCCTGGTGTCTGACGCGGGCATGCCGGGAATGTCCGATCCCGGCGCCGAACTGGTGGCCCGGGCACGCGAACGTGGCTTTACCATCAGCTGCGTGCCCGGGCCCAGTGCTGCCGTTGCCGCCCTGGCCGTCTCCGGCCTGGCCGCCAGCGCGTGGTGCTTCCTGGGCTTTTTGCCGCGCCGCGACGGCCCGCGTCGTCGCCTGCTGGCCAGGACGCTTGCGACGGGTTTCGCCGTGGTGTGCTTTGAGTCCCCCCACCGGCTGCTCGGGACCCTGGCGGACCTGGCCGAACGCGACCCGGACGCCCGCCTGGTGGTGGCACGGGAACTCACCAAGATCCACGAAGAGGTGCTGGCCGGCTCTCCCGGCGAGCTGAGGGCAAAGCTCGCAGCCAGGTTCGCCGACCGGCGCCCTCGGGGTGAGTACACCCTGGTGTTCTTTCCCTCACGCCGCCAACGCAATCCGCACCCGGTACCGTCGGGGCGCGAACTCGCCCACGCGGTGGCCGCGCGCCTGGCCGCCGGCGATTCCACCAGCCGCGCCGTGCGAGCGGTGGCGCGTTCGTCAGGTGTTTCGCGTCAGCAGGTGTATCTGGCCCTGAAGGAAGCGGCATCCGCCGCCGGCGAGCCGGGCGACGAACAAAGCTAGCCCGCCTTGGTCTGCATGGATGCCAGGCACTCCCGGCATACCTTCTTGCCCTTGAAGTTCTCGACGCCTTCGGCGTTGCCGCAGAAAATGCATGCCGGCTCGTACTTCCGCAGGATGATCTTGTCGGCGTCGACGTAGATCTCCAGGGCGTCTTTCTCCTCAATGTCGAGAGTCCGTCTGAGCTCGATGGGGATGACCACCCGACCGAGTTCGTCGACCTTGCGGACGATGCCTGTGGACTTCATGCTGTAGACCCTTCTCCTTTCATCAGACAGGATTCGACATCTTCCGCCCTTAAGCTTACCAGGTGTAAGCTTATAAGTCAATACCTGGAAGCTCTAATTCCGCAGATTTTCGCCCTTTAGAGTCCCTACAACGCCACGCCGCCCAACGGCAGGCCGCAAAGCCAGCAGCGACACGCCTCAGCGGTTTTGGGCCGGGCACCAGGCAGCCGAGGAGCGCGTCCTGCCAGACCAGCATCCGGGGGACGCCGGTCCGGGTGCGGTAGGAGGATTTCGATCGCTTGACAGACCCCGGGTGCCGAGTTATAGTGGGGCTAAGCGAAAAAGCGGCGAGGAAGGGAAGGAGTAGGCCCGCGCCTGGCGGCCAAAGAGAAGCCGGTGCATGGTGAGAGCCGGCGCTGCAACGGCGGGCCGAACATGGTCCTGGAGCTGCCGGCCCCAAAGGGTTTCCCCGGTAGGGCCGGCCGGTGCATGGCCGCCGTTATCCGGCCGGGGTATACGGAGCACGCGCTCCCCGTACCCATCGAGGTCCCGTCCGTGAGGACGGGACGAACAAGGGTGGTACCGCGGCTAAAGCCCGCCCCTGAAGTCAAATCCGGGGCGGGTTTTCTTTCGGCACATTCAGGGGGGTTGGGACATGACCGAACGCCAGCCGAAGACCTTCTACGTCACCACGCCCATCTACTACCCGGACTCCGATCTGCACATCGGGCACGCATACACCACCGTGGCAGCCGACGCGCTGGCCCGATGGTACAGATTGCACGGGGTGGATACCTTCTTCCTGACCGGCACCGACGAGCACGGCCAGAAGATCGAGCGCCGCGCCGGGGAACTGGGCCGGGATCCCGGGGAGTTCGTGACGGAGATGGCCGGTCGCATTCAGGATCTTTGGAGACGGTTGGGGGTATCCTACGACGCGTTCATCCGCACCTCCGACCCGCGGCATCAGCGCGTGGTGCAGATGATCTTTGAGAAGCTGCACCGGCAGGGCGACATCTACCGCTCCCGCTACGAAGGATGGTACTGCACTCCCTGCGAAACCTTCTGGCTGGAGCGTCAGCTCGCCGAGGGCAGCTGCCCGGACTGCGGCCGCCCGGTGGAGCTCTTGCAGGAGGAAGCGTACTTCCTGAGGCTTTCAGGTTACGCCGATCGGCTGCTCGATCACATCCGGCGGCACCCCGAGTTCATCCAGCCTGCCTCGCGTCGAAACGAGATGGTCAACTTCGTGCTAAGCGGCCTGGAGGACCTTTGCGTGTCGCGTACCACTTTCAGCTGGGGAGTTCCCGTCCCCTTTGACTCCAGGCACGTGGTGTACGTGTGGTTTGACGCTCTGATCAACTACCTGTCCGGGTTGGGATACGGTTCGGACGACCCCCTGGAGCGCGCGCGCTTCGAACGCTTCTGGCCGGCCGACGTGCATCTGGTGGGCAAGGAGATCGTGCGCTTCCACGCGGTGATCTGGCCGATCGTGCTCATGGCCGCCGGCATCGAACTGCCGCGCAAGGTGTTCGGGCACGGCTGGCTGATCCTCGAGGACGGCAAGATCTCCAAGTCGCGGGGCAACGTCGTCGATCCCGGCACGCTGGCCGATCGCTACGGCGTCGATGCGGTAAGGTACTACCTTCTGCGCGAGATCGCCTTCGGCGCTGACGGTTATTACTCGGAAGCGGCGCTCGTCCACCGGACGGACGCCGACCTCGCCAACGACCTGGGCAACCTGCTTTCCCGCACCACGGCCATGATCGAGCGTTTCTCGGGCGGGCGAATCCCCGAGCCGCGGCCCGGCGACGGAGTACTGCGGGAGGCGGCGGCGAGGGCCGTTCGGGAGACGACGACGGCGATGGAGAACCTTGAGCTGTCGGCAGCCCTGGGAGCGGTGCTGGAGGCCGCGCGCCGGGCCAACAAGTACATCGAGGAGCAGGCTCCATGGGAATTGGCCCGGCTCCCCGGCGGGGGCGACCGGCTGGCAGCCGTGCTGTACGACCTGGCAGAGCTGCTCCGTGTGCTTGCCGTGCTGCTCAGTCCCTTCCTGGTGGTGGCGCCCGGCGCCATCTGGGAGCAGCTGGGCATCGCACGCCCGATCGGGCAGGCGGGGGCGGCCGATCTCGCCTGGGGAGGACTGCCCGGCGGTCTTCCCATCCGGCGTGGCCTTCCCCTGTTTCCCCGAATCCTTTCGCGCGGCAGCGCCAACGCACCGCGATGATGGGTGAGGTCCTGGTCGACACCCATGCCCACCTGAGCGGTCCCCCCGGGCGGTTCCGCGAGGTGTTGGACCGGGCGGCCGCCGTCGGAGTGGCGGGCGTGGTTCTTGTAGGGATCGATTTTGCCTCATCGGACGCGGCGGTCGGTTTGGCCGGGACCGACTCCCGGGTCCGGGCGGCCGTTGGGCTTCATCCGCACTTCGCGGATCGCTGGGACGGGGTCGGCGCGCGGCGGCTGCGCCGGCTGGCCGAGCTGCCCGAAGTGGTGGCGGTGGGAGAGTGCGGTCTTGACTTCTACCGCAACCTGTCCTCGCGTGAGGCCCAGCGCCGGGCTTTCCTTGAGCAGATCCGGCTTGCCTGCGAAGTGGGCAAACCGTTGGTGGTTCACGACCGCGATGCGCACCGCGAGGTCGTCGATCTGCTGGCCGACGCGGGAGCAGAGGCCGTTGGCGGGGTCATGCACTGCTTCTCCGGGGATCTCGGGCATGCCCGGGCTTGCCTGGAGCTAGGGTTTCACCTGGGGGTGGCAGGCACCGTGACCTACCCGCGGGCCACGAGCCTCCGAGAGGTGGTCGCCCGGGTTCCCGGTGACCGTCTACTTTTGGAGACGGACTCGCCTTACCTTTCGCC
The DNA here is from genome assembly GCA_020725145.1 of Symbiobacterium thermophilum. Classification (GTDB taxonomy): domain Bacteria; phylum Bacillota; class Sulfobacillia; order UBA995; family UBA995; genus DYFO01. Next base: position 15,042 of record DYFO01000014.1, read on the forward strand.
CGAGCCCTACCGCGGCAGACCCAACGAGCCCGCCCGCGTCACCCTGGTGGCCGAGCGGGTGGCATCGTTGCGCGGAACCGACACCGCCCGCGTCGCCCGCGAGACGACGTCCAACGCCACCCGGCTGTTCGTCGGCCGGGGTGAGGGGTGGTGGGATGGGCGGCTTCCTTAAAGGAGTGAACTTGGCACCGCAATCGGGGGAGATGAGCATCTACGCTGCGCTGGCGCTGGTACGCGCGGGACTGGTCCTCGCCGGTCTGGCGCTGTGGGCGATGCTGCGGCCGGATCTGCCTGCAGGACTGGCACCGCTGCTGGCGGTCGGCGGCATCTACGCCGTTACGCTGCTGCTGTTCCGGCTCTTTGCCGGCTACCCGGTCCCCTGGGCGTTGACGGTGATCGTCGATCTGGCCATCACCTGCGCCATGGTCTGGGTCCTGGGCGGTATCGTTTCCGACAGCTACGCCCTGTTCTACCTCGTGATCGCAGGCACCGCACTGCTCCGAGGGGGCGGGGCCACGCTCGCGGTGACCGGCTTTACCCTGCTGGCCTACACGGCGACGGTTCTTCTCCGAAGCCCCCACGACCCATGGACGCTGGCCTTGCGCCTGTTCGTCCTGGCCATCTTCGGACTGCTGGCCGCGTTCCTGGCCGCGGTGACGCGGCGCTACCAGGCGGAAACCCTACACAAGGAGGCTATGCTGAGGGACCTGCGTGAGGCGCACGAGCGGCTCGAGCGGTATGCGGCGGAGATGGCCCGCCAGGCCATCACCGACGGCCTGACCGGTCTGTACAACCACGCCTACTTGCACCGCCGGTTAGACGAGGAGGTGCGTCGGGCAGAACGCTATGGTCTTTCGCTGTCGCTGATCATGCTCGACCTTGACGGTTTTAAGGAATACAACGATACTTTCGGCCACCTGCAGGGAAACCTGGTGCTCCGCCAAGTGGCCTCCATTCTTATCAGCACCGTGCGATCGGTGGACATCGTGGCCCGCTACGGGGGAGAGGAGTTCGCCATCATCCTCCCCGGCACCGGGCATGACGCGGCGCTGGCGGTGGCCGAGCGCATCCGCCAGCGGGTACAGGACGCGCGTTTCCACGCCCAGCACGGGCGGGAGCTCACGGTGAGTGCAGGGGTGGCCGAGTACCCCCGCGGGGCGCTCACCAAGCAGGAGTTGCTTGAACTGGCCGACCAGGGCCTTTACCGATCAAAGCGGCTGGGCAAGAACCGTGTCGCCTCCGGCACGGTGCCGTGAGGTGACCGCGGTGAGGGGCGAAAGGCACCTGGCCGCGGTGGGAACCGTCCGGAACCTGCTGACCCGGTTCGGGCTGGCTCCGCTGGGCCGCCTGGGACAGCACTTTCTCGTCGACCGCAACGTGCTCGCCCGTATCGTCGAGACGGTTGCCCCCGGGCCGGAGGACCTCATCCTCGAGATCGGCGCAGGGCTGGGTACCGTCACGCGGGAACTGGCCCCGCTGGTGCGCAAGGTAATCGCCGTGGAGGTTGACCGGGGGCTTTTGCGGATCTTGACCGAAACGCTGGCCGATCTGTCCAACGTGCAGGTGGTGGCCGGCGACGCCCTGCGTCTGGAGCTAAAGATGTTGCTGTCCGAACAAAGACCCCGAATCGCCAAGGCCGTCAGCAACGTGCCGTACTACATCACCACCCCGCTCATCTTTCGGCTACTGGATGCCTGGCCTTTCGAGCGGGTGGTGGTTATGGTTCAGGAAGAGGTGGCCCAACGCCTCGTTGCCTGCCCCGCGACGGCGCAGTACGGGGCGTTAACCGTCGCGGTGGCAGCGCGGTACGAGGTCGATCTGGTTGCGAGGGTCAGTCGCAACTGCTTTTACCCGGCTCCCGGCGTGGATTCCAGCCTTGTCTTGCTGTGCCGCCGCCCCGCGGCCGGGGAACCGGTCGGACGCGCCGCGCTGGCCGCCGTAGTGAAGGCCGCCTTCGGCCAACGCCGCAAGACCCTGCTATCCGCACTGGCAGGCAGCAGGTTGCCCGGCCTGGACCGGGCAACCGCAAGGAGGCTGCTGGAACACGCGGGCATCGACGCCCGTCGCCGTGGTGAGACACTCGAGCTGACGGAATTTGAGGCATTGGCCCGCGTGGCAGAACAGCTGCTGGGACCGGACTGGCCCGACTCCGTCACCCCCGCAGGATTTGAATGATGCGTCCTGATGCACTATAATCGTACCGGGTACCTGCCGAAAACCTCGGGGAGGAGTCCCCGCCCATGGCATTCGTCAGTCCAAGCAAGGGACCCCTGACCTTCGACCGCATGTTCGAGGACATCCTGGCCTACATCCGGGAAAGTCCCGAGGCACGGTATCGCCTCATCGTCGGCACCGATTCTCAGATCCGCGATGATCTGCACTTCGTGACGGCGGTGATCATCCACCGCCTGGGCAAGGGAGCTCGCTACTACTACGAACGCCGCCGCCATCCGCCGATGTCGGCGCTTCGACAGCGGATTTACCACGAGACGGCGTTGAGCCTCCAGGTAGGCGGTCAGCTGGCGCAACGCCTGGCCGAGGGACACATCGACGTCGAGGTGGAGGTGCATCTGGACGTCGGTCAAAACGGCGCCACCCGCGAGCTCATCCGCGAGATCGTGGGGTGGGTGGCGGGAAGCGGGTTCGGAGCCAAGATCAAGCCCGAGGCCTTTGGGGCCGCCAAGGTGGCCGACAAGCACACCAGGTAAAAGCCCCGCTCACACCCCTCGCTGTGTTCGCATACCCTGGCGGGGGAGGAAGAGCGGGTGGTCCGGTGGGGAAGGTGGGAGACGGCGTGCGCGCGAGGCCTGTGGCGGCTGCCCAACGTGGTGGGCTTCGGGCGGGGCAATCGCCTTGTGGGCGGCCGTGAAACCGGTGAGCCTTGCATCACCGTCCTGGTAACCCGGAAGCTGCCGCTTTCGGTGCTTTCCCGCAGTGAGCGAATACCCCCGCGACTTGATGGCCGCCTCACCGACGTCATCGCCGTCGGCTTTCCCCGGCTTCTTGGGGTGAACCGCAGGTCACGGGTGCGTCCCGTCCGTCCCGGAGTCAGCATCGGGCACTACCGCATCACCGCGGGTACCCTGGGAGCCGTGGTGTATGCGACGAACAACGGCGAGCCGCTCATCCTCTCCAACAACCACGTGCTCGCCGACGTGGCCGAGGTGTCGGGTCGGGGAGGATCGGTCGGTGACCCCATCCTGCAGCCCGGCCCCTACGACGGCGGTGGCCTCGAGGATACCGTGGCCCGGCTGCTGCGGTTTGTGCCGATGCGGCTGACCTCCCCCGGAAGGACCACGAGACGCTGGTCCGTCGACCCACGGTCGCCCCGTAATCTCGCCGATGCGGCCGTGGCCCGCCCGTTGACTCCTGGCATGATCGATCCCACGGTGCTCGGTCTGGGCAGGATCACCGGTGTCAGGCGGGCGCGGCCCGGCCTGGAGGTTCGGATGAGCGGCCGCACCAGCGGGTTGGCCTACGGCTCCATCCGGGCGGTGGAGGTGACCGTCAGCGTGGGGGTCGGTCAGCGGGGCACCGGACTCTTCGTCAGGCAACTGCTCACCACTCCACTGGCGCGGCCGGGCGACAGCGGGTCGGTGTTGCTGGATCTGCAGAACCGAGCGGTCGGTCTGATCTTCGCCGGTTCGGCTGCCGCGTCGGTTGCCAGTCCCATAGGCCTCGTCGGCCGCCTGCTCGACATCGCCGTGCTCCCGCCGCTCGCATAGGGTGGGTTGGCGTCGGTCAGACTTAGTTTGACGCGTCGCCACACTGACGCCCTTTCAGGCCATGGGCCCCAGGGTTGAGGGCAAACTCTTGATCATAGGCGGGGCGGAGGACCGTTCCGGAAAACGCGTGATCCTGCGCCGCTTTGTGGAACTGGCCGGGGGGGTCCACGCCCGCCTGGTGGTGGTGGCCGCTGCGTCCCATCACCCCGCCGATGCCGGCGAAGCTTACCGTCGGCTCTTTTCCGATCTCGGAGTCAGAAAGGTGACGGTCATGGCGATCGCCGATCGGGACGGGGCGGCCGAGGTCTCCCGGGCCGAGGCGGTGGAACGGGCCTCCGGCATCTTCTTCACCGGCGGCGACCAACTTCGCCTGACCAGCCTGCTGGGGGGAACGCGTCTGCACGCCGCGCTGCGAGATGCCCACTTGCGAGGGGCGGTGGTGGCCGGCACCAGCGCGGGCGCTGCGGCCATGTCGGATACCATGATCGTGGAGGGTGACAGCGAGGACGCCCCCAAGAAATGTACGGTGAAGATGGCTCCCGGTATGGGCTTTCTGAGGGGAGCGGTCATCGACCAGCATTTCGCGCAGCGCGGGCGCATCGGGCGCCTGCTCTCGGCTATCGCCCAGAACCCTGCGATCTTGGGGATCGGGATCGACGAAGACACGGCGGTGGAAGTCGGTCCTGCCCGGCCGCTGCTGGTGGTGGGGTCACGCACGGTGACCGTGATTGACGGCCGTTCCATCACCCACACTAACACTTCCCAGTCGGCCCCGGAGGAGGCCCTTGCCATCACCCAGGTGACCTTGCACGTGCTGCCGTCCGGGTACGGTTACGACCTGACGACCCGACAGGTTACCCTTCCTCCCGCCGCGGGCAGCACATGAAGGAGGTTGGCCTCTTGCGCATTGAGGAGCTGAGAACCTTCGAGGGCACCAACCTGCACGGCCGCTTTCCGGCGGTCTTGATGCGCCTCAACCTCGGGGCCCACGACGGTTGGAAGACCTCGGAAGACCCCGATTTCGTTCGGAGGCTGTTGACCTGCCTGCCCGGGCTGGTCGAGCACCATTGCTCGGTCGGACACCACGGGGGCTTCCTGACCCGTCTTCACGAGGGAACCTATCTCGGCCACGTGGTGGAGCACGTCGCCCTTGAGCTGCAGAAGCTGGCGGGAGTGGATGTGGTCTACGGCAAGACCCGTCGTGCCGACCGGCCTGGGGTGTACACCCTGGTCTTCGAGTGCCAGGGAACGCGCACCGGTGCCCTGGCCGGCCGCCTGGCGGTGGAGCTGATCGACGATCTTCTGCGGGGGGCGTCCTGCGATCTCGAGTCCCGACTACGCGAACTGCGGGCCTGCGCCGACTCGGAACGGTTGGGCCCCACCACCGCGGCCATCGCCGCCGCCGCTCGCCAGCGCGGAATACCGGTGATGCGGCTGGACGGTGACAGCCTGCTGCAACTGGGCCACGGGGCGCGCCAGCGGCGGGTGCGGGCGAGCATGACCGAACTGGCCTCGTGCCTTGCGGTCGATCTCGCCGGCGACAAGTTCCTGAGCAAGGCTTTTCTCGCCGACGCGGGCATCCCCGTTCCTCCGGGTGAGGTCGCCCAAAGTGAGGAGGAGGCGGTGTCCGTCGCCCGTGATCTGGGGGATGCGGTGGTGGTCAAGCCCTTGGACGGAAATCAGGGCAAGGGAGTCAGCCTGAACCTCCGCGAGGCAGAGGAGATCCGCCTGGCCTATCGGCTGGCGGCGAATTACGGCCGTACGGTGCTGGTAGAGAAGTATGTGCCCGGCCGGCACTACCGCCTGCTGGTGGTCGGCGACCGCATGGTGGCCGCCTCCGAGCGCTTTCCCGCCCGGGTCCGGGGAGACGGCGTTCATACCGTGCGTGAGCTGATCGAGCGCCTGAACCGTGATCCCCTGCGCGGCGACGGCCACGAAAAGCCGCTGACGCGCGTGCGGGTGGACCCGGTGATGCTCCTTTGCCTGGCGCGCAACGGGCTCGTGCTCGACAGCGTGCCCGAAGCCGGACGCTGGGTGAACCTGCGGGACAACGCCAATCTGAGCACGGGGGGCACGGCCGCCGATGTGACCGAGCAGGTTCACCCGGCCAACGCGCGGCTGGCGGTGGAGGCCGCACGCGTCGTCGGTCTGGACGTGGCCGGGGTGGACCTTGTTGCCCCCGACATCGGCGAACCGCTGGAGCCCGGCCGGGGGGCGGTCATCGAGGTGAACGCCTCACCCGGCCTGCGGATGCACCTTTTCCCTAGCTCGGGCCGACCCCGCGATGTGGCGGGGGCCATCGTGGACTGGCTGTTTCCACCGGGTACCCCCTCGCGCATTCCCATCGTCTCGGTCACCGGCACCAACGGCAAGACCACGGTGTGCCGTCTGGTGGCGCACCTGCTGCGACGGGCAGGGTTCAGCGTCGGGCTATCTTGTACCGACGGCATCCTGATCAACGGTGAGCTTCTGGCGAAGGTCGACGCCAGCGGGCCCCGCAGTGCGCGAGCCCTGCTCACCGACCGCCGGGTGGAGGCCGCCGTGCTTGAGACCGCCCGCGGCGGCATCATTCGCGGAGGACTGGGCTACGACGAGAGCGACGTGGGAGTGGTAACCAACGTCAGTCATGACCACGAGGGTCAGGACGGCATAGCGTCGCTGGAGGAGATCGCTTACGTCAAGGCCCTCGTGGTGGAAAGCGTGCGTCGGGACGGCCACTCCGTGCTCAACGCCGACGATCCCTTCGTGCTGGAAATGGCCCACCGTGCCCGCGGGCGGGTCATCCTGTTCAGCGCGCAGGAAGAGAATCTTGTGCTTCGCAGGCACGTCGCGGCCGGCGGCAGGGCGGCGGGGATCAAAGGCGGGCGGCTGGTGCTGTGGGACGGGCGGCAGGACATCGACCTCGTGGCCCCGACCCAACTTCCCTTCGCCTATTACGGCAAGTCGCAGGCGAACGTGAGCAACGCCCTGGCCGCCGCGGCGGCCGCCTGGGCGCTCGGCCTCTCCACGGACCTCATCGCCCGAGGCTTGCGGGAGTTCATCCCCGGGCCGGGCGACAACCCCGGGCGTTTCAACCTCTACCATATCGGCGGGGTAAGGGTGATGATCGACTACGGGCACAACCGCGCCGCCTGGCGGGCGGCCATTGAGCTCGGGCGCCTGCTCAATCCACGCCGTCTGTGGGGGGTGATCGGCGCTCCCGGCGACCGTCTCGACCAGAATTACGTGGAACTGGGGCACGTGGCCGGGCTGGGCTTCGACCGCCTCGTCATCAAGGAGGACCTCGACCGCCGCGGTCGCGCCCCCGGCGAGGTGGCCGGTCTCCTGTTGCGCGGGGTGCTCGAGACGGGGTTCTCGGACCGTGACGTCGAGGTGGTCCTCGACGAGGCGGCCGCCCTGGTAACCGCACTGGAGCAGGCCATGGACGGTGACCTGATCCTCGTGTTCTACGAACGGCACGACCGCGTGCTCGGCGTGCTCGAGGAAGCATTCACGCGGCCGGTGGGCCGCAAGCTGGAAACGGCCACGCTTCACGGTTGAGGACAGGAGCGAAGGATGGCCCGCTCCTCACCGCGAAGAACCCTGTGCGGCGAGGGGAGTTGCCGATCGGCATGCCCAGGAAGCTGGCGATCGCCGTCCGGGCTCGTGCCAAGCTGAACCTCACACTGGACGTGCGTGGCATCCGGCCCGACGGCTACCACGAGCTGGAATCGGTGTTTGTCACGCTGGAGTTGGCAGATCGCCTGGTGCTGCGGGGACGGAACCGGGCGGGGAGGGCTCTTTGGGTCACGCGGGGGGAGCCTCTGGAAGCGGGGAGCACCAGCAGCTGTCTTGAGGCGGCGCGCCGGCTGGCGTCCGGCCGCGGCGATGTGCCCGGCGTCACCATCCTCCTCCGAAAGCGCATACCGGTGGCGTCGGGTCTGGGCGGTGGTAGTGCCGACGCCGCGGCCGTTCTGCGGGGCCTGAACCACCAATGGGGGCTGGGGCTGACCCGACGTCGGCTGGCCCGGCTTGCCGCCGACCTGGGATCGGACGTACCCTTTTGCCTGAGCGGAGGGCTTGCACTGGTGCGGGGACGCGGCGAACGGCTGCGCCCTCTTCCCCCTCCTCCCCGGCCGTTGTGGCTGGTGCTGCTGCGTCCTCCCGGGGCCAAGTCCACCGCACAGGTCTACCGGAACTTCGATCTTCTGCCTTCGGAAGCGCTGACCGGTCACCGCCCGGACAACCGGGCGGCCATGCGGGCCTTGGCCGACGGCGACTGGTCCACCCTGGCCGGCGCCCTGGGGAACGTGCTGGAGCCGGCGCTGTCCCTTCTGGTGCCCGAGGTCTGCCGGGCGCGGCGGTTGCTCGCGGAGGCCGGGGCCCTCGGCACCGCCATGACCGGCAGCGGTCCGACGATGTTCGGCTTGGCCGCCGATGCGGCGCACGCCCGGGCGGTGGCGTGTCGCGTGAGGGCCGCCCTGGGGGATGACCGTCGATGGTGGCTGAGCGTCACACGCCTTGACCCCGAGAGCAGGAGTTAGGCTCCCCGGTAAGGAATACCCGGGGCCGAAGAGGGACCGCAGGAAGCGGTGGTCGATCATGGTTGACGCCCTGGTGCTGGCCGGGCGCCCCAACCGGGGCAAGTTGAGTACCATGAGTCCGGAGCCGAACGAAGCGATGATCCCCATCGGCGGCAGGGCCATGATCTCGTACGTCGTCGAGGCCCTGGTCGGTTCGAGGGGGATAGACCGCACGGTGGTATTGGGCCCCGAATCGCTCCTCGCGCCCGCCCTGGGAGGGCTGGCCCGTCGGGTCGGCTTCGTTGAACCGGTGGGCGATCTCGTCGAGAACTTGCTGGCCGGGCTACAGGCCCTAGACGGCGCGGCTATGGTGCTGGTGTCGAGCTCCGACGTCCCGTTGCTTACTCCGGCCGTGGTTGATGGCTTCCTGGAGGAGTGCGCACGCAGGCAGGCCGACCTGCACTACCCCATCCTTTCGCGCGAGCTGGCGGAGCGGTGCTTCCCGGGCATGCGCCGCACCTATGCCGCGCTCCGCGACGGCACCTTCACCGGCGGAAATCTGGTGCTCCTGAACCCCGAGACCGTCCGCGCGCGGGCGGCCGAGGCCAGGGCTTTCTTCGCGGCACGCAAGAACCCGCTGCGCCTGGCCGCCGTACTGGGACCTACCTTCGTGGTGCGCCTGCTGCTGCGAAGGCTGACGGTGGACGAACTGGAGAGCTTTGCGTGCCGGGTGTTCGGATTGCGAGGGGCACACGCCGTTCGGACCGCCTATCCCGAGATAGGGGTGGACGTCGACAAGCCGGCAGATTACCAGCTGGTCAGCGGACTGCTGGCGGCGAGGACCGCCGGCTGAGCGACCGGCCTGCGCGGGAGGGAGCCAGCGTGCCAGACCCGCCGGTGCGCAAGCCCAGACGCGCCGAACGTATCGCCGCCCTGGTGAAGCTGCTCACCGACGAGCCGGGCGCGCAGTCCTCTCTGTCGCAGTTCGCCGCGCGCTTTCAGGCGGCAAGGTCAACGATCTCGGAGGATGTGGCCATCATCAAGGAAGGGCTCGAAGCCTTCGACCTGGGACGGGTGGAGACGCAGCCGGGGTCGAGCGGAGGAGCCCGCTACCTTCCTTTCCGATCCGCAGAGCACGTCCGCCGGACGGTTGCCTCGCTGTGCGGGCACCTGGCCTCGCCGGATCGGGTGCTGCCCGGGGGCTACCTGTACACCTCCGACCTGATCTTCTCCCCCGTCTGGGCCTGGACCATCGGCGAGGTGTTCGCCACCCTTTTCGACCGCGCGCTGGGCACTCCGCCCGGCCGGGGTCCGGGGGGAACGGCCGGCGTGGTGACGGTGGAGACCAAGGGCATCCCCATCGCCCTGATGACCGCGCGCGCGTTGGGGCTGCCGCTGGTGATCATCCGCCGCGACGCCCGCGTTACCGAGGGCCCGGCGGTGAGCATCAACTACTTCTCCGGCTCGACCGGCCACATCCAGAGCATGTCGCTGCCACGCCGGGCGCTTGCCCCCGGTGCCAGGGTGCTGTTCGTCGACGACTTCATGCGCGCCGGCGGCACCGCCCGGGGAGTACAGGACTTGATGGCCGAATTCGAGGCCGAAGTGGTGGGCACCGGCGTGCTGACCGCCACATGGCTGCCCGAGCGCAAACTGGTCGACCGCTACATCGCGCTCACCGTGCTGGAGAAGCTCGGTGACCGCGAGGTAGCCGTCCGTCCCGGCCCCTTGATCTCGGAGATGGTCTGAGGCCACCAGGCTTTTTCCCTCCACCCCGAAGAGGATTTCCTGCCGCCATGGTAGAATTAGGCAGTCCATCCATAATTACGCATTCGGAGGTGGCGGACTTGCGCATCACCGACGTTCGGCTGCGCAGAATGAGCACGGGTGAGGGCAAGATGAAGGCGGTAGCCTCCATCACCATCGACGAGGAGTTCGTGGTACACGACGTCAGGGTGGTGGAGGGTCAGAACGGGCTGTTCGTCGCCATGCCGAGCAGGAAGACTCCGGACGGCGAGTTCCGGGACATCGCCCATCCCATCACCTCCGAGGCTCGTGAGCGGATCCAGGCCGCGGTGCTGAAGGTATACCACGACCAGCGGGAGGCGCGCGGAAACGTGGGCTGAAGGTGCGGGACCGTCAGCAGCAGGGGGGATTCCCGGGATGGTCATCCCGGGAATCCCCCTGTTGAGCTGCCGGCATTGCCCGGCAGGTTCACCTCCCTCGGGTCGCGAAGCTAAAGTGCCGGAGCCTGGCCCGCGCCAGGCCTGAAGCGGGAGGTGGAATCGGTGATGCCCGGCCCGGTCGCGGTGGTGCTGGCCGCCGGAAAGGCGAAGCGGATGAAGTCCCGCGTGACGAAGGTTCTTCACCCGGTCGCGGGGCGAGCAATGCTGTGCTACGTCATGGACGCGGTTCGCGGTCTTGACCCCGAACGCGTCGTGGTGGTGGTGGGCGATCAGGCCGAGGAGGTGCGCTCGCTGCTGGGCCCCCATCCCGTGTACGTGGAGCAGCGGGTGCCGCAGGGCACGGGACACGCGGTGATGCAGGCGGCCGCGACCATCGCCGCCAGCCCTGCGTCCGAGGTGCTCGTGGTGTGCGCCGACGTACCCACGCTGACTGTTCAACCCCTGCAGAAGCTGCTTGCCCTGCACCGAACGCGGCGTCCGGCCGCCAGCGTGCTCACCGCCCGGCCCGAAAAGCCGACAGGGCTGGGTCGGATCGTGCGCTCTCCCGAAGGAAGGGTGCTCCGCATCGTGGAGGAGTCCGACGCCACTTCGGAGGAACTGACCATCACCGAGGTCAACACCGGGATATACTGTTTTGAGCGCGATGCCCTCTTGGCCGTCCTGTCATGTCTGACTCCCAACAATGCCCAGGGTGAGTACTACCTGACCGACGTCGTTGCCGTGCTGGGCTCACAAGGTGGACTGGTGCTGCCCTGCGAGGTGGACGATCCTTCTTTGGTCCGATCGGTCAACAACCGGCTGGAGCTTGCAGAGGCAGAACGCGTGCTCAGGAGCAGGATCGTGCACCGCCTGATGGAAGAAGGGGTCACGGTGGTGGACCCGGCCAGCACCTTCGTCGATGCTGGGGTTGAGGTGGGCCCCGACACCGTGCTGTACCCTTTCACCCTGCTTGAGGGAACCACGAGGGTGGGAAGCGATTGCCGCCTGGGTCCGGGAGCCAGGCTGATCGACACCGTGGTAGAGGACGGAGCCGTGGTTTCGCTTTCGGTGCTGGAGAGCTCCCGCGTGGGGAGGCGCGTGCAGGTGGGGCCGTTTGCCCACCTCCGTGCCGGCACGGTGCTGGCGGAAGGGGTCAGGGTGGGCAACTTCGCCGAGCTGAAGAACTCGTCCATCGGCGAGGGCACGCGCGTCCCGCATCACAGCTACATTGGAGACGCCACCGTAGGACCAGGGGCGAATATCGGCGCCGGAGTGGTGGTGGTTAATTACGACGGCAGGCAGAAGCATCGGACGGAGATCGGAGCGAAAGCCTTCGTGGGCTGCAACGCGAACCTCGTGGCACCGGTAAGACTTGCCCCCGGAAGCTACGTGGCGGCCGGCTCCACCATCACCCGCGACGTGCCGGCGGGGGCACTCGGCGTCGGCCGCGCCCGGCAGGTCAACGTGGAGGGATGGGTGGCCCGCCAGGGTTTCGCTACTCCGGTGGCGGAGGATACCGGCACCGGGGAACCGAAGTAAAAAGGGGCAGCTCTTGTCGGGGAGGGGCACACGTGCGGTTCGCCGAGAGTACGCTGAAGTTGTTCACCGGCAACGCCAATCCGCAGCTGGCTGCCGAAATCGCGGCCTACATCGGGACGGAACTCGGTGCCATCGAGGTCGGGCGCTTCAACAACGGTGAGATCCAGGTCATCATTCAGGAAAGCGTGCGCGGAGCGGACGCCTTCGTTATCCAGCCGACAGGGGCGCCGGCCAACGACACCTTGATGGAGCTTCTGATCATCATCGATGCCTTGCGCAGGGCCTCGGCCAGACGGGTCACGGCGGTGATTCCCTACTACGGCTACGCGCGGCAGGACCGCAAGACCCGCGGCCGCGAGCCCATCACCGCCAAGCTCGTCGCCAACCTCATCGTCACCGCCCGTGCCGGAAGGGTGCTCACCATGGACTTGCATGCAGGCCAGATCCAGGGGTTCTTCGACATCCCGGTAGACCACCTGTCGGCCATCCCCTTGCTGGCCGACCATTTCCGCGAGCGTGGGCTCGGCGACGTGGTGGTGGTTTCGCCGGACGTCGGAGGGGTTCCGCGTGCGCGCGAGATGGCCAGGCGTTTGGGCGCCGGTTTGGCCTTCCTCGACAAGCGCCACCCCCGCCCCGGGGTGTCGGAGATCATCCACGTGGTGGGCGACGTGCAGGGGAAGCGGGCGATACTGGTCGACGACATGATCGACACCGCCGGTTCCATCACCAACGGCGCACAGGCCCTGATCGACAAGGGGGCGGCAGAGGTCTACGCCTGTTGCACCCACCCCGTCTTCTCAGGCTCGGCCCTGCACCGGCTGGAAGCCTCGCAGCTGCGCGAAGTGGTGGTGACCAACACCCTGCCGCTGGATGCCGTCCGTCAGCTGCCGAAACTGCGTGTTTTGTCGGTAGCACCGTTGCTGGCCGAGGCCATCCTCCGCATTCACGAGGACCGTTCGGTGAGCGAGCTCTTCTCCTGAGGCCGGCGCGTTTGACACAAGGCGCCGTATGGCGTAGCATTGGGGCAGTGAGCGGGGGCGATACGGCGGTGAGGCCCCGAGGGCAGGAGGGTTCGGAAGATGCAGCCGCTGAGCATGCAGGCCGCGTTGCGCGAGAGCGGCAAGGGCGAGGCGCGCCGGCTGCGCCGGGGGGGGCTGGTCCCCGGCGTGGTGTACGGCCGCGGCGGGCCCGGAGTGCCCGTGGTGGTGGGTCTGCGAGAACTGCTCCGTTCGGTGCGTTCGGGAGGCAGGCACACGCTGCTGGCCCTGGAGGGTCCGTTTGAGGGCCCCCGCACCGTGGTGGTCAAAGACATTCAGTACCATCCCACCGGCGGCGGGCCGTTGCACGTCGACTTCCTCGAGGTATCGCTGTCGCATCGGCTGACGGTGGCGGTGCCCGTCTTCGCGCAAGGTGTGGAGGCGCTTGAGGAGGCCGATCTGGTGGTACAGCACCAGGCCAGGGAACTGGAGATCGAGTGTCTGCCGACGGAGATCCCCGACCACCTGACGGTGGACGTGCGAGGGCTGAAGCCGGGAGATCAGCTCCTGGCCGGGGAGGTCCCGCTACCCCCGGGAGCCCGCATGGTCAGCGATCCCGACACGTTGGTGCTAAGCGTGCTGGCTGCCCGGGTGGCGCCGGTCGAGGTTCCCGAGGAGGCGCCCGAACCGGCACCGGAGACCGGCGCTGCCGCCCGCGGGGGGCAGTAGCCCCTGCGTGCGATCGGCTCGCCCCCCGAGCCGGGGTTGCGGCTGGTCGTCGGGCTGGGCAACCCCGGTCCGCTCTACCGCGAGACCCTGCACAACGCCGGCCATCAGGTCGTGCAACACCTGATCGGCCCGGGTTTTCGCTCCCTGGGTCGGGGGCTGTTCCTGGGCACCATCCGTGGACGCCGCGTCGCCCTGCTACAGCCCGGTTGCTTCATGAACCTCAGCGGACCACCGGTGGCCCGTTGTCTTGTGGAGTTGGGACTTGCGCCGCAGGATCTGCTACTGGTGCACGACGATCTCGACCTGCCGCTGGGCCGACTGCGTTTCAAGCGCCGAGGGGGGTCGGGCGGTCACCGGGGAGTGGAGTCGGTGATCGCCGCTTTGGGTACCGAGGATTTTCTCCGTCTGAAGCTGGGCATCGGCCGACCTCCCCCCGACGTCGACCCTGCCGACTACGTGCTCGGGCGCCCGGGGCCGGTTCTTGAACCGGTCTACCGCGAGATGTTGATACGAGCGGCCGCCGCCGTCGCCACCTTCCTGGCCGAGGGGCTGGATGCGGCCATGCAAGCCTTTCACGTTCGGGAGGAAGACCGCTGAAGCGGGAAGGACAGGACTGCCAAGCACGTGTTTTGAAGGCCGTGCTGGATCTGGTGGCCCGCCTGCCCCAGTGCCGGGATGTGCTGGCAGAAGTGGCCCGCGGTGCGCCCGTCCAGACGGTGGTGGGCCCAAGCCGAGGAGCCGCCACCCTGGTGGCGGCCGCTCTGTTCCGGCAGCTGGGGCGTTCGTGCCTGTACGTGGTACCCGACCAGCTCGCGGTCGAACGCGTCCGCGACGATCTGTCCGCCTGGCTGGGGGACCAAACCGTGCTGCCGTTTCCCTCCGTGGGGCGGGTGCCGGTTGAGGTGCTGGCCGCGACGCCCGACCTCGAGGCGCAGCGTCTCACCGCACTCGAGCGCCTCGCGGGACCGGAGCCGGTGGTGGTGGTGGCGACGGGCGAGGCGGCGCTGGAGCGACTGGTTCCTCCCGGTGTGCTGGCGGCTGCCCGCATGGCGGTCGCCGTGGGCGATCGACTGGACCGCGACGCGTTCCTGGCCGGCCTGGTTCGGGCCGGCTACCAGCACCAGGATCCTGTGGAACGAAGGGGCCAGTTCGTGGTCAGGGGGGGCCTGATCGACGTGTACCCCCTTACCGCCGCCTCGCCGGTGCGCATCGAGCTCGAGGACGAAGAGGTATGGTCCATCCGGGGCTTCGATCCGGCCACCCAGCGGTCCACGGCCCCGCTGTCTTACGTCACCATCTTCGCCGCCAGGGAACTACTGCTTGACGAAGTCTGCGCCGGGCAGGTGGTAGAGGCCATCCGGGGCGAGCTTGAGATGGCGGAGGCGCGACTCCGGGCCGCCGGGCGTGGGCCGGCGGCGACCAGGTTGCGGTCGCGGGTTGAGGCGCATCTGGAGGCGTTGGTGGCGGGGACGGAGGCACGGCGGAGCTACCTGCCCTTTGCCTTCCCTCCCGTCCATCTCCCCGACCATCTTGGCCCGGCCGGTCTGGTGATGGTCGAGGAGCCGGCACGGGTGGCCGAGCACGCGCGCCGGGGCGAGCAACTGGCGCTGGAAGCGACGGCCCGCCTCCTGGAAGAAGGAGCGCTGCTGCCGCGGGAAACCTTAACCCACGCGCCGGCGGCGGAGCTTACCCGGGTGCTGGGCCGAAGACAGCTGGTGAACTTCTCGCTTCTGCCACGGTCCCCGGACGCGGGGCCGGCCGGGCCCCGGATCAACATCCGCAGCCGCACGCTGGTGGGTCTCGGCGGACGCTGGAACGACTTTCTGACCGAGCTAGGCCAGTGGCTGGACCAGGGCTATGTGGTATGCCTGGCGGCCAGGGATCGCTCCCGCGCCGACGCGATGGCGGCCGCGCTTGCCGATGCCGCCGTTCCCGTGAGTCAAGATATCCCCGTGCCCGGCCGCGTGGTGGTCGCCCCGGCCTGGCTGCGTGAGGGATTCGAGCTCCCCGAGGCTCGCCTGGCGGTCGCAACCGAGGCCGAGATCACGGGGCGTCCTGCTCCCCGGCGCACCCTGCGCGCTCCTCCCGAAGGGGCGCGGATCGCCGACTACCGCGAGCTTGAGCCGGGCGACTACGTGGTGCACGTAAACCACGGCATCGGCGTGTTCGACGGGATTCAGACGCTGACGGTCGACGGCGTGGCCCGTGACTACCTTTTCATCCGGTACGCCGGGACCGACCGCCTCTACGTGCCCGTCGACCAGATCGACATGGTGCACCGGTATGTGGGCACCGAGGGACATGAGCCTCGGGTCAACCGGCTGGGAGGCACCGAGTGGGCCAGGACCAGGCGACGCGTGGGGCAATCGGTGCGCAAGCTCGCGTTCGATCTGGTGAGCCTGTACGCCCGTCGCCAGGTGCTGCCGGGTCACGCCTGCCAGCCCGATGGGCCGTGGCAGGCCGACCTGGAGGCCGCCTTTCCCTTTGAGGAGACTCCCGACCAGCTACGTTCAATCCAGGAGGTGAAGTCCGACCTGGAACGCCCGCACCCCATGGACCGCTTGCTGCTCGGCGATGTGGGGTATGGCAAGACCGAGGTCGCCATACGTGCGGCCTTCAAGGTCGTGAGCGAAGGCCGCCAGGTGGCGGTGCTGGTTCCCACTACCGTGCTGGCCCAGCAGCACTTCACCACCTTCAGCGAACGGTTGAAGGGGTTTCCGGTGGAGGTCCGCATGCTCTCCCGGCTGCGAGGCCAGGCCGAACAGGCCGACACCCTGGAGGGCTTGCGTCGGGGGACGGTGGACATCGTGATCGGGACGCACCGGTTGCTGCAGGACGATGTGGTCTTTCGGGACCTGGGCCTACTGGTGGTGGATGAGGAACACCGTTTCGGCGTGGCCCACAAGGAGCGACTCAAGCTGCTGAAAGAAGGGGTGGATGTGCTGACGCTGTCGGCCACCCCCATTCCGCGCACGCTTCACCTGGCGCTCAGCGGACTGCGTGACACCAGCTTCATCGGTACTCCTCCTGAAGATCGACATCCGGTACAGACCTACGTCTGCGAGTACACCGATCACCTGGTGCGCGAAGCCGTGCTGCGCGAGGTTGCCCGTGGGGGCCAGGTGTTTTACGTGCACAACCGGGTGAAGAGCATCTATCGTGCTGCCGAGCGACTGGCCGGTCTGCTGCCGGGAGTCCGGCTGGTCGTGGCCCATGGTCAGATGAGGGAGACGCGCCTTGAGGAGATCTTCCTGCAATTTGTGGCCGGCGAGCACGATGTGCTGGTGTGCACGACGATCATCGAGGCAGGCCTCGACCTGCCCAACGTCAACACACTGATCGTTGAGGATGCCGACCGGCTCGGACTCGCCCAGCTGTACCAACTGCGGGGACGTGTGGGCAGGTCAGACCGTCTGGCCTACGCGTACTTCACGTACCGCCGCGGGCGGGTTCTCACCGAGACGGCGGAGAAACGCCTTGCCGCTTTGCAGGAGTTCACCGAGCTCGGTTCGGGGTACCGGGTAGCCCTTCGCGACCTGGAACTGCGAGGGGCCGGCAATATCCTCGGCCCGGAGCAGCACGGCTTCATGGTGGCGGTGGGGTTTGACCTTTACTGCCAGCTGCTCGAGGAGGCGGTGCGGGAGCTCAGAGGGCAAAAGCTTCCCTCCCGGCCCGAGGTGCAGATCGAACTGGGGATCGACGCCTTCATACCCGAGTCCTTCATCCCCGACGAGCGTCAGCGCCTCGACGTATACCGCCGACTGGCGGGCTGCCGCGATGTCGCCGGCGTCGAGGATGTCAAGCGGGAGCTTGAGGACAGATACGGCGAGCTCCCGGCGCCGGTCCACAACCTTCTTGCCGGTGTCCGCCTTCGGGAGCTGGCGATTCTGGCGGGAATCGGTGCGATCGTGCAGGAGGGACGGCGGATCCGGCTGCGCGCGGCCGCCGCCAGACGGCCGCCCGATCCTGCAATTGCCCGTGCTCTGAAATGGGGACGTGGCAGGGTCCTGCCTGCCCCGCCGCGAAGCAACAGCCTGCTGGTGATCCGCACCGAGGGGATGGCGAAAGAGGCGCTTACCGACTACCTGGAGGCGCTGTTCCGGGAGTATCTCGGCCCGGAAGGGAAGGAGTGCGTGCATTGACTCGGGAGGCAAAGACCCAAGCCCGTCGCGTATCCACCGCCCGCGCCGAGCGCCGCCGGGCAGCCCGACAGAAGGCCAGGCCAGGAGCAACGCGCCGGACTCCGCGATGGCAGGGAGTGCTGGCCATCGGGCTTTTGATATCCCTCATGCTTGGCGCGGTCGGTTGGGGAGCGTGGCAATACGTCGACGAACGCTGGCTGAGCGGGAGGAAGGCACTCGTGATGGTGGGGGAGGACCCCATCACCGCCGGCGATCTCGATCGTCGCGCCAGGGTGTGGGATTTCCTGCAGTGGGGCCGCCCCGGGCGCGAGGAACTGCTTGAAGAGCTGATCGACGAGCGGCTGGTGCTGCGCGAAGCGGCGCTTCGCGGGCTTGAGCCGTCGGCGGCGACGGTAAGCGACCAGGTGGACACCCTGCTCTCCTCGCTGGAGCCTCTGTACGAGAACGCGGCAGGGGTCAGGCGGGCCATGCAGGCCGCCCGCGTGCGTCGTTCGGACCTTGAGGCCATGGTACGATTCTGGATTGCCGCCCAGAGCTACTTTGAGGAGACGGTGGGCGGCGTCACCGTGGACGATGCCGAGGTTATGGCCTACTACGAGCAGCATCTCGGCGAGTTCCGTACGCCCCGGCAGGTCACGGTGCGACACATCCTCGTGGCCGGCGAGCAAGAGGCGCTGGAAGTGCTAAGCCTGCTTGAGGAAGGCGAGGACTTCGCCGCCCTGGCCGCCGCACGGTCGCTGGATCCGGGCACCCGAGACCGAGGTGGGCTGCTCCCGTGGCCGGTCGCGGCCGGAGACCAGAGGCTGTCCGCCGAGTTCGTGGCGGCGGCCTTGGAGTTGCCCGAAGGAGGGCTCAGCCACCCGGTCAAAACGGAGTACGGCTATCACATCATCCGGGCGGACGCCGTCACCGCCGAGCGCCAGCGGCCGTACGAAGAGGTGGAGGAGGAGATCAGGGAAAAACTGCTCGCCCAGCGCCGGATGGAAGCGTTCCAGGCGCTGCTTGACGAACTGCGCGAGCGGGTAGGGGTTCGGTACCTGACGGATTAGGCGGTCCGAAATGTCCCTGGAAGTCTTGAGAATAATTGTCCTGGCACCTCTGTATACTAGCCTTGGGTCGGGCCGGGCGACGGCCCCAGGCCTGAGGAGGGGTCATATGAAGGCTACCGGCATCGTCAGACGCATCGATGACCTGGGCCGCGTGGTTATTCCCAAGGAAATACGCCGGACCCTGAGGATCCGTGAGGGGGATCCGCTCGAGATATTCGTGGATCGTGACGGCGAGGTGATCCTCAAGAAGTACTCCCCCATAGGCGAGCTGGGGGACTTCGCCAAGGAGTACGCCGACTCGTTGAACGAGGCCATCGGGCAGATCGCGCTCATCGCCGACCGCGACCAGATCATCGCGGTCGCCGGAGCCCCCAAGAAGGAGTTCCTCAACAAGGCCATCGCTCCTGCCGTCGAGCAGGTGATGGAGGACCGCCGCAGCGTGCTCATCAACCGTCCGGCCGAATACGGGCAGGGCGCAGAGTGCGTTGTGCTGGCAGGCGAGGAGGTCTGCAGGTTCTCGGCCGTGGTGATCGCGCCCATCATCGCGGCAGGCGATCCCATAGGGGCGGTGATCATCTGCTCGCGTGAGCCCAACGCGCAGATGGGCGAGCTTGAGCTCAAACTGGCCGAGACGGCCGCAAGCTTCCTGGCCAAGCAGATGGAGCAGTAGACACCTCGAACATCGGCGACCCACTACGGCGAGGTTCGCCGTTTTTTTGCTTGAATGGTATAATGCAATCACGACCGCTGCCCTTCAAGCAGGGGGCTACTTTGGCCCGTCTTCGGGTGCCGAAGGGAAAGGTACAGCTTGAAAAAACAGTCCTTCCTGCAGGGGGCCATGGTGCTCGCCGCGGCCGGGGTGATCAGCAGGGCCCTGGGTGCCGTATACCGGATTCCGCTCACCCGCATCATCGGCGACGAGGGTATGGGTCTTTACCAGATGGCCTACCCTGTGTACACCGCGGTTCTCACCATCGCCACCGCCGGCATCAACGTGGCCATCTCCAAGCTGGTGGCGGAGCATCTGGCGAGGGGCCGTCCCGGTGAGGCCTACCGGACCTTCCGCGTCTCCTTCTTCCTGATGGCCTCGCTGGGCCTTGTCTTCTCCGTGCTGATGCTCTTGGGGGCGCGGACCATCGCCGTACGGGTGGCGCACAACCCCCAGGCTTTTTACCCCATCGCCGCGCTGGCGCCGGCTATCCTCATCGTCTCGCTGGAATCGTCACTGCGAGGTTTTTTCCAGGGGCAGCAGATCATGACTCCTACCGCCCTCTCGCAGGTGGTCGAGCAGCTGGTAAGGGTGGCCGCGGTTCTGCTTGCGGCCTACCACTTGCTCCCCAGAGGGATAGCGCTGGCCGCGGGCGGGGCCACCTTCGGGGCGGCGGTGGGGGCGCTGGCGGGGCTGGCGGTCCTCCTGTGGATCTACTGGTCGCGTTGCCGGCAACCGGCGGCTTTTCTTCCGACGCGCGCGACTCCGACGCAGCCCGTCCGCGACATCGTCGCCGGCATCCTCCGGCTGGCCATACCCGTCTCGCTCGCGGGTATCGTAGTGCCGCTGATGAACATGGTCGACCTCGTGGTGGTACCGGCTCGCCTGATCGGTACCGGGTACACCGCCGAGCAGGCCACCCGGCTGTACGGCCAGCTGACGGGGATGGCGCTCACGCTCGTCAACCTCCCCACGGTGCTGACCGCCGCCCTGCAGGCAAGCCTGGTACCGTCGGTATCGGAATCCCACGCGATGGGAGATCTCAAAGCCATCCGGGCCCGTGCCCAGGCCGCCATCCGCATCACGCTGATGATGGCCCTGCCGGCGGTGGCCGGTCTTTACCTCCTGGCCACACCCATCGCGGAGCTTCTGTTCGCGGTGCCCGAGGCGGGCATTCCCATCGCCGCCATGTCCGGCGGACTGCTCTTCCTCGCCCTGCAGCAGACCACCACCGGCGTCCTGCAGGGCATGGGGCGAACCGATCTCCCCGTGCGCAACCTGCTGTTGGGCGCGCTGGTCAAGCTGCTGGCATCCTGGGTGCTGACCGGCGTCCCGGCGCTCGGCATCCGGGGAGCGGCGTTGGGGACGGCACTCGGCTTCCTGGTGGCGGCCACCCTCAACGTCACCGGTGTCAGGGCATTGACCGGAACCTCGATCCCATGGCTGGACGGTGTGCTCCGTCCGGCGGCGGCCACCGCCGCGATGGCGGTGGCGGCGGTGGGCGGACACCGCTACCTGCTGACCCTGCTGGGAGGGAACGCGGTGGCCACGGTGCTGGCGATCGGGCTGGGGATGGCGACCTACGGTCTGGCGCTACTGTTCCTCGGGGCGCTGCGCGAGCGCGACCTCGAGTTGATCCCCGGGGCCGGTCCCGCGGTGGCCAGATGGCTCCGGTCGGTGGGGGCGCTTCGCCGGTGAGGAGGACGGGCGGCATCACCGTGGTGGGACTGGGACCGGGCGACCCGCGCGCCGTCCCCGAAGAGGCGATCGAGCGCATGCGCGGGGCCGATGTGGTCCTGCTGCGCACCGCCTGGCATCCTGCGGTTTCGCGCCTGGCGGCCGAGGGTATCGTCGCGGACAGCTTCGATCGGCTGTACCAACAGGCGCAGACGCTTGATGAGGTCTACCGGGAGATCGCCGGGCGTCTGCTGGCTCTGGCGGCGGATGGATACCGGGTGGTCTATGCGGTGCCGGGTCACCCCGGAGTGGCAGAGGCCACGGTCAGGGAGCTCGCGGCCGCCCAGGACAAGGTGCCCCTTGAGATCGTCGGCGCCATGAGCGGCCTGGACGCGATCTTCGCGGTCGTTCCGCTCGACCCCGCCAGAGGGATCAGCATCCTTGACCCGGCGGGTCTTGGTCGCGGCCCCTTGCCGGTAGATCGTGACCTCCTGATACTGCAGGTGGACGAGCGGTTGCTGGCCGGCGAGGTCAAGCTCAAGCTGTTGGCCCACTACCCGCCCGACCATCCCGTGGTCATCATCCGCGCCGCGGGGGTACCCGGCGAACAGGAGGTTACGCGTACGCAGCTGGCCGCGCTTGACCACTCGCCGCACCGCTACGACCACCTTACCTCGATCCTGGTGCCGGCCCTCGCCGAGGGCAGGCGGGCCGGCTGCCGGTACCCGCTGGATCCACTGGTCGAGGTGATGCAGCGTCTGCGATCGCCCGAAGGCTGTCCCTGGGACCGCGAGCAGACCCACCAGAGCCTCAAGAACTACGTGCTGGAAGAGGCCTACGAACTGGCCGATGCACTGGAGCAGGGCGACACGCATAAAGTCGTCGATGAACTGGGAGACTTACTGCTGCAGGTGGTGTTCCATGGCGTGATTGCCATGGAAACCGGCGATTTCGACCTCAACCAGGTAGTCCAAGGCATCGTGGCCAAGCTGCGCCGCCGCCACCCTCACGTGTTCGGCCGGGCCAAGCTTAGCAGCAGTGAGGAGGCGCTGGCCCAGTGGGGGCACATCAAGGCGCAAGAGGTCGGGGAGGAAGGAACGGGCAAGGTCCTGGGACGCGTACCGCGCGGCCTGCCGGCGCTGCTACGGGCGACCCGGGAGGTGCACCGGGCTCGAGCCGCAGGGTGCCGGGCGCTTGGGGATGCGGTGTTGGCGGCGGTGCCTCTCGGAGATGCGCCCCGGGCGCGCCTGGGTCGGCTCCTGCTCACCGTCGTCCAGGCCGCCGCCGAAGAGGGTATCGACCCTGAGGCCGCCCTGCACGAAGCCACCGACCGCCTCGTTGCCGTTCTGGAAGGAGAAGCTAGCTCTGGGGGGAATCAGCTTGAACAAGGCCGACCTGGTGGGAAGGGTGGCCAGCCGGACCGGCATGACCCGCAAGGACGTTGAGCGAGTGGTCACCGCCGTCTTCGAGAGCATCGAGGAATCCCTGGCGGCCGGGGACCGGGTTTCGCTGGTGGGGTTCGGGACCTTCGAGGTAAGGCAGCGGGCAGCCCGTACGGGCAGAAACCCGCAGACCGGCGAGGAGATCAGGATAGAGGCGGCCCGAGTCCCGGTGTTCAAGCCGGGGCGGCCGCTCAGAGATCGGGTCGCCCGCTGAAACCGCCCGGCCGCGAGGAGGTGGCCGGCAAGTCGTGCGCCTTGACAAGTTCCTGAAAACGGCGCAGCTGATCAGACGCCGTACGGTGGCCCGTGAGGTCGCCTTGCAGGGCCGGGTGACGGTGAACGGCCGTCCTGCCAAGCCCGGCGCTACCCTGCGGGTGGGTGACGTCGTGTGTTTGGATCTGGGTTCGCGGCAACTCGAGGTGGAGGTGCTGTCTTTGTCGCGCGCGCGTGACCCCCGTTCGCTCTATCGCGTGCTCGGCGAACGTGACGTCAGCGCTCGCTCCGGCTGAGGACCTCCCTCCGGGGGATACTACCGCCCGGGAGGGATCACCTTGCGTACCCACTTCGCTGCTCTCCTCTTGCTGGCATTTGTGACTTCCTGTGCTCCCGGGGGACCGCAGGCGCGCTGGAACGTGCGCGAGGAGCCGACGCTTACGGTGTTCATGGAAGAGTCCGGACAGAAGCGGGAGATGAAATTCGAGGAGTACCTGGAAGGGGTGGTAGCGGGCGAGATCTACGGCCACTGGCCCCGCGCCGTCCTCGAAGCCCAGGCCATCATCGCCCGCACCTTCACCCTCGAGGCCCTCCAGCGCCGTGGAGGAACCCGCAAGCTGCACGGTACCGACGTCTGCACCAATCCCGAGCACTTTCAGGCCTACGATGCGGAGGCGACAGACGCCATCCGTGAGGCGGTCCGTGCCACCAGGGGAATGGTCATCCTGCATCGCGGACGCCCCGTCCGGGCCTGGTTCCACGCCGATGCCGCGGGGCGAACCGCCTCACCGGCCGAGGGGTTGGGCTTCCGTGACGAGCCGACTCCTTACCTGCGCACCGTGGAGGTCCCTACCGATCGGGATAAGAACGCATGGACGGCGAGCTTCACCCGCGAAGAGATCCGGACGGCCGCCCGCCAAGTAGGAGCCGAAGTATCGGAGGTCGCAAGCGTGCGGGTGGCCCGCCGGGGGCCCTCCGGAAGGGCAACCGTCATCCGCATTGACGACGTCGACGTGTCGGCCCCCGCCCTCCGCCTCGCGCTCGGCGGCGAAAAGGTGCGTTCCACGCTGATCCTGGGCGCACGGGTGGACGGCGACCGTGTGGTACTCAGCGGGCGCGGTTTCGGCCACGGCGTGGGAATGTCCCAGGAAGCCGCACGCATCCTGGCCGAGCGCGGTCTTGATGCACGCCAGATCATCTACACCTTCTACCGCCGGGTGGAGATAAGCAAGCAGTGGGAATAGCACGGACCTGACGCCGCATAGACATGCCCAGGAGAACCCGCGGAGGAGGGTCCGGCATGGCCGAACGCGAGGATGCGGTCCAGTACGGCCACACGCTGCACCTTGCTAACCGTGAAGCGCTCTCTCTGACCGGTGTGGTGCACGTGGACACCTTTGACGACCAGGAGATCGTCCTGGACACCGAACTGGGAAGCCTGACCGTCAGGGGGGAGAGCCTGCATATCAAGCGGCTGAACCTCGAAGACGGCAAGCTTGAGGTGGCCGGCACCGTGGACGGGATAAGCTACGCTCCCCGCCCCCGTACGCGGTCGACATCGAGTCGCGGCAAGGGATGGCTGGAACGCTTGCTGCGCTAAACCTGGCGGCCGACAGGAGATAACGGTTCGCGGACAGAATCCCGTGAGCGGTGAATCCTGACGCGAGATCTTCCGTGCCATCACCACCCCGACAGGCGGGTCTTCTGCTGAGCCGGCCGTACCTCGCCGTGGCGCTGTCGCCGCTGCTTGTCGTCAAGGCCATCGGCCTCGCCCTTCTTTACCTGTTGGCCAGCCCGGCAGTCCTCCTGGTCGATCTGGTGGCACCTCGACGGCACCTGGCGGCCGGGTGGGTGGTAGGCTTCATGGTCCTGGCGCTGGCGGTCACCGCCGGGACCTGGTCGGTGGCCTTCCTCGCGGACGAGCCGCAGCTGGCGGGAATCGGCGGCATGGTCCACTGGTACTACCAGGCCAGGGATCACCTGGAGGAGCTCCCCTACGGCGATCTCATCCGCCTTTACGCGGCCCGGAACGACCTGGATCCGGCATTGCTGGCCGCCGTGGTACAGATGGAGAGCAACTTCGATCCCAACGCCGTCTCGCGCGTGGGCGCCCGGGGCCTGATGCAGCTCTTGCCGGCTACCTGGCGATACCTTTACCCCGAATCATCCTGTGACGGGGAACATCCTCCCCCCTCCCGGGGGCCCGACTGCATCTTCGAGCCCGCCGCCAACCTGCGTGTGGGGGCACGATACCTTCGCCAGTTGCTCGGCGAGTTCGACGGCGACGTGGTGCTCGCGGTAGCCGCGTACAACGCGGGCGCCGGTGCCGTCCGCCGCCTGGGGACCGACCAGGCCGCGGGTATACCTCCTTTCCGCGAGACCGGCCAGTTCGTTCGCGGGGTGCTCGGCGCGTGGCGCGAGCTCCGCGGCGACCCCGAGGAGATCGCCGCCATGGCCGAGGCCCGTCTGATCCACCGTCTCCGCCGGGTGACTCCCTTCATCAGCACCGGGCTGTGGCTCCTTCTCTGCCTGTGGGTGTTGCGGCGTCTGCCCTGGACGCTCGACCGTCTCCCGCACCGGATCTCCGCATAGGCATTGCCAGGAGGTTCCCGGGGTTGACGGGTGTGGCCCACGAGTTAGCCATGTTCCTGGCTACCGTGCTATCGGGCATGGTGCTCGGTCTGCTTTACGATATTCACCGGGCACTGACGCACCCACCCCGGCCGCGGCGCCGCCTCCGACCCCGCCAGTTCGTCCTGGACATCCTGTTCTGGCTGGTGGTTACCCCCCTGGCCTTCGTCCTGCTGGTGGTCGCCAGCTTGGGCCAGCTGCAATGGCACGTCTACCTTGGACTGGCCGTAGGCCTGGGCCTCTACGCCGCTCTGGGGAGCCCTCTTCTGCTGACGTGCTTCCGCTTTGTCGTCGTCGGCACTCGCACCTTCCTGCACCGCCTACGCCTCCGGTGGCCACGGCCGCCGGCCGGAGGAAGGAGTTGACTGTAAAGCGGCGAACCGAGCTACGGTGAAGTCTTCCTCCCGAGGAGGGCGCCTTCTGGCCACAACGCGAGGCAGCGAACATCGTGGCCGCGTCGTGCCGTTCCCCCGGCGCCGCACCCGAGAACGCGCCGTGGGCCATCCCCGCCTGCGCTTCAACCCCTTGAAACTGGCCCTTTGCCTGGTCGTGGTCTATCTGGTGGTGACGGCCGGGGCGCACCTCTTTCACCTGGCCGTGCTTCGGCTGGAGCTTGCCCGCACCTACCGGGCCATCCGTCAGGTGGAGGCGGCCAACGCCGTGCTTCGAGAAGAGATCGCCTACGCTTCCACCGACGAATACGTGGAACAGGTGGCCCGCCAGCTAGGCCTGACCAAGTCGGGCGAGGTCCTTTACACCGCTCCTCCTTCCGGCCGCAAACCGTCCGAGCGCTAGCTTGCCTGGGCACGGGCTGGCGCCAATCCACCGCTTCTGGCCAAGGCGGTCCTCACGCTGCGGCTTACCGGCAGCGAGATAGTGGTGGTGGCGCCCGGCTTGCTGATGCAGCACGGCGGTGAAAGGATGTTCGTTTACCAGCGTTTTCTTTGCGGCCATTACCTGTACGAGATCGACAGGACCCGCTAGACGGTCCGCGGCCGGCAGCGGTCGCGCAAGCCGTTGACGCTGGCAAGGCGCCGTACTATAATGAGGGGTGCACCGTCAGGTTTCGGCGGCGTAGCTCAGAGGCTAGAGCATGCGGTTCATACCCGCAGAGTCGCTGGTTCGAATCCAGCCGCCGCTACCAGGCGCCAAAGTCGTGGTGGGCCATTAGCTCAACTGGTAGAGCATCCGACTCTTAATCGGACGGTTCGGGGTTCGAGTCCCTGATGGCCCACCAGGTTTAGCTGGGAGTTTGACGAGAGGGAGGACGCCGCGGGGCCGGTTGACACCAGTTTTGACACCATAAACCGGGAGGGTGCGGGCGCGAGCCCGCACCCCGGAGGGGCCTGCCGGGAGGAATCTCAGCGGGCCTTGCCCTTTGAGGCCGCCAGGATTTCGTCCATCCGCGCGGCCGCCTGCTTCTTCAGGCCGGGCAGGACGTGGGAGTAAGTGTCCATAGTGAGAGTGATGGAGGAGTGGCCCAGCGTTTCCTGCACCACCTTGGGATGCTCGCCGGCGGCCAGGAGCAAGCTGGCGGCTGTATGCCTCAGGTCATGAAACCGAATCCGCGGGAGACCGGCGTCCAGGGCGACGGCCGGGAGCTCGGCTGCCTCTTCCGGGGTGAGGACCTTCATGTCCGGGCTGGCACCGCGGGGGCGGTCAACTGCGTCCGCCGGGTTCCTGGGGAGGAGCCCCCACCGGACGGCCTGGCCGAGTGCCCGGTGAAGCGCGGCATGGATATACCTTACCGTGGCCGGGGCAAGGCCCTCCTCGAGCTTCTGAGCGTAGAGGGCTTGCAGGTGGGCGGGATTCAGCTTCCTGAGCGGGAGCTTGCCAATCACGGGGACGATATGCCGTCGGACGTTGGTGGTGTAGCCCACCAGGGTGCTCGGGCGAACGGAGGGGGCCACCGAGTCCCGCAGCCACCGTTCGAGGAACTGCCCGACCGTCTCTTTCGTGGGGTCCCCCAGCATTCCCGTATCGCGGTCCCGTAAGCGAGCTGGCGGAGCGGAGCTTTCGCAGAATCGCGCGCCACACCGGGACCGGCTCGGGGATCCTGCGGCGGGCGCTTTCGCGGCGAGTGGTGGTGACGGTGGACCTACGGACGGCCCTGGCCGACCTGTCCGAGATTCGGGAGGGCTTGTAGCGCAAGAGCTGATCGGGAGGTGTCCGGGACAGCCATGACCGCCCCTCTTCTGGCATCACAGGTGCAGGCAGCAGTGCGGTTGTACGCTCGGTTGGATGGTTGGCAGACCACCGACCGGGCACTCACCCGCCTAACGGAGCAGTTCCCCGGATTCGACCGGGAGGCCACGCTCCTCAAGGTGACGGCCGTGAACGCGCTCTACGGAACGAACGTCTTCGCCGTGGCCCGGATGGCCGACCACGTGCGCCAGGTCTTGGATGCGCTGACGGGAAACGAGGACGCGGCGGACGTGGTGAAGCGCCTGGCAGATCTGCCCAAGACCACCGGGTAGGTGAAGAAGCGCCTCCATTACAGCTTCGCCTCGAAGTTCGCACACTTTTTCATCGACCCCGAGTGCTTTCCCATCTACGACTCCTACGCCGACCGCACGCTCCGCTACCACCTGGGGCCGACGGGATACGTTTCGGACCCGAACAACCGCTACCGGGCCTTCGTGCGCAACTTCTGCGCACTAATGTCCCGGGTCGGTTCACCGCTCACAACCCGGGAGCTCGACCGGTACCTCTGGATTGCGAGCCAGTATCACTCCTGGCGAAGGAATCCCACGGGCCGCATCAACACGGAGTTGCGCCGGCTCTTTGAACGGTCAACGCCAGAGGAAGCGGCCGCTCTCGACGCCATCCTGGGGCACGGCCGATAGGGGCCTACGGCCTCCCGGAAGCGGCCAACCGTGACGTCCGCGTGGTGGCCTGAGTTAGGCGCACATCACGAGACTTACCAGGAAGTATGCCAGGCCATTGCGTCGGGCGAGTGGT
>DYFO01000015.1 GCA_020725145.1 Symbiobacterium thermophilum
GCTCCAGGAAGGCCTTAACCCTGCGGGTCATCCCTTTTCCTTCCCTCGGTAAAGCGCTGACCTTTTGGGCCAGGTCTTGCTTGAGTTGAAGGACCAGATGCTTGAGCTCTTCTTGTATTTTCTCCCGGCAGCCCATCGCCCGGCGTCCGACGACCAGGGCGGCTGCCGCGTGGACGGGGACGGCAAAGCGCTCCCTGTACTTCCAGTACCCGATGGTGGAGGTGTGCCGGGGAAGCACGAGCCTGGCCCGGCCGCGTTTGGTCTGCGTTGCCTCCATTTCGATTGCCAGCAGCTCCCTCTGGGAGTCTATTAGGGCCTGCGCCCTCAGCCGGGCGTCGTCCGCGTACCGGGAGTTCAGCCCGAAAAGCTCCTGACCGTCCTTCGCAACTTGGCCAGTTGGCCGATGGAATAGTAGCGCATGATGGCTAATTATACCACATTCGGGGCTTAATAGCGACTTTTGGTGGCTGCTTCAAACCTCCCAATGGAAGTCGATCGGCTTACGGCTCGAGCCCTCCCGTGACCTCTTCCACCGCCTCCAGCAGCCTTCCGGTCCTCACCAGCCCGGCGACGGCCTCGATGTCCGGGCTGAGCATGCGGTCGGCCCGCAGCCGTGCCACGTGCTCGCGGATGACGGCGTGGGCGACACGGATCGCCGGAGCCGCCCGGTCAACTCCCCGATGATCCAGCCCCTGCGCCGCGCATAAAAGCTCGATGGCCAGCACCCGCTCGGCGTTGGCCAGCACCGCGGTCGCCTTGCGGGCGGCGATGGCTCCCATGCTCACGTGGTCTTCCTGGTTGGCGGAGGTGGGGATGGAGTCCACGCTGGCGGGATGACACAGCACCTTGTTCTCGGAGACCAGCGCCGCCGCCGTGTACTGCGCCAGCATGAAACCGGAATGCAGTCCTCCGGTCTCCACCAGGAAGGCCGGCAGCCCGCTCAGCTGGGGGTTTACCAGTCTCTCCACCCTGCGCTCGGAAATGCTGGCCCACTCGGCAAGGGCGATCGCCAGGTAGTCCAGGGCCAGGGCCAGCGGCTGGCCGTGGAAGTTGCCCCCGGACAGGATGAGGCCCTCCTTGGGGAAGACCAGCGGGTTGTCGGTCACCGCGTTGAGCTCACGTTCCACGACTCCCCGCGCGTGGGCGAGGGCGTCCTTGCTGGCACCGTGCACCTGCGGGGCACAACGCAGCACATAGGGGTCCTGCACCCTGATCTCCCCCGGGCGAGAGGTCAGTCCGCTGCCGTCGAGCAGGCGCCGGAGGTTGGAGGCGGCGCGGGCGTGGCCGGGATGGGGACGCACGTACGCGAAGCGCTCGGAGTAGCTGACGGTGGTGCCCCGCAAGGCCTCACAGCTCATGGCGGCCGCCACATCCGCCACCCGGCTGAGGCGGTCGGCTCCCACCACCACCCCAGCCCCCAGCGCGGTCATGAGTTGCGTGCCGTTGATAAGGGCCAGGCCCTCCTTGGCCTCCAGTTCCAGCGGCCGAAGTCCGGCCTCGGCCAGGGCGCGGGCGGCCGGCAGGCGGTGGCCGTCGCGCAAAACCTCACCTTCGCCGATCAGCGCGAGCGCGACGTGCGCCAGCGGGGCGAGGTCGCCGCTTGCCCCCAGCGACCCCTGGGCCGGCACCACGGGATACAGGCGGTGCTCGAGCAGCGCCAACAAGGCTTCGATAACCTCGAGACGGACCCCCGAGTAGCCTCTGGCCAGCGAGTTGGCCCGGAGCAGGATCATCCCGCGCACCACCGGTTCGGGAAGGCTGTCGCCAACTCCCGCGGCGTGGCTGAGCAGAAGGTTCCGCTGCAGCTGGCGCACCTGGTCGGGCGCGATCGCCACCTCGCTGAAGGTGCCGAACCCGGTGGTGACGCCGTAGACCACCTTTCCTTCCCGCAGCGACTCCTCCACGACCTTCCGGGATGCCGCTATATTCCGGCGAGCCTCATCCCCGAGGATGACCGCCGCCTCGCCGCGCACCACCCGCTCGAAGTCGTGAAGGGTGAGGGAACTACCATCGAGCCTGACCGTATGACGCCCGGGCATCGCCTGCCTCCCCCGCCGCAGCCTGCTCTAGTAGTTTCTCGCACGACACGGCCGCTCCTGCAGGTGGGGCGGGCCTGTCAGTTGCTGCGGACGGTGGCCACGTTGGAGGGCTCGCTCTCAGGGTAGCCGGTCTTGATGGCGGTTACGCGGTACTCGAAATGATAGGTGGCAAGGCCTTGGAGAACGTGCCAATCGCTGTAGGACAGCGTGGTGCCGGAAACCTGCCCGATGTTCACGAACTCCCCTCCCTGGAGCACGTTCCGACGCCAGATGCGGTAGCCGGTAGGTCCGGGAGACGGCGTGGCCTGCCAGCTGAGGTAAACATGGATGCCGCGTCTCGAAGCCGTGAGGTCGACGGGTGGCAACAGGGCGGTGGCCAACTGGTACTGTGCGGAGATGCTCTCGTTCCCCGCCCGGTCGACCGCGCGCACGCGGTAATAATAGGTGGTCGCCGAATGCAGTCCGGTCAGCGTGACTGCGTGCGACTGCGTCGGCGGGCCCGGCGGCACGGGGAACATGCTTCCGTACGCAGGCGAGGTCCCGTACTCCACCTGGCCGGAGGCAGGCTCGTCGGTCTGCCAGATCACGGTGGCCGAGGTGGGCCCAAGTTCCTGTAAGGTCACCCCGGAGATCACGGGGAAAACGGTGTCCAGCGTGATCGCGGCTTGATAGGCGGTGGACACGTTGCCCGCGCGGTCGCGGAACTGGACCCACACTTGCTTGAGGCCGTCGCCCTCCGGCAGCTGGTAATCATGGCTCCCGGCGTAGCGCAGCCACTCCCCGAAGACCTGGCCGTCAGAAGACAGCCGCATGGAGCCCACACCCGAGGGGTCGTCCGCTTGCAGCGTCAGCACTACCCAGCGCGAGCCCGTGTACGCCGCTCCGGCGTTGATCGAGATCTGGCCCGTCGGCGGCCTCTGGTCGGTGAACTCCGCCCGGTAGGTCAAGGGGAACGCGTACACACCCGGAGCGAGCGACCAGTCCACCCGCAGGCGAAGAAGATACTGAAGCCTCACCGGCTCTTCCTCCGCCGGGAGATCGTCGAGCAGCACCGTCTCCTCGGTCGAGAACGTATTCCAGAGGTGACCATCGGCCGACCAGTCAAGTCCCACCCCCGGAGGCAAGGCGGCCGCCGCCAGCAGCCGCCAGTCGAGCTCGCTGAAAACGGTAAGGCAAAGCGGCATCGCCGCCAGGTGCTCACCGGGGTCTACCTGCCCGAAGTCGAAGCTACCGCCGTCGAGCCACAGCGCTATCGCGGCCAAGGGGGGAAGGTCCTCGCCGCTCACCAGGGCCGAACCCACGCAGAGAACCCCGGCGGTCACCAGGAGGCCGGCCAGCAGGCTGCGGGTCAGCCGTTCAACGCGGGGGCGCACGGCTGCTTCCTCTCTTCATGCGCCGTGTTTCCATGCGCAGGCTGATGCCGCGCACGCCGAACAACCTTAGACCCGCCGCCAGCAGCCCAAGACCGAAGAGCAGGTCCAGCGGAAAGACAAGGGAGGTCACCGCCGCCCGTAGCGGTTCCGGACCGCCGTAGTCGACCTGTACCTCGACCCGGACCAGGCCCAGGAAAGGTGGGTCCTGCCAGCGAAGCTCGATGATCTTGGCGTCGGCCGCCAGGATCACCTCGCCCAGGTGGCGGAGCACCCGTGGTTCGCCGCCACCACGCGCCACTTTCACCGTTACCTCCGGGCGGATGTGCACGTTACCCAGGTTGGCGATGGGCACGAAGATGACGAAGGGCCGTCCCGTTACCACCAACGGGACATGACGCCTTCCCACGGTGATCGCCCGCAAGCGTTCTCGCACCAGGTGCAGCAGGCGCTCAAGGCCCTGACCGTGGGGCACGGGGTGAACGGCGCGTCCGTAAGGAACGAGGGCGGCCGCCCGCACGAACTGGGTTCCCACCGCCATGTAAAGCACGCTGCCTACCCGCGCCCCCAGCCGAAGCGTACCCTCCTCGGTCGCCGGCAAGGCTTCCATGAAGACCACCGCATGGTACTCGCCGTCGGGGGTGTCTTCGGGCACTTCCACCGTCACCTGTACGGGGTTGCGGGAACGCGGGGGCGCCACGAAGGAGGCGGGTTGCACCTCGATCCAGCCGGATCCCGAGAGTCGATCCGCGGGTTCAAGGTAAAGTACCGTACCGTCGGGGCGCCGGAGGTAGTCCATGGGGTAGACGCGTACCTGGAGGCTTTCGGCGCCGTTGTTGTAGTAGTTCAGGGTGAAGCTGCGGCGTTCGGAAGGCTCAAGATCGAAGGCCAGGCGGGAGGGAGCCACTCCCACCGAAGTGGAAGCCTCTCCCGTTACGGCAAGCATCATCGCCAGCACCGCAAGGACGGCAGCCCCTGCGGCGCGCCTCGCTCGCTGCACTCACTGCGGGAGCCCGGTTACGGCCGCGCTCCCTCCCCCCAGACTCCGTAAGTCCCCCGTTTGCCTGTGGGTCGATCAGTTCACGATCCCGTTGCCGTGTAAGTGATGGTGGCCGAGTAGTCGGCGGGTACGTCCGTCCATTCGATGGTGAGCTGATAGTCCCAGTCGTTCTGGTTGTTGCCGCCGCGGGGCTGTCCGGTAAGCAGCTCCCGCGACGTGGTGGCGAACGCGATCCAGCCTCCCGCCCCGGGTCTGGTCGCGAGCCGTCCGATGGGGATGCTGAGCTCACCGCCGTCGCTGAAGTCGCCGTCAGCCTGGGCCGTCAGTGACCAAATCGTGTTGCTCTTGACGGTGGTGGTAAGCTTTCTCGCGAACTCGTGGGTGCCCGGGTCGAGTTGGTCGAAGTCGACCGCGTTGGCGGACAGGGCGAGTTCGATCTTGGGCCGGACGGTGAAGCTGACGGTAACGGTATCGCTGGCCGCGACGGCCAGTCCGCCCAGGGCGTTGGCCACCAGCAGGGCACCTGCCACCAAGAGCATTGCAGCCTTGATGCGCTTGCGCACGCATTTCCCTCCTTTCGGTGTGGGATGAAAGAACCGACCGGAGACGGGGTGGAAGGGAGCCGGTGGTTGCGGCGCGAAGAAACGAGCCATGGTGGTGGGAAAAACACCCCGTTCCGGAACGCTGTTAAGATTATAGCAGCTTTGGGAAATACGTCAAGTTCCCACAAGGTTCCACGGTCAAGATTGGGAGAGAAGGGATTTCACGGACCGGGTCATGCAGTTCGAAATAGGTGGCCTTGCCGCCGGTGGCGAGGGTGTGGGCCGGTACCAGGGCATGGCCGTCTTCGTGCCCGGCACCGTGCCGGGAGACCTGGTGCGTGCCCGGGTGGTGCGCCGGTATTCGACGCACGCCCGTGCGGAGCTTTGCGAGCTGCTTAGGCCTTCGCCTTCCCGGGTCGAGCCCCGCTGCCCCCTGGCCGGTCGCTGCGGCGGGTGCCAGCTTCAGCATGTGGCCTATGAGACGCAGCTTGCGCTAAAGACCCGCCTGGTCGAGGATGCTCTGGCCAGGATCGGCGGCCTCGAGGTAGCCGTCAGGCCCTGCCGGCCTTCGCCGCGGGAGTGGGGCTACCGGAACAAGGCCCAGTTCCCGGTGGCCATGGTGGGGTACGGCCGGGACCGGCGGCTGGCGGCCGGCATCTACGCCAGAGGCACGCACGAGCTGGTGGAGGTGGACGAGTGCCTCATCCAACACCCCACCGGCAACCGCGTGCTGCGCGAGACGGTGGCGCTGGCACGGGAAAGGCGCCTTCAGGCCTACGACGAGGACAGCGGGGAGGGCCTGCTGCGGCACATCCTGGTGCGTGTGGGCGAACGTACCGGCGAGGCCATGGTGGTGCTGGTCACCAGCCGGGCCGAGCTGCCCGGCGCCCGGTCGCTGGCGCGAGAGCTCGTATCCCGGGTGCCGGAGGTGGCATGCGTGGCCCAGAACGTCAACCCCCGGCGCACCAACGTGATCCTGGGTGAGCGCACCCGGGTGATCGCCGGAAAGCCCTTCATCACCGACTACCTGGGGCCCTTTCGCTTCCGGCTCTCGCCCGGCTCTTTCTTCCAGGTCAACCCCGCCCAGGCGGAGGAGCTTTGCCGGCTGGTGGCCGAGTTAGCCGCCACGCCCGGTGAGGTGGTCGAGCTTTACTCGGGCATCGGTACCATCACCCTCTTCTTGGCGGAGCGGGCGGCGGCGGTGACCGGGGTGGAGTCGCACCCCGAGGCGGTGGCCGACGCCAGGCGCAACGCCGCCGCCAACCGGGTGGGCAACGTCCGTTTTCTCGCCGGCGAAGCGGAACGCTTGCTGCCCCGCCTGGTTGCCGAAGGGATGCGGGCGGAGGTGCTGGTTGCCGACCCTCCGCGGCGGGGCTGCGCGCGTTCGGTGCTAGAGGGCATCCCAGGGCTGGGTCCACTACGCGTGGTCTACGTCTCCTGTAACCCGGCCACGCTGGCCCGTGACCTGGCGGTGCTCGCCGCCTCCGGCTACCGCCCGGTGGAAGTGGTGCCGGTGGACATGTTCCCCATGACCGCCCATGTGGAGGCGGTCGCCCTGCTGGTCAGCTCCGTTTGACCTCCACGTTCTGGCGGGCGAACAGATACCAGGCGTTATACAGACCTACCACCGCCCCGACGATAACGCTGTTCCATACGAGGCCCTGGTACGTCGCGAAGATGCCGACCAGCGGCGCCAGGATGAGCCAGGCCCCAACGATGATGTGGATCAGGTGAAAGGTGGTCACGACGACACCTCCGGTACGATTTGTCGGTAGTCTCTACCGTCCGTGGGTTAATTATGCAGGGGCCGCAGGCAGCCGACGGCGGCAAGGCAGGAACATGGCCCGGGGGAGACGGAAATAGTACGGTAAGAAGAGCGGCCGGGGAGGAAAGGATGCGCCGTTTCGACCACCTCGCTCCGTTGCTGGCACGCCGCCTGCGGTCCGGGCACCTGCAGGTCAACGAACCCATGGCCTTGCACACCTCCTTCGGCATCGGCGGCCCCGCCGACCTTCTGGTGGAGCCCGTGGACCTGGCCGAGCTCCGAAGCTGCCTGCGGTTCTCGCTCGAGCACGGGGTGCCGCGCGTTGCCATCGGACTGGGGACCAACCTGCTGGTGAGGGATGGCGGCTATCGCGGGATGGTCGTCAAGCTCACCCGCCTGACCGGGATCGCCGAACTCGGCCACGACGGCCAAGAGAGGCGCCTCCGCGCGGCGGCGGGGGTTCCGCTGCACGAGGTGGCCCAATTCGCGGCCGAGAGGGGTATGACCGGCCTGGAGTTCGCCTGCGGGATCCCCGGAACCCTGGGTGGCGCCGTGGCGATGAACGCCGGAGCCTACGGCGGGGAGATGGCCCAGGTGGTCGAGGAGTGCCTGGTGGTGAACCCCGACGGCTCAACCGCTACCTTGCGCCATCAAGACCTGGCTTTCGGTTACCGCGCGAGCGCTCTGCAGGACGGGTTGCGCATAGCGGTGGAGGCGACTTTGAAGCTCGGCGCCGCCTCGCCCCCTGAAATTCGGCGTCTGATGGAGGAGTACCGCCGGCGGCGCAGGGAAAGGCAGCCGCTTGACGAAAAGAGCGCGGGAAGCGTGTTCCGGCGCCCACCGGGCCAGTACGCCGGGGCGCTGATCGAGGCCGCGGGGCTCAAGGGCCTTCGGGTGGGAGGGGCCGAGGTTTCCCGCCATCACGCCGGATTCATCGTGAATTGTGGCAACGCCACCGCCCGCGACGTGTTGGCGCTCATGGAGCTGATCCGTCGCCGCGTCCTCGAGCACAGCGGAGTCGAACTTGAGCCCGAACTGCGGATCATCGGTGAAGACGAGATCTGAGGAGCAGGTGAGGAGTCCATGGACTACCTCCGCGTGATGCTGGGTAGCTATCTCCTCGGGGCGACCCCTTTCGCCTACCTGGTCGCTCGATGGTGGCGGGGTGTGGATATCCGTCGGGTGGGCAGCCGCAACGCCGGCACCACCAACGTGCTCTTGCGCGTGGGAGTGCTTCCCGGGCTGCTCACGGCTTTGGGGGACGTGGGCAAGGGCTTCCTGGCGGTATCGTGGGCCGCCACCTACTTCGCGGATTCCTCCTTTGCCCCGCTGCTAGCCTTGCTGGGCGCGGTTGCCGGCCATAACTGGTCGATCTGGCTCCGCTTCCAGGGCGGCGGCGGGCTGGCCACCTTCATCGGCGGCATGCTGGTGATCGCCTACTGGACGGTGCTGGTGCTCATGCCTTTCTGGGGGCTCAGCTACCTTGTGACCCGCCACAAGTACCTGAGCTCGTTGCTGGCCTGCGGCGCGCTGCCGGTGCTGCTGGGGGCTTACCTGCAATCCTGGCAGCACTTCTTCTTCGGCCTGGCCGCGGGCTTCCTGCTCGGATTCAAACAGGTGCTGGCGTGGATACGTTACGCGTCGGGTCAGGTCGAGGGTTCGCGCAACCCGGCGTGAGCGAAAAGCGGTGAGAACAGGTCGTCAAGGGCGGCACCGGGGGCGATCTGCCGCGGGTAGACCAGCACGAAGCGGTCGCAGCGGGGGAAGGTCGCGGCGACCTGAGCGGTGGGCCCGAACAGCCAGCTTACTTGCTGCACCTGGGTCAGGTGGCACCGGAGCGCCTCGAGCCGCCGGCGGCGGTAGGCGCTGACGTCGACGGCGATCACCGTCCGATCGAGCAGGTACCGCGGGGGAGGGCTCGACCGCCAGGGTGAGAGGTAGTAATACAGACCTGCCGGCCGGCGGTCGGACGGCAGGGTGAAAAAGACCCGGGTGGTCAGGCGGGAGACGGCCACGTGGTCGGGATGCGGCGACAGGCTGCCGTCGGGTCCAAAGGTGATCACCGCGTCGGGGGCACAGTGCTCAAACACGGCAAGCAGGCGACGGCAAGCCTCCTCGCGGTCGAAGCGCGATACTTCCCCATCGGGCAGGCCGAGCAGGAAGACGCCCGTGATTCCCAGCACGTCGGCGGCCGATCGCAGCTCACGCTCGCGGATCGCGCCGAGTTCGTCGCGACTGCGTGCGGGGGGGTTGCCGCGGCGGCGCCCGGCCTCCCCCCGCGTGGCGCAGGCGAGGTACACCCGCACGCCTCGATCGGCGTAGCGGGCCAAGGCGGCTCCGGGCCCGAATGCCTCGTCGTCGGGGTGGGCCAGGACGGCAAGCAGGCTTGGAGCGCCACCAGCAGAAGGTATTCGGCGGGCCTGCCCGGAGGTGATGGTTGTGTTGCGCGCGGTCCTGTTCGATCTCGACGGCACCTTGCTGGACCTGGACATGGAGACCTTCCTTCCGGTGTACCTTTCGGCGCTCGCCCCGAGGTTCGCTTCCTTTCTGCCCCCGGAACGTTTCGTACGCGAGCTTCTGCGCAGCACCGGCGCGATGGTGGCCAACCGTGACCCCGAGCGCACCAACCGGCAGGTTTTCTGTGAGGAGTTCTTCGGGCGCCTCGGCCTGCCCCAGGAGCGCCTGATGCCCATCTTCGAGGACTTCTACTTCCGTGATTTCCCGCGGCTCGGCACACACGCCCGTGCGGTGCCCGGGGCGCGCCGTCTGGTTCAGGCCGCGCAGGACCGCGGCCTGCGCACCGCCGTTGCCACCAACCCGGTGTTC
The DNA here is from genome assembly GCA_020725145.1 of Symbiobacterium thermophilum. GTDB lineage: Bacteria > Bacillota > Sulfobacillia > UBA995 > UBA995 > DYFO01. The sequence continues at coordinate 9,543 of DYFO01000015.1, forward strand.
CCGCTTCAGGCGGTGCATGAAAGGCTTCGCTGGGCGGGCATCGACGACCTTCCGTTCGACTTCGTGGCCTCGTATGAAGACATGCACTTTTGCAAACCCCATCCCGAGTACTTCCGGGAGGTGGCCGAGCGCGTGGGCTGCCGGCCGGAGGAGTGCCTCATGGCGGGCGACGACCCGGAGATGGACCTGGTGGGGGCACGCACGGCGGGGATGCAGACCTTCCACGTGCTTTCCGGTGCCCGGGACGGCTCCGGCGTCGCACACCAACACCCCAGGGGCACGGTTGAGGATCTCCTGCACCTGATATCGGTCATCAGCGGCGGCTCGGGCGCGGGCAGGAGTTCGCCCGGGGCTGGGAGAACGCCCTAACATCTCACGATCTCCAGAAAGGGGTGTACGGCGTGGCGCTTGCCATCGTCAACGGAAAGGTACATACCATCACCCGGGGGATCCTGGAGCCGGGCACCGTGCTCGTCGATGACGGCAAGATCGCCGCCGTGGGTCAGGGACTCCCGATTCCCGAGGGCACCGAGATCGTCGACGCCTCCGGCTACTGGGTTACTCCGGGCTTCATCGACGCGCATTCCCACATATGCATCTTCGGCGAACCGTGGGTCTGGGCGCATGATGACGGCAACGAGATGACCAACCCCGTCACGCCGCAGGTCCGCGGGGTCGACTCCCTGAACCCCGACGACCCGTCGGTGGCCGACGTGGTCAGTGCGGGGGTCACCACCGTTTTCACCGGCCCGGGCAGCGGCAACGTCATCGGTGGCACGGGAGTTGCGATCAAGCTGCGGGGACGCACCGTCGACGAGATGGTCATATCGGGCACCGAAGCCATGAAGATGGCGCTGGGCGAAAACCCCAAGAAGGTCTACGGCGACCAGAAGAAAACCCCTTCAACCCGCATGGGCAACGCCGCCGTGCTCCGCGAGGCCCTGGTGGCGGCGGCGAACTACCTCGATAAGTTCCGGCAGGCGGAAGAGGAGGCGCAGGAGAAGGCCGAAGGCTCGCGCCGTCCCAAGTACCCCGAGCGCGACCTGCGCTGGGAGGCCCTGGGCAAGGTGCTCCGCCGCGAGATGAAGGCCCGTATCCACGCCCATCGCGCCGACGACATCCTTACGGCCATCCGCATCGCCGAGGAATTCGGCCTGGACCTGGTGATCGAGCACGCAACCGAGGGCTACCGGGTGGCCGAGATCCTTGCCGCCAAACAGATCCCCTGCACGGTCGGGCCGCTGCACATGGCGAGGTTCAAGATGGAGCTGCAGAACTTCACGCTGGAGAACCCGGGGATCCTGGCGCGCGCCGGGGTAAAAGTGGCCATCCAGGTCGATGAAGCCTCCAACACGCGGTGGCTACCCGTCCACGCCGGCATGGCCGTGCGCTACGGCATGCCGGAGGAGGAGGCCTTCCGCGCGGTCACCCTGAACCCCGCTTCCATCCTCGGCCTGGAGAACAGGCTGGGCAGCCTGGAGGCGGGAAAGGACGCCGACATCGCCGTCTGGGACGGGCACCCCTTCGCCACCTACACCAAGTGTCGCACGGTGTTCATCGACGGGCGGGTGGTGTTCGACCTCGCATCCGGAGTGAGACCGGGTGGCGGGCGCTGAGCTTGTGAGGATCGAACTCGGCTCGTTCCTGTCCGGCGGCTCACGACGTCTGGCGCTCGAGGTGCCGGCGGGCACGACGGTGCGGGACGCCCTGAGCCTGGCCGGTGTGCCCGAGGCTGAAGTCTGGCTGGTGGCGGTGAACGGCCTCCGCGTCGAGATGGACCATCCCCTGGCCGAAGGGGACGAAGTCATGGTGTTCGCTCCGGTAGGAGGGGGTTGAGCTGCTGGAAGCCCTGCGCATCCTGGAGTACCTTCAGGCCCGCAACGCGGACACGCTGCGGCTGCTGGGCCGACTGGTGGAGCTGGAGTCCCCGTCTGACGACAAGCCGGCCGTCGACCGGCTGGCCGATTTCCTGGGAGAGCGGCTGACGGAGCTGGGGGCCCGCGTGGAGGTGCTGCCCGACCGCTTGTTCGGCAACTGCCTCCGGGCCAGCTGGGGACATCCCGGCGCAGGTCAGGGGCTGGTGCTGTGCCACATGGACACGGTGTGGCCCACAGGTGAGGTGGCCAGGCGTCCTTTCCGCATCGCGGACGGGTGCGCCTAGGGTCCCGGCACCCTCGACATGAAGGGGGGCATCGCCGTTCTGCTGGCCGCCCTCTCGGCCATGAGGGAGCTACGGCTGACACCCGCCCTTCCGGTGGTGATGGTCTTCAACTCCGAGGAAGAAGTCGGTAGCCCCATCTCCCGCGCCCTGATCGAGGAGGAGGGCAGGCGCAGCCGGTACGCGCTGGTGCTGGAACCCGCCGTCGCTCCGGACGGTTCGCTCAAGACCTTCCGCAAGGGGGTGGGGAACTTCCGCCTGCGGGTGACCGGGCGCCCGGCCCATGCCGGGGCCGACCACGCCCTTGGGATAAGCGCCGTTCACGAGTTGGCCCATCAAATCCTGCGCTTGCACGCACTCACCGACTACGAAGCGGGGGTCACCGTCAACGTGGGCGTGATTCAGGGAGGGACGCGTTCCAACGTGGTGGCGGAGGAAGCCCAGGCCGAGGTCGACGTCCGCGTTCCCAGCCTCGCACTGGCAGACGAGATCGTGGCGCGCGTGAGCAGGCTGGAACCCGTAACCCCGGGAGCGGTGGTCACCGTGGAGGGGGGGCTGAACCGTCCCCCCATGGAGCGCACCCCGGCCATCGTGGAGCTTTATCGCCGGGCGCAGGCGCTGGCCGCCGAGCTGGGATTCGCAGTGAATGAGGGGGGAACCGGCGGGGCCAGCGACGGCAACTTCGTGGCTGCCCTGGGAACCCCGGTGCTCGATGGTCTGGGGGCGGTCGGTGTGGGAGGCCACGCCCTCGACGAGCGGGTGGTGATCGAGCAGCTGCCACTGCGGGCGGCGCTACTCGTCCGCATCCTTCAGACTTTCGCCTGACAGGTCAGATAGTATCGCGGAACCGGGGCTCCTTTACCCGCCAGGTGTGTGGGGGTCCTTCCGTCTCCAGAAGGTCCAAGGCCGCGGCGGCAGCTTCGGGGTGGAACTGGGTGCCCGAACCGGCCTCCAGCTGCTTTATGACTTCCAGCACCGGAAGGGCTGGGCGGTGCGGGCGGTGCGAGGTCATGGCCTCCAGGGCGTCGGCCACCGCCACGATGCTCACCAGGAGGTCGCGCTGCTCGACGCCGTGCGGGTAGCCCTTCCCGTCATAACGCTCGTGATGTGCTTCGGCAAACCGTGCTATGTCTCGCAAAGTGCCGCGGGAGGAGCTGAGGATGCGCGCTCCCACCAGCGGGTGACTCCTGATGACCTTCCACTCACCCTCATCAAGGGGGCCCGGCTTGTCGAGGATCTGGTTGGGAACGGCGATCTTGCCGAGGTCGTGAACGATTCCCGCCAGCCAGAGGGTCGCCAGCTCTGGTTCCCGCAGTCCCAGGCGCCCGCCGATGGCTACCGCGTAGTGGGCTACCTTGCGCGAGTGAGAGGCCGTGTACTGGTCCTTGGCGTCGGCCAGGGTTGCCACCAGGTCCAGCGTGCTCTCGAGGGAATCCTTCATCAGCGCGAGCAGCCGGGCGTTGGCGAGCTGCGAATCCAGGCGCGACTGGGCCTCTGCCAGGATCCAGCGGCAGCACACTGCCCCCAGCGCGCCCGCCGCCGTCATGGGCAGGATGGCCACGGTGAGGAATGCCGTAGCCACCTCCCACGGCCGGACCAGCGCAAGCACCACCAGCCCGTGCAGCAGCTCCGCGGCAACCACGGCGGCAGCCGTCTGGCGCCAGGAAAGGGATCTTATCGGCCGTCCCCGCCGGGCTACGCCGCCAATGGCTCCCGCGAGCACGGTGGCGACGGCGCAGGCCGCGCCGGTCGGGCCGCCGAGCGCCAGCCGGTGCAGGCCCGCGACGGCACCCGCCAGCATGCCCGCCAGAGGTCCCCCGGTCAGGCCTGCCAGCAGAGCACCCACGTCGCGGAAGTTGGCGATGAAGTTCTCCGAGTAGACGCCGAGCACCGTGCCGAGGACGGCGAAGCCGGACCAGAAACCAAGGTGCACGGCCCGCGCGACCGGGCTACCGCGCTCCCTGCCGCTCACCGCTCCCAGCAACCAGGGCCAGTTGCACAGGCCTGAGAGGATCAGCACGCTGACGGCAAGGCCCTTGGTCAGCGTCCACGTGGTGACAGTCCAGGTGCTCACGGCCGCAGGCGCTTCCCCCCAAAACGCATTCATCATGAACTGGGGTGATTCCTGCCCTGAGAGCGAAGGCGTCTGTACGTGGGAAGAAAGTAGGCTTCAGCGCCGGAGGGCGACGCAGGGTTCGCGGAAGCCCTTGATCACCAGGAACTGTGCCGTCCCTTCCTCCACCAGCTGCTTGACCGACCGGTGAACGACTCCCTCAGGCCACCGAAACCACCGCTCAAGGTCAAAAACCGGGCAAGCCCCCACCCGTTCCAGGCAAGCCAGCAGAACCCGGCGGGTCGCGAGGTCGGGAGGAATGCTCAAGTGCTCCTCGACCTCTCCCGGCTCCAACCATTGCTCGGCAGGGCCCCAGACAAAAGTATCCCAGTGCACGCGCACACGGTCGAGCACGGCGATGGCGAAGATACCCTCCAGCTCGCCGAGCGCCTGGCGAAACTGGACAGCGCTACGGCGGTCGGCAAAACCGAGCTCGCGGCGCAGACGGTCGGCGGGAAGGGGCCCGTGCCCCTGCAGGTGGCGGTACACGGTCACCGCGGCCCGGCTGAGACGACCGCGGCCGTACTCGTCGGCGGGGTCCCGCCGCAGGGCCGCCCAGAGCCACGGCAACATCTCCCGCGATACCAGGGTTGCCTTGCCCCGGAACAGCCTTCCGTAGAAGGCCTGGCGGGTGGCGGACAGCCGGTCGGCCATCTCCCACGCCGCCTCGAAGGACCTGGTGACCATGGAACCGTCGGCGCGATAGAGGCTGGGAAGCTCTCCGGTTACGAAGACGCTCACCAGCCCCGACCGGTGCACCAGCTCGCGTGCCCGGTCGAAGGGTTCACCTTCCGGCGGTAGCAGCGCGGCATGTTCCCGGCACCGCCATGCCAGCACCAGGTCACGGTGCGACCAGCCACGTTCGTCCGCGCCGCCCGCCGCCCGGCCGGAGGTCGGGGCCCGCACCCACGTCCACCTCCCGCTCCGATGCTTTCGGTGCGCCGGGCAGCTTCCCTGCCGGCCACCCTTGACCCGCGGCGCTACGTGGTGCTACCCTGGCAACAGGAGGTGAGCGCTCTGGCCATCTTCAGATGCTCGACGTGCGGCTACCAGACGGATACACGCTGCAAGCCGAAAACCTGCCCACAGTGTCAGGGGAAGGACACCTTTGTCAAGCAGGCGTGAGCCCGCATAGCCGGGTGCCGGCCCGGGGACGCTCGTCTCCGGAGGTGGCGACAGGTGGCAACATCGGCGGGCAAGGGAAAGAAGGCGCCCAAACCCCTTTCCCCTCGTGAGGCACTGAAGCTGAAGGTAGCCGAAGAACTGGGGCTCTTGGAGAAGGTCCGGCGCTTGGGGTGGGCGGAGCTCACCGCCGCCGAATCGGGCCGGGTGGGAGGCTTGATGACCCGGCGCATGCGCGAGGGTGCCCTGAACCGACCCAAATCCTGAGACCTGTCCGACGGGCGGGCGGCGCATCCCGCGCGACGGCCGCGGCGGTCTCCCCGGGTGCCCGGTAGGAGGGAGATGGTATGTCGCAGATAGTCCTGCAGCATGCCACGCTCTGGGATGGAACGGGAGCCGCCGCGCTGACCGAGGCGGTCGTGGTGGTGGAAGACGGCAGGATCGCCCGTGTCGGTCAGGACACGGGTGACCTGTCCGGGGCCGAGCTTTATGATCTCGGTGGAGCCTTCCTTCTGCCCGGCCTGATCGACTGCCACGTCCACCTGACGGGCGACGGCGAGCCCGACCTTTACCGTGCGCTTCGCAAGGCGATTCCCTATGTCACCCTGGAGGCGGCGGCGCACGCGCTCAAGACGCTCGAGGCAGGTTTCACCACCGTCCGCGATGCGGGGGCAGGCTACGGCATCGACGTAAGCCTGCGCGACGCCGTCGCCGCCGGCATCGTTCCCGGGCCCAGGCTGCAGGTCTCGGGCGTGCCGCTCTCCATCACCGGCGGGCACGGTGACGACTTTCTGCCTCCGCACGTGCACATCGAAGGACGGCGGGTGGTGGACGGTCCCGACGAGGCCCGCAAGGCGGCCCGTACCGAGCTCCGCGCGGGGGTAGACTGGATCAAGCTCTGCGCCACCGGGGGAGTGCTGTCGGAGCGCACCTCGCCCCATGCCAGGGGGCTGACGGTGGAGGAGATGCGGGCGGCGGTGGAAGAAGCCCACAACGCCGGTCGGAAGACGCTCGCGCACGCCCAGGGGACCCAGGGCATCAAAAACGCCATCCTTGCCGGTGTCGACTCCATAGAGCACGGCTTCTACCTGGACGACGAGGCGATCCAGCTGATGCTGGACCGCGGGGTGTACCTCGTGCCCACGCTGGCGGCGGTGCACCACATCGTCGCCAACGCGGCGCGCATGGGCGCCTCGGAGTGGGGCCTTACCAAGGCCTGCGAGGCCCGCGAGGCACACCTTGAAAGCTTCCGGCGGGCGCTGGAGGCGAACGTCCCCATCGCCATGGGAACCGACGCCGCCACACCCTTCAACCATCACGGGTGCAACGCCCGGGAACTGGAGCTGATGGTGGAGGCGGGCATGAGCCCGCAACAGGCCCTCCTCTCGGCAACCGTACGGGCCGCCGACCTTCTGGGTCTTTCGGAACACCTGGGGACGGTGACCCCGGGCAAGATCGCCGACCTCATCGTGGTGGCTGGCGACCCGCTGGCCGACATTCGCGTGCTGCAGGACGTGTCGAGGATCCTCCTGGTGATGAAAGAGGGGCAGGTCGTGGTCGACCGCGGTCTTGAGCATCGGGGGCGGGGCTGATGCGACTGCATGTCCTCGGACACACGGCCCCCTTCCCCGCGGTGGGCCGCGCTTGCCCGGGCTACCTGGTAGAGCACGGTGCGACCCGGCTGCTGCTGGACGCGGGTAGCGGGACGCTCGAGCGCATGCTGGCGGTGGTGGGCTACGAGGATCTGACCGCGGTGGTGGTCAGCCACCTCCACTTCGATCACGCGTCAGACCTGTACGTGCTGCGCTACGCCATAGATGCCTGCCGCAAGCTGGGCCGAAGGACGGAGCCCTTGCCCATCTACCTTCCCGCGGAACCGCCCGAGCTGGTCGGATGGCTCAACTACCGGGATGCCACGTGCGGGCACGTGGTGCGGCCGGGCGAAGTTCTCGGCATCGGGCCCCTCCGCCTGAGCTTCCATGCCGTCGAGCACTCGCTGCCGACCCACGCGGTAACGGTGGAGGCACAAGGCAGACGGCTGGCCTACTCCGGCGATTGCCGCCGGTGCCAGGGGCTTGAAGAGGCCGCCGCCGGTGCCGACCTTTTGCTGTGCGAGGCGACCTTCCAGGAACAGGACCGCGAGCTGGCGGAGCCCACGGGGCATCTCACCGCAGCCCAGGCGGCCCGGGCGGCCGCGGAAGCCGGTGCCCGCCGGCTGGTTCTCACGCACATCCAGGCCATGTACGATCGCACGGTAAGCCTCGAGGAGGCCCGCTCGGCGGCGGCCGTCGCCGTGGAGCTCGCCGAGGAAGGACAGGTATACGAAGTTTGAGGCTCAAGGAGGCGATGAGGTGAAGCTTTCGGAAAGGGTCCGCAACATAAGTCCATCGCCCACGCTCGCCGTCGATGCGCGGGCCAAGCAGCTGCTGGCCCAGGGGGTGGACGTGGTTAACTTCGGCGTGGGGGAGCCCGACTTCGACACGCCGGCCCACATCGCGGAGGCAGGGATCGCGGCCATCAGGCAGGGTTTCACGCGCTACACGCCGGCTGCCGGAACGGTCGAGCTGCGCGAGGCGATCGCGGCGAGGTTGCACCGGGACCACGGGCTGGAGTATCGGCCCGACGAGATCGTGGTCTCGGTGGGGGCCAAGCACTCGCTGTACAACGCGGTGATGGCACTGTGCGAGCCGGGAGACGAGGTGCTCATCCCCGTCCCCTACTGGGTGACCTATCCCGAGCAGGTCAAGCTGGCGGGGGGGGTGCCGGTGATCGTGCCTACCGCCGAGGCGACGGGCTTCCGGGTGACGGTGGAGGCCCTGGAGTCCAAGACCACTCCCCGTACCAGGGTGCTTATCTTGAACAGCCCCAACAACCCCTCCGGAGCCGTCTACCGTCGCGAGGAACTCGAGGCTATCGGCGAGTTCGTCCTCCGGCACGACCTTTGCCTCATCTCCGACGAGGTATACGAGAAGCTGGTGTACGACGGCCACCGGCACGTAAGCCCCGCCGCCTTGAGCCCGGAGCTGAAGGCGCGGACGGTGGTGGTCAACGCCGTCTCCAAGACCTTCGCCATGACCGGCTGGCGCATCGGCTACGCGGCCTGCTGCCGCGAGCTGGCCAGAGCGATGGCCGAGCTGCAGGGGCACGTGACCTCCAACCCCACCTCCATCTCGCAGCAGGCCGCGCTGGCGGCCCTCGCCGGCTCCGATGCGCCGGTGGAGGCGATGCGGAGGGAGTTTTTGCGGAGGCGGGACGTGATGGTGGCACGCCTGTCGGCGATGCCCGGCCTGAGCTGCCGGGTACCGGAAGGCGCCTTCTACGTTTTCCCTGATATTTCCGCCCTGATCGGAAAGACTTTCAACGGCAGAAAGCTTGAGGGGTCGACCGACGTTGCCGCCTTCCTGCTGGAAGAGGCACGGGTGGCCACGGTGGCGGGAGCCGGCTTCGGCTCGGATCGTCACCTCAGGTTATCTTACGCCACGTCCCTCGAGCGCATAGAGGCCGGGCTTGCCCGGGTCGAGGAGGCACTCGGAAAGCTGTGAACGAAGGTTCCTGGAGGGCCTTGTGCCGGCGCCCGGCGGACGCTGCGGCGGTGCTGGCCGAGTTGGCAAGACGGCGGATAGCCCTGCTTGGTCTGGGGGTAAGCCACGAGTCCCTGGCCAGGTTTCTGGGCAGCCGCGGCATCGCCGTCACCGTTTTCGATCGCAAGCCCGCCGAGCGGCTCGCGGCCCGCCTGGACCGCCTGCGCGGCCTGCCGGTGAGCTACCGACTCGGCGAGGAGTACCACTGCGGGCTGGAAACCTTCGACCTGGTTTTCCTCACGCCGGGCGCGCGCCCCGACGAGCCCATGGTGCGCAGCGCGGTGGCCCGGGGAGCGGAACTGGCGAGCGAGATCGAGCTTTTCCTCCTGCTCTGCCGGGCCCCGGTGCTCGGGGTGACCGGGAGTGCCGGCAAGACCACCACTACCTCCCTGCTGGGGACGATGTTCAGGCTGGCCGGGCGGCCGGTGCGGGTGGGTGGCAATATCGGAACCCCCCTTATCGAGCAGGCCCTGGACATAGGCCCCGACGAGCAGGTGGTTCTGGAGCTGTCCAGCTTCCAGCTGGAGCTCATGACGGTCAGCCCCGAGCTCGCCGTGCTCCTGAACCTCAGGCCCAACCACCTGGACGCCCACGGTACGATGGAGGCCTATGTGGCCGCCAAGACCAACATCTTCGGCCACCAGGGCCCGGGGGGCTGGGCGGTGTTCAACGCGGACGACCCGCTGACGCGCGGCCTGGGAGAGGCAAGAGGCGAGAGGGTGGCCTGGTTCAGCGGCACGCGTGCGGTGGAAGGCGGTGCCTTCGCGCGCGACGGTGCCGTCTGGCTGCTACCGGCGCCGGGATGGCCGCTCGAAACTGCGGGGACCATCCGGGTGTGCAGTGCCCAGGAGCTGGTGCTGCCCGGGCGCCACAACCTGGAGAACTTCGTGGCCGCCACCGCGGCGGCCGCCCTCGCCGGCGTGGCGCCCGCCGCCATCGCCCGTGCCGCCCGTGAGTTCAGGGGGGTGCCACATCGCCTGGAGCTGGTAGGGGAAGTCGGCGGGGTCAAGTACGTGAACGATTCCATCGCCACCGCTCCCGACCGGACCGCGGCCGCCCTGGACACGCTTGCAGGCCCCATCCTGCTGATCCTGGGTGGGTACGACAAGAAGGTGGGCTTTGAGGAGCTGGCACGCAAGATCGTGGCCGAGGGCAAGGTGCGCGAGGTGTTCCTGACCGGCCACACGGCGGAGCGCATCGAAACCGCCCTGCGGGCGGCCGCTGCCGAGACCGGCCGGCCCCTCCCCCGGCTCCACCGCTTCCCGACTTACGGTGAGCTGCTCCCCGCGCTGGCCGGTGCCGCCCGGCCGGGAGACACCGCCCTCTTGTCGCCGGCCTGCGCCAGCTTCGACAGCTTTGAGAACTTCGAGGAACGCGGCGACTGCTTCCGGCGTTTCGTGGCCGGTCTGGCGGGATCGTGTTGAAACTCGAGGCCGGCAGGCTGGCGGTACTGGCCGGCAAGCTTGCCGCGGCCTACGGGTTGCCTTCGCCCCGGCCGGCACCGGTGCTGGACGAGCTGGTCAGGGGGATCCTGTCGCAGGCCACGCGCGACGCCAATCGCGACCGCGCATACGCCGCCCTGCGTGCGAGCTTCCCTTCGTGGGAGGCGGTGCGGGACGCCGGTGCGCGGGAGGTGGCGGTCGTCATCCGCCCCGCCGGGCTGGCCAACCAGAAGGCCCGGCGGTTGGTGGAAACGCTCGAGCGGTTGACGCGGCCGGACGGCACCGTGGGTCTGGAGCTTGGGCCCGGCACGGACGTGGGCGAGGCCTGGGGGCGGCTGGCCTCCCTCCCGGGTGTCGGCCCCAAGACGGCAGCCTGCGTGATGCTGTTCGCGCTCGGACTGCCGGTGGTACCGGTGGACACGCATGTGCTGCGCGTTGCCCGGCGGCTCGGCCTGGCAGGGCAACGCGAGAGCGGAGCGCGCCTGCAGGCGAAGCTCGGGGTCATCGTGCCCCCCGAGCTGTGCCTGCCCTTGCACCTCAACCTCCTCCGCCACGGGCGTCTGGTCTGCCGGGCACGCCGGCCGCGCTGCGAGGCCTGCTGCCTGGCTGCCGATTGCCCTACCAGTCGCCGCAGCTGATGGTGAAGCGCCCTTCTGGCACAGGCTGGTCCGTCCAGTCGACGTCCACGCGCTCGAAGCCGGCGGCCGCCGGGAACTCGGAAAGCGCCTGCAACAAGTGTTCAAGGCCGTCCTGGGGGCCGGAGGCGAGCACCTCCAGGCACCGGTCAGGGCGGGCTCGCACATACCCCCGCAGCGCCAGCCGGGTCGCCTGGCGCTGGATGGATGAACGCAACCCGGCTCCGAAGATGGAGCCCCGGATGAGTACCCGCACGGTACGTGTGGTCATCGCGTCTTCCTCCTACCATAAAACTTAGCACAGTACGAAGATGCGTTCAAATCGGGCGCCTCCGGTCGCACGCCCGGCAGGCAGGAGAACCAAACGGACGGAGGAGAATAACGGTTAAGACCGGCATGTGGCCAGGCGACGGCAGGCAGACTTCCACCGGGCCCCGGTGCCGGTAGGCCGAACGGGGGGAAAGCTCTTTGTCCAGCGCCGTCTTTTACAGTCACCCCAGGTACTACGATGTGGCTTTCGGCTGGGATCCGGGAGCGGAGACCGATTTCCTGGAAGCCTGTTTCCGCCGCCATGCCCCGAAGGAGGTAACCTCGGTTCTGGACGTGGCCTGCGGCACCGGACGTTTCTCGCTGGAGTTCGCGCGTCGGGGGCGAACGGTGGCCGGCCTGGACATCTCCCGGGAGATGATCGACTACCTGGGGAAGAAGGCGGTGCTGGAAGGGCTGCCGGTGGAGGTCTTCGTCCGTGACATGCGGGATTTCCAGCTCCCTCGCCGCGACTTCGACGCGGCCATCTGCATGACGGATTCTTTCACCTACCTCGTCGACGTCCAGGCGATCACCGCGCATCTGCGCGCGGTGGCCCGTCACCTTGTGCCGCAGGGTCTTTACATCGTGGACTTCGGCACGGTAGTCGACCCGGCCAGGCCGTTCGGCGAGCCCGAGCGGTGGGAGATGGCGCGCGACGACCTTCAGGTGGTCTTCACCGGGAACATCTGGGAGGACTACGACCCCGTCGCGCAGACGGCTACCGAGGTCTTGCGCTTTGAGGTGACGGAGCACGGGCAAAGCCAGGTGATCGAGCAGCGGGCGACCAAACGTGTGCTGTACCCGCAGGAGTTCCTGGCCCTGCTGGAGGCGTCGAGGGTTTTCCGGCTTGCGGCCTGGTTCCAGGGATTCTCCCTCGATCGGCCGTTTGACGTCCCTCCGTACCACCGGCGGCTCATCGCCGTGCTTCGCCGGGTTGCCGACGTGCCGTCACCCGAGCAGGTCAGGCCGCGCGCCGAGACAAGGGAACGCGATCGACGTGGAAAGCGTCCACGCCTCAAGGCCTCACCGTCGCCGCCTCGCCTGCCGGCCCCCCTTGACGATAACGCGATCGAGGAATACTGGGCCAGGGGGCCCGACGAGCCCTGGCGCCCGCCGCAAAGGCCGGAGACCACCGCTTCCGCCGAGCCGGCACCCGCCGCCCGTCGTCGTCGCCGGCGCCGCAAGAAGCGCAGCACCGCAACGGAGCCCGGTGGATCCTGAGAGGCAGGTCTGAAGAGGTCATGCCGCGGCAGGACTTCGTACACCTGCACGTTCACAGTCACTTCAGCCTGCTCGATGGGCTGTGCCCGGTAGAGCAGCTGGCGCGCCGGGCCGCAGAGCTCGGCATGAAGGCCCTTGCCCTGACCGACCACGGCACCATGTACGGAGTGGTGGACTTTTACAAGGCGTGCCGGCGCGAGGACCTGCGCCCCGTGCTGGGCTGCGAGGTGTACGTGGCGCAGCGCACGCGGCACGACCGCGCGCCTCGCCAGGACGACGATCCGTACCATCTGGTGCTGCTGGCGGAGAACGAGCGGGGATACCGTAACCTGGTGCGGCTGGTGAGCCTCGGGTTCCTCGAGGGGTTTTACTACCGCCCGCGGGTGGACCGTGAGCTGCTGGCCGGTCACGCCGAGGGTCTGATCGCGCTCAGCGGGTGCCTGGCCGGCGAGATACCGCGCCTGCTACGGGCGGGAGACCGGCGCGCGGCCCGCGAGGCGGCAGCGTTTTACCGCGACGTTTTCGGTCGGCGGGGCTTTTTCCTCGAACTTCAGGACCAGGGACTTGAAGGCCAGCGTGAGGTCAACACCGAGCTACGGGCCTTGGCCGGGGAACTGGGCCTGCAACTGGTCGCCACCAACGACCCGCACTACCTGCGGAAGGAGGATGCCAGAACCCACGACATCCTTCTTTGCATCCAAACACTCAAGACGGTGGACGATCCCGACCGTTTGCGCTTTCCCACCGACGAGTTCTACCTCAAGAGCCCACAGGAGATGGCGGCCCGGTTCGCCGAGGTTCCCGAGGCCCTGGCCAATACCTGCGAGATAGCCGAGCGCGTGGCGGTGGAGTTCACCTTCGGCAAGCCCCGGCTGCCCGAGTACCCGTTACCCCCGGGTCGCGACGCCGACTCCTACCTCGCGGAGCTGTGCGAGCGGGCCTTCGGGGAGCGTTACCCGGGCGCCGGTGAGGAGGCTCAAGCCCGCCTGCGCCGCGAACTCGAACTGATCCGGGCCATGGGTTACTCCGGCTACTTCCTCATCGTCTGGGACTTCGTCCGCTTCGCGCGGGAACGGGGCATCGCCGTGGGCCCGGGACGGGGATCGGTGGCGGGGAGCCTCGTCGCCTACCTGCTTCGCATCACCGACATCGATCCGCTGCGCTACAACCTGCTGTTCGATCGCTTCCTCAATCCCGAGCGCGTCGACCTGCCGGACTTCGACATAGACTTCTGCTTCGAGCGGCGCCAGGAGGTGATCGACTACGTGGTCCGACGTTACGGGGAGGATCGCGTGGCCCAGATCATCACCTTCGGCACCATGGCGGCCCGGGCCGCCATACGCGACGTGGGCCGGGCGCTGAACCTGTCCTACGCCGAGGTCGACCGCATCGCCAAGGCGGTTCCCTGGGGGCCGGGCATGACCCTGGAGCGTGCCCTGGAGACCACCCCGGAGCTTCGAGACATGGTGGAGTCGGACCCCACGGTGGCGATGGTGGTGGAGACGGCGCGGACGCTTGAGGGAACGCCCCGGCATGCCTCGGTGCACGCCGCCGGCATCGTGATCTCGCGCGATCCTCTGGTCGACCAGGTGCCGCTGCAGCGCACGGCGGAGGGCAACCTCGTCACCCAGTTCGCCATGGGCAACCTTCAGGAGCTCGGCCTGCTGAAGACGGATTTCCTCGGTCTGCGTACCCTTACGGTCATCGAGCACACGGTGGCCGCGCTGGCGCGCGCCGGCACAAAGCTCGACATCGATGCGGTTCCGCTTGACGATCCCGCGGTGTATCGGTTGCTCGGCGACGGCGAGACGGCCGGCCTGTTCCAGCTGGAGAGCTCGGGCATGACCGAACTTTTGCGCCAGCTGCGCCCCCAGCAGTTCGAGGACCTGGTGGCCGCGCTGGCGCTGTTCCGGCCAGGCCCCCTGGGCAGCGGCATGATCGACGACTTCGTCGATCGCCGGCATGGGCGTCGGCCCATCGAGTACCTTCACCCGGCCCTGGAGCCCATCCTGGCGGAGACCTACGGGGTGATCGTGTACCAGGAGCAGGTAATGCGGGTGGTCAGCGAGATGGCGGGGTTCAGCCTGGCCGAGGCCGACCTGCTCAGGCGGGCGATGGCCAAGAAGAAGGCGCAGGAGCTGACCGCACAGCGCGAGGCGTTCATCCGTGGAGCCTGCGCCCGCGGGGTGGACGAGGGCACCGCCGGCAAGGTCTTCGAGCTCATCGCCCACTTCGCCGGGTACGGGTTCAACAAGAGCCATACCGCTCCCTACGCCCTCATCGCCTACCGCACCGCCTACCTCAAGGCCCACTACCCCGTGCACTACCTGGCAGCCCTGCTGACCAGCGTATCGGCTTCCAGCGACAAGGTGGCGGCCTACCTCGATGAATGCCGTCGGCTGGGGATAGGCGTGCTTCCGCCGGACGTGAACGCCAGCGAGGCCGAGTTCACGGTAGCCGGGGATCGGAGCGTTCGCTTCGGCCTGGCGGCGGTCAAAAACGTGGGTCTGGGAGCGGTGGAAGCCATCGTCAAGGCGAGACGGGAGCATGGTCCCTTCCGCTCGTTGCACGAGTTCTGCGAACGGGTCGACGGCCGGGTGCTCGGCCGGCGGGGCCTGGAGAGCCTCATCAAGGCCGGGGCTTTCGGGTCGCTTGCGATCCGTCGCTCGCAGCTGATGGCCTTGGTGGACGGCGCGCTCGAAGCCGGGCAACAGGCGCAGCGGCTACGGGAGAACGGACAGCTTGCCCTGTTCGACGCGATGCCGGTACAGGAACCCAGCGCCCGGCTGCCCGACGTGCCCGAGTACCCCCCGGAAGTGTTGCTGGCCCAGGAGAAGGAGATGCTGGGCTGCTACCTGACCGGCCACCCCCTGGCGGAGCACGAGCGCCGCCTGCGGGAGATCATCACCGCCACGGCGGCACAACTGAGGGAAGCGCCTGACGGCCACCGGGTCACCGTCGGCGGCATGATCGCCGCCCGGAAGCAGATACTCACGCGGTCGGGCGAGCCCATGCTGTTCCTGACGCTGGAGGACCTGACCGGTGCCGTGGAAACCATCGTCTTCCCCCGCGTGTACTCCCGCTACGCCCCGCTGCTCCGACAGGAAGGGATCTTCGTGGTCCAGGGACGGGTATCGGCGACCGACGAGGACGTCAAGTTGATCGCCGACGAAATCCGACGCCTGGATCAGGAAAGTCCGTCCGCGGCGCAGGAAAGGGCAACCGCAGTGGTGATCCAGCTGGCCGGCACGAGCGTGGAGCAATCGCTCCTGGAACGCATCAAGGGTACCTGTCAGCTCTACCCCGGGCCGTGCCCGGTCTACCTGCGCCTGGTCACGGTGGGCAAGACGATCCGCGCCGACCGACGGTACTGGGTCGATGCTTCGGCGGAGCTACTGGCCATGCTAGAGGAACTCGCCGGGCGGGGTGCGGTGACGACCCGCACTGCGACGGCCCGCGGGGAAGGGAAGGCGGAATCTTGAGCAACTCACCCAAGAACTCGCCATCGGGCAGCTGGGTGGTCGTCTATCTCGCCCCCAACCTGGCGCTGGCCGAGATGGTCAAGCAGATGTTGACCAACGAGGGCATCCTGGTCATGCTGCGCAGCATCGGTCCCCCGCATCTTGGGCCCTCGGGGCCCGTCGAGGTCATGGTGCCCCGGGTAGAAGCCAAAGACGCCGTGCAGGTACTGGACGAGGCCCTGCACGGCTCCTGAAGGGGGAGGGGAGCATGCGCCGGACGAAGATCGTCTGCACGATCGGGCCCGCGACCGATTCCCCCGAGGCGATCGGCGAACTGGTAAGAGCGGGTATGGACGTCGCCCGGCTGAACCTTTCCCACGGCGATCGCGAGCGGCACCGGGCCACGCTCCGCGCGGTGAGGGCCGCGGCCGCCGCTCAAGGGCGGCAGGTGGCGGTGCTCCTGGACCTGGGCGGACCGGAGCTACGCATCGGCAGCTTCCCTGCGGGGGCCGTGCGCCTCCGCGAAGGACAGTCCTTCACCTTATTCACGCGCCCGGGCGAGGGCGGCGACCATGCGGCCCACGTGGACTGCCCGGAGCTACCCGAACGGCTGGACGTGGGGACCCGCATACTGCTGGACGACGGCAACATCGTGCTGGAAGTGGAGGCCTGCGAAGAAGCAGCACTGCACTGCCGGGTCCTGACCGGCGGCGAGCTGTCCTCGGGCAAGAAGCTGAACCTCCCGGGCGTCAAGCTCGATCTTCCCTTCGTCACCGCGCGCGACCGCCTGGACCTCATGCTGGCGGTGGAAGAGGACGTGGAATGGGTGGCGGCTTCCTTCGTGAGTAGCGCCCAGGATGTGCTGGGTGTCCGGCAGGTGTTGGAGGAGCTGGGCGGGACGCCGGGGATCGTCGCGAAGATCGAGACCGCTCGCGGGGTGGGGGCGTTGGAGGAGATCCTCAAGGTCGCCGACGGCCTGATGGTGGCCAGAGGGGATCTCGGGGTGGAGATCGGACCGGAGGATGTCCCGGTCGTTCAGAAGCGGGTGATCACCAGGGCCAATCAGCTGGGCAAACCGGTGATCACCGCCACGCAGATGCTGGAGTCCATGGTGAGACGACCCCGCCCCACCCGTGCCGAGGCCAGCGACGTGGCCAACGCCATCTACGACGGCACCGACGCGCTGATGCTTTCCGCGGAGACGGCGGTGGGGCAATACCCGGTGGAAGCGGTGCGCACCATGGCGCGGATCGCCGAACGCGTGGAGCAGGACATCGAAATGTGGGAGGCGGCCCGGCGCCGGGTGATGGTGGTACCCCAGACGGTGACCGACGCCATCAGTCATGCCACCTGCCGGATAGCGGCGGATCTGGACGCGGCGGCCATCGTCACCGCCACCACCTCCGGGCACACGGCGAGGATGGTCGCCCGCCACCGCCCGCGCGCCCCAGTGGTGGCGGCCACTCCGGATCCGGCGGTGGCGCGTCGTCTGGCGCTGGTCTGGGGCGTGGAGCCGCTGGTGGTCGAGCGTACGACCGACACCGACCGACTGGTCGCCCAGTCCCTCCGGCAGGCCAGCGCAGCCGGATTGGTGCGGGGAGGAGACCTCGTTGTGGTGACCGCGGGGGTGCCGGCAGGAGTACCCGGCACCACCAACCTGATCCGGGTTCATACCGTCGGCGAGGTGCTGGTGCGCGGTATCGGGGTGGGAATCCGGCCCGCCACCGGGGTGGCGAGGGTCGGTCGGCAGCCCGGGGAGGTGGCGGAGCGCTTCGGGGCGGGGGACATCCTGGTGGCCCCGGCCACCGACCGCGACTTCATGCCCCTCTTGGAGCGGGCGGGAGGAGTGGTGGTCGAGGAGGGAGGGATGACCTCCCACGCTGCCATCGTCGGTCTCAACCTGGGTATACCGGTGGTGGTGGGAGCGGAAGGAGCCACCGGCATCCTCGAGGACGGGCAAACGGTGACCATCGACCCCACCCGCGGGCTTGTGTACCGCGGTCAGGTGAGAGTGCTGTAGGACAAGGGGGTGATGCCCTTCTTTCTCCGACTGCTCGTGCTGTTCACCCTGGTCCCCCTGGTGGAGATAGCCCTGCTGGTAGAGGTGGGGCGCCGCCTGGGAACGCTTCCCACGCTGGGCCTGGTAGTGCTCACCGGCCTGGTGGGCGCATGGCTTGCCCGCCGCGAGGGGTTCGGAGTGCTGCGGGCGATGCGCGAGGAACTGGCCCGCGGCGAGCTGCCCGCGACAGGCCTGATCGATGCGGTGCTGGTGCTGGTCGGCGGGATGTTGCTGATCACCCCGGGGTTCTTGACCGACCTTGTGGGTTTCGCGCTGCTCCTGGCGCCCGTCCGAGTCCTCGTGCGTCGCTGCCTCCGCAGGGCGCTGGAACGCGCGCTGAGCCGCGGCTCGGTCGTGATCGTGCGCCGCTGGTAAAGGACTTGCCCGGCGGCGGACCGAAGTGGAAGACGGAGGTGTTGCGGGGTGGTCGCAGGCGGCTCGGGCGAGGACTTCCGCGCCGAACCCTTCCGCATCAAAGTGGTAGAACCCATACGTCGCACCACCCGCCCGGAGCGGGAGCGACTGGTGGAGGAGGCCGGCTACAACCTCTTCCACATTCCTTCGGAGGCCGTGTACATCGACCTTCTGACCGACAGCGGGACCTCGGCGATGAGCGACCGTCAGTGGGCGGGGATGATGCTCGGCGATGAAGCTTACGCCGGCAGCCGCAACTACTATCGGTTGCGGGAGACGGTGCGGGAGATCATGGGCTTTGACCACGTGATCCCCACGCACCAGGGCCGAGGGGCCGAGCACGTGCTTTTCTCCACCCTCCTCGAGCCGGGGCAGTACGTGCTCAACAACATGCATTTCGACACCACGCGGGCTCACGTGCAGCACCGTCGCGGCATCGCCGTGGATCTCGCCGTCCCGGAAGCCTCCGACCCGTGTTCCTGCCACCCCTTCAAGGGGGATTTCGACCTCGATCGCCTGCAGACGTTCCTGGCCGAGCATCCTCGGGAGAGCGTGGCCCTCATCATGGCCACCGTCACCTGCAACACCGCGGGTGGCCAACCCGTCTCCCTGGGCAACCTGAAGGCGGTGAAGGAGATCGCTTCGGAGCACGGCATCCCGTTCTTCCTTGATGCCTGCCGGTTCGCCGAGAACGCCTACTTCATCCGTGAGCGCGAGCCGGGTTGGGCGGGCCGCCCCATCCGCGAGGTGGTCCGGGCCATGGCGGATTGCGCGGACGGATGTACCATGTCCGGCAAGAAGGACGCCCTGGTCAACATCGGGGGGTTCCTGGCCCTGCGCGATCCCGAGCTCTTCCGGCGGGCGAGCGTATGGGCGGTGCTGTTCGAGGGGTTTCCTACCTACGGCGGGCTCGCCGGTCGCGACCTTGAGGCCATGGCCCGCGGACTCGAGGAGGTGCTCGACGAGGAATACCTCGAGTACCGCGTGGGCCAGGTGCGCTACCTGGCAGGGCTTTGCCGCGCGGCCGGTATCCCAATCATCGAGCCACCGGGAGGCCATGCGGTCTACGTGGACGCAAAACGCTTTCTACCCCACCTCGGCAGGGACGAACTCCCCGCCCAGGCGCTGACGGTTGAGCTGTACCTGGAGGGTGGGGTAAGGGGGGTTGAGATCGGCACGGTGCTCGCGGGAAGGGACCCTGCCACCGGCGAAAACGTCTATCCCGAACTGGAACTGGTTCGCCTGGCCATTCCCCGTCGCGTCTACACCGACCGCCACCTGGAATGGGTTGCCCTGACCCTGCGGCGGGTTTGGGAACGGCGCGAAGGTATCAAGGGTCTGGCCTTCAGCTACGAGCCGCCGGTCTTGCGTCACTTCACGGCCAGGTTCCGGCCCCTGGGCTGACCGACCGGCACTGACGGGAGGGAGATAGTTGTCAGCAAGACGTGCCGAACCGTACAGGATCAAGATGGTAGAACCCATCGCGGTTACCACGCGGGAGTACCGCCGCCAGGCCATCCGTGAAGCGGGGTACAACACCTTTCTCCTCAGGTCAAAGGACGTATACATCGACCTCCTGACCGACAGCGGGACCTCCGCCATGAGCGACAACCAGTGGGCGGGCATGATGTTGGGTGATGAGGCCTACGCGGGCAGCCGCAATTTCTTCGCCCTGGAACAGGCGGTACAGGATATCTACGGCTACCCGTACGTCGTTCCCACCCACCAGGGCAGGGGGGCCGAGCACCTCATCTCGCAGATCCTCATCCGCCCGGGTGACTACATCCCCGGCAACATGTACTTCACCACCACCCGCGCCCACCAGGAGCGGGCAGGCGGAACCTTCGTGGACGTGGTGATCCCCGAAGCCCACGACCCGGCCAACCCGCATCCCTTCAAGGGCAACGTGGACCTTGCCAAGCTCCAAGAACTCATCGACCGCGTCGGGCCCGAGCGCATTCCCTATCTCTCGCTGGCGGTCACCGTCAACATGGCCGGTGGCCAGCCGGTGTCTCTGGAGAACATGCGGGCTACCTACGAGCTGTGCAAACGCTACGGTATTCGGGTGATCTGCGATGCCACGCGTTGTGCCGAGAACGCCTACTTCATCAAGGAGCGCGAGCCCGGACAGGCGGGCCGCAGCTGCCGCGAGATCCTGAAGGAGATGATGTCCTACACCGACGGGTGCACGATGTCGGGAAAGAAGGACGCCCTCGTCAACATCGGCGGCTTCCTGGCCACCCGCGAGTTCGAAGTCTACCAAAAGGCCACCCAGCTCGTCGTGCTCTTCGAAGGCATGCCCTCCTACGGCGGCCTGGCCGGCCGCGACATGGAGGCCATGGCCAGAGGCATCTACGAGATGGTGGATGACGAGTACCTGTCGTGGCGGATCCTGCAGGTGCGCTACCTGGGCGAGCAGCTCCTGCAGGCGGGCGTCCCCATCGTGCAGCCGGTCGGCGGCCATGCCGTGTTCCTCGACGCCCGGGCCTTCCTGCCGCATGTCGAGCAGGCGACCTACCCCGCCCAGGCCCTCGCGGCGGCGCTGTACCTTGACTCCGGCGTGCGCGGCATGGAGCGGGGAAACGTTTCGGCGGGTCGCAAGCCCGACGGCTCAGAGTACTTCCCTCGCCTGGAGATGGTCAGGCTCACCATCCCCCGGCGTGTCTACACCGACCGGCACATGGACGTGGTGGCCGACTCGGTTATCTCCCTGTACCGGCGACGTGAGGAGATCCAGGGCCTGCGCATGACCTACGAACCTCCCACCCTTCGCTTCTTCACGGCCCGCTTCGAGCCGCTGGGAGGAATGCTGTCCCAAGCCTGAGCTGCTCCCGGGGAGGGCGAGATGCATGGAAGTGATGGAGGCCATCAGGCAGCGCCGCAGCGTGCGTGCCTACCGCCCCGAACCCGTGCCTGCGGAGGCGCTGGAGGCGATCCTGGAGGCGGCGCGGCTGGCACCGTCGGCCTCCAACCGCCAGGCGTGGCGGTTTGTGGTGGTGACCTGTGCCCACCGGCGTGCCGAACTGGCCCGGCTGGCGCGCCGGCAGGATTTCGTGGCCCAGGCGCCCGTGGTGATCGCGGCGGTGGCCCTGGAGCCGGACCGCGTGATGCCGTGCGGCGTAGAGGCCTATGCGGTCGACCTGGGTATCGCAGTGGACCACATGACGCTTGCCGCAACCTCCCTTGGGCTCGGCACCTGCTGGATAGGGGCGTTCGACCAGGACGGGGTGCGGCGCCTGCTGGGGATCCCCGAGCAGTACAAGGTCGTCGCCCTGCTGCCCGTGGGGTACCCGGCCGACACGCCACGCCCCAAGCAACGCAAGGAGCCGGCCGCCATCGTATCCTGGGAGGTCTGGACGAGCTAGCCTGCCGTGAACCGGGGACACCGCCCGGCCGGAGTGGTGTCCCCGACTGCTCTCCGCTTTCCTTTCTTGACACCCCACGCTTTCAGCACTAGAATCATATCGGTATGCTGAACATGACTGGTATGAGTCACCGGCAGGAGGTGAAGAGCGTGCGGCGATCCCAGCCCCCGGAGTTCTTCGGCGCGGTAACCGTCGGCGAGCGCGGTCAGGTGGTCATCCCCCTGGCCGTGCGCGACAAGATGGGGATCAGGCCCGGCGACAAGCTACTGGTGCTGGGCAAAAGCGAGGGCGGTCCGGGAGTGTTGCTGCTCAAAGCGGAGGCCATCACCCACTTCCTGGCCGACGCTACGGCGCGCCTTGCGCAGCTTGAGGCAATGCTCAGGACGAAGCCGTCGGACGTGGGTGATGACGATGAAGGCCATTGAGGTCAGGGGGCTCACGAAGACCTACCCCGGCGGCATCAGGGCCGTTGACCAGGTCAGCTTCTGGGTGGGGGAGGGAGAGATCTTCGGGTTCCTCGGGCCCAACGGCGCCGGCAAATCCACCACCATCCTCATGCTGACCACCCTCGCCACGCCCACGGCGGGTTCCGCGACGGTGATGGGGTATGACGTCACCACGAACACCGATGCAGTCCGGCGCAGCCTGGGGTATGTCTCGCAGGACCTGGCGGTGGACGACAGCCTCACCGGGTGGGAGAACCTGTACCTGCAGGCCAGGTTCTACGGGCTGACCCGAGACGAGATGCGCCGACGCATCCCCGAGGTGCTGGACATGGTCGGCCTGACCTCGCGCGCCCGTGACCTGGTGGAAACCTACTCCGGCGGCATGCGCAAGCGGTTGGACATCGCCGCCGGGCTGATCCACCGGCCCAAGGTGCTCTTCCTCGACGAACCCACCCTGGGGCTGGACATCCAGACGCGCAGGGAGATATGGGACTACATCACCCGTCTCCGTGAGGAGTCCGGGATGACCATCTTCCTCACCACCCACTACATGGAGGAGGCCGACCGGCTCTGCGACCGTATCGCCATCATCGACCGGGGCAGCATCAAGGCCGTCGGCACCCCGTCCGAGCTCAAGAGCACCCTGGGCGGAGACGTCATCGTGCTCAGGTTCGGCGGCACCGACGCGGGCGTCGCCGAAGCCCTGGCCCGCATAAGGGCCTTGCCAGGTGTGCGTGACGTCGCGCGGTACGGAGACGATTACCGGGTGGCCGTCCAGGACGGTGAGAGCACACTGCCGCAATTCTTCGCGGCAACCCAGGACGGTGCCGCTCCCATCGTCCGTGTGTCCATCAACCGCGTTACCTTGGATGACGTCTACCTGTCCTTTACCGGGCGGGCCCTTCGTGACGAGGAATCAAGCCGCGAGGATGCGCTGCAGCAGCGGATACGCATGAGGAGGGTGCGAGGCTGATGCGGACCCGGTTAGCCGCCGACGTCTACTCGGTCTTCTGGCGTGAGATGAAGCGCTTTTGGCTGCAAAAGCCCAGGATCGTGGTTTCGGTGATCCAGCCCGCCATATGGCTCGGCTTGATGGGTAACCTGATGGGCGGCCTGCTCGACAAGCCGATGGCTGCCGCGGTCCTCGGCACCGGCAACTACTTGTCCTTCATGACCGCCGGTGTGATGGTGATGACCACGCTTTTCGGCGGGGTCTTCGGGGGAGTGTCCATCATCTGGGATCGGCGCCTCGGCCTGCTCAACAAGATGCTGGCGGCGCCCATCGCCCGGGCCGCCATACCGGTTGGCAAGGCGCTTGCCGTGGCGGTGCAGACCTCGATACAGGTGGCGCTGATCGCCCTGGTGGCCAGGCTACTGGGGGTCGCCTTCGTGACGGGACCCGCCGGGGTCCTGATGGCCATCGGCATCGCCGCCCTGTTCAGCGTGATCATGTCGAGTCTTTCCCTCATACTGGCGGCCAGGCTCAAGTCCCACGAAGCGCTGTTCGCGGTGGTCAATTTCCTGACCATGCCCCTGATGTTCACCAGCAACGCCATGTTCCCCACCCAGACCATGCCGGGCTGGCTCAGATCCATCGCCGCCTACAACCCGGTCAGCTACGCGGTCCGGCCGATGCGGCAACTGGTCACCGGCGGCTGGGACTGGACGGTGCTCGGCCAGGACGCCGCGGTGGTCGCGGCGATGGCCGCGTTGATGGTAATCCTCGCGGTCCTCCAGTACCGGAAAATGGTTGCCTAGGCGGATACGGGCGCCAAGAAAGCAGAAGCCACGATGCACCGTGGCTTCATCCATTCTGGTGCCGGGGGCGGGATTCGAACCCGCACGGGGGGTTGCCCCAACGCATTTTGAGTGCGCCGCCTGTGCCAGCTCGGCTACCCCGGCGAAGTCCTATGCCGGCACCGTCATTGTAGCACGCGCGGTGACCGTCATCAAGCGAGGCCGGCCGTCACCGATCAAACCGGGCTTGCCGCCAGAGTTTGTCAGACAGTCTACGCCGACCTGGGTAGACTAGCTGTCCGCGGACCGCCCGTGCAGGGCGAAGAACTCCCGGTCGAGGATGCTCATGCGGAGCATGTCAAGGTAACGGCCGCCGCTGAAGATGGACTCGCGTTCGATGCCTTCGGCCACGAATCCCACTTTCTCGTAGCAGCGCCGGGCCCGCAGGTTGTGTTCCTGGACCAGCAGGCTCACCCGGTGAAGGTTCAGCTCTTCGAAGGCGAAACGCAACATGGTGATAGAGGCGTCGGTGCCCAGCCCCTGGTTCCAGTACGCCTTTTCGAAAATGGAGATGCCGAACTCGGCGGTGCGGTGGCGGTGGTCGATGCGTCCAAGACCGAGGTTTCCCACCGGCGTTCCATCAGGCGCCACGATGATGAGGACCTTCTCGGTGCCCGAGGCGCTGACCTGTTCGTACCAGCGCTGCTCCTGGTCGAGGTTCAGGGGCCATTGCACCCGCAGCCAGCGGTTCACCTCGGGATCGTTGATCCAGCGTTGCAGGGTGGGCAGGTCGGAGCGTTCCATGGGACGGAGCGTGACGGTTCCGCCTCTGAGCATCCTCCTTTTCACCTCGGGCATACCGTGTTCGGGACCACCGCTGCCGTTCCCTGCCGGCGACCTTCCTAACCACAAGCTGACAGCAAGGTTCGGGCACGGGCACGAGCGGCGGGAGCAGGAGCCGGGGCAGGCTATCCGCGAGAGGAGGAGGCCGGCGTGGCCGGGCGTCGAGCCATCGGCATTTCCTTGCTGCTGCTGCTGCTCACGAGCCCTGCGAGGGGCCAGGTAAGGGAGGTCGCTCTCCGGCTGAACGTGCCGGCCCGCGAACTCGAGGTGCTGGTGGGAGGCCGCCAGGAGATGACCTTCCCGGTGGCGGTGGGCAGGCCCGGGCGCCCCACCCCCCGGGGCAGCTTCCGGGTGGTCGGCAAGCTCCTCGACCCGTGGTGGCTCCCGCCTGACGGCGGCGAACCGGTTCCCCCGGGACCGGCCAATCCCCTGGGGAGGTGGTGGATCGGCCTGAATCTGGCGGGGTACGGCCTGCACGGCACCAACGACGAGTCCTCCATCGGCGAGTGGGTGTCGCGCGGATGCGTGCGCCTGCGCAATCGTCACGCCGAGCGGCTGTTCGGGCTGGTTACCCCGGGCACTCGGGTGACCATTACCTATCACACCGCGGTTGTCCGGGCGGCCGGGCGCCTGCTGGCATGGGGTGAGACGGGGCTGGCGGTGCTCGACGATCGACTTGCCGACGGCGCGCCGACATGCATATGGCTGTACCCGGATCGCTACGAGCTTGCACCCCTGTCTCGCGAATCGCTCTCCTTACTGCTCGAAGCCGCCGGTGTCGCCTCTGTTCTGTCTGCGGAAGAGGTCGACTGGCTGGCGGCCAGGGCCGCCGCCGGCACGGTCACCTTCGATCTGGGAGCGGTCGTCACCCTGAACGCGTGGGAGATCGGTCGGGGGTGTTTGAAGACCCCCGAGGGCGTCTTCTTGCCCTGGGAGGACGTGGCGCCGGTGCTTGGCCTGGCGTGCGACCTGCCTCCCGGTGACGCGGTCGAGCTTGCCGGGAGGCACTGGCTGCCGATCGACAGGCTGCTCGAGGAGTGCGGCGTGCCTCTTGACTTCCGCCTGGAGGAGGGACGGGCCAGCCTGGAAGGGGTCGCCGTGCTCGTGCAGGACCGGTTGATCACGGGGGCGGCCTTCGTGCTCGAGGGAGCAGCCTACGTGCTGGCCGGCGAGCTCGAGCGGGCACTGGGAGGCACCTCCGCCGAAGGCGGGCGGGTCTTCGTCGCCGTCCGGCCACAAGCACAGCGGCTGGGCCTTGCCGTTACCTGGGATCACGACCGTCGTGCCGTGGTACTTACCACACCTTGAGTCTTCCTGGGTTTGCCGGAAGGACCGGAAGGTTACTCCGAGAAGTTCCCCTTGAGCCCGTTGCCGCGGGGAACTTCTGCCTGTGAAGGGCGTCGGTGAGGCGGGGGACGTCCGGCGGTGAGGGGGCCGAAAGGAGCCGGGAAACATGGGCGAAGCCCCAGACGCCAGGAGCGACCGGGAACTGGTTCGAGAAGCTCAGAACGGTAATGCCCAGGCCTTTGAGGTTCTGGTGGCCCGTTATGAGCGCAAGGTCTACGGGCTGGCCTACCATCTCTGCGGCGATGCCGAAGATGCCGCCGACGTGGCCCAGGAGGCTTTCCTGAAAGCCTTTTCCTCTCTCCGAGGTTTCCGGGGTCAGAGCTCGTTTTCCACCTGGCTTTACCGGGTGACCGCCAACGTCTGTTTTGACGCGCTGCGCAGCCGCCGGCGGAGGAAGACGGTTTCTTTGGACCGTCCGGCTCCGGGACTCGCGCCCGGCGGCATGTGGCAGGTGCCGGACACATCCGGAGATCCGGCGGAGCTCGTCGAGCGGCAGGAAGTCCGGACGGCGGTGCGGCGGGCGATCGGGCGACTGCATCCCGACCATCGCATGGTGGTGGTGCTTCGCGATCTCCACGGCCTGTCCTATGAGGAGATCGCGCAGGTGCTTGGGTTGAAAGAGGGAACCGTCAAGTCCCGCATCAACCGTGCGCGGCTTGCCCTGCGTGACCACCTGATCGCGGCGGAACTTATCGCCACAGGGGCCGTCTCAAGGTCGGACCGAGAAGCGAAAGGTGCGGCGGAAGGAGGCGATTCACGATGAAGTGCTTGGAGGCTCTTGACCACCTCTCCGCGTACCTGGACGACACGCTGGAACCGGGTTTGCGCAAGCAGCTTGAGCAACACCTCGCCCGGTGCCCCTCCTGTCACAGGGAGGTCGATGAACTGCGGGCCACCGTGGAACTGTGCCGCACCCTGCCCGAAGTAGCTCCTCCTCCGGGCTTTGGGGAGGCGGTCGGGCGGGCCGTACGCCGCCACGCCGCCTTTCCCCCGAGTCGCCGGCGACGACTGGGCGATCTCTGGGCCCGCTTTGGTTACCGCGGGGTGGCGGCGGCCGCCGCCGTGCTGGTGCTGGCGGTCGTGCTGAACCAGGCGCTGGACAACCCATTCACCCTGCGGGCAGACGTTGCCGACACGACCGAGGAAGCCCGCCGACTGCATTTAGACGTGAAGACTGCGGGGTCCTCGGGTGGCGGCGAGCCCGAGAGCGCGCTGCCGGCCACGAAGGACGCACCCGCAGGCACGGTGGAAACCCAGCCGGAACTGTGGGTGCCTGCCGACGAGCGGAAGATCATCCGCAACGCCGATGTGGAGTTGGCGGTAGAAGATTTCGACCGCGCCTTCCAGGACATCGTCTTCCTGGCCGAGGCCGCGGGCGGCTACGTGGAGAGCTCGAGCTTCTGGAAAGGGGAGGAGGGACGCAAGGGAGGTAGCCTGAGGTTGCGCGTTCCTCAGCAGAACTTCCGCACGGTGCTGGCTCGCATCGAGGAAAAGGGCCAGGTGCTCAGCCGTAACCTCTACGGGCAGGACGTTACCCAGGCCTACGTGGACACCGATGCGCGGCTCAAGGCCCTCGAGCTTCAGGAGCAGCAACTGGGGCAGATCATGGCACGGGCGAACACCGTGGGCGAGGTGCTCCAGGTGCAGGCGGAGCTGGGGCGAGTGAGGGCACAGATCGAGTCCTTGACCGCTGTCCTGCGCAATTACGACCGACTGGTCAGCTTCTCGACCATCGCGGTCAACCTGGTGCCGCCGCGCGAACCCGTCCCACCGCCCGTCGAAGGGCTGTGGGCGAGGATGGTGGACGCTTTCCTGCGCTCGTTGAAATGGCTGCTGGGAGCTGTCGAACGGCTGCTGGTCATCGCGGCGAGCGCCTTCCCCCTGGTGGCGCTGGCCGTCCTCGGTTACGCCGGCTGGCGCCTGCGGCGACGCCGCAGCCACTCCTGATCCACCGGCGCAGCAACGAGGGAACAGGGCGGACCGGACGGCCCTCCGGTCCGCCCTGTTCGGGAAGGTCACGGCGTTGCCGCCGGTGAATACTCAAGACCGGAAGGGGAGGCATGCGGGTGGGTCCGAGAGCCATCCTCATCGACGGGCACAGCCTTGCCAACCGGGCCTTCTTCGCGCTGCCCGATTCGTGGGTCACCGCGGAGGGGCTTTACACCAACGCGGTCTACGGCTTTCTATCCATGCTACTGCGCCTGCTCGAAGAGGAGCGTCCCGACTACCTCGCCGTGGTGTTCGACGCCGGAGGGCCGACCTTTCGTCACACCGAGTTCGGCGAGTACAAGGCCCACCGTCCCGGCATGCCCGAGCGCCTGCGTGCCCAAATCCCCCTGCTGAAAGAAACGCTGCAAACGCTCCGGGTGCCCGTGTACGAGGTGGAAGGGGTGGAGGCGGACGACGTGCTCGCCACGCTCGCCCGCCGCAGCCGTGAGGCAGGGGCCCGGGTTCTCATCATCACCGGCGATCGCGACTTTCTGCAGTTGGTGGACGAGGACACGCAGGCCGTGCTCACGGTACGTGGAATCAGCGAGACGGCGGTGTACGATCCCGCGGCGGTTCGCGAGCGGTACGGCGTCGATCCCGCACGGTACACCGATTTCAAGGGGCTGGTGGGGGACCCCTCGGACAACCTGCCAGGAGTGCCGGGCATAGGACCCAAGACGGCGGCCCGCCTGCTCGAGGAGTTCGGCAGCCTTGACGGGATCCTGGACAACCTGGAGCGCGTGCGCCCGGAGAGGCTGCGCCAGGCCCTGCGGGAGCATGCACAGCAGGCCCGTCTCACCCAGGAGCTGGCCCGGCTCCGCGCCGACGTGCCGGTCGCCTTCGACCTGGAAGCGTGTAGGGTGAGGAGCTTCGACCCCGAAGAGGTGGCGACGCTCTTCCGGCGCCTGGAGTTCCGCAGTCTTCTGCGGAAGCTGGGACTGGAGCAGCTGGCGGCCGAGGGAGCGACCGAACCCACCGTCGCCTGCCCGGTGGAGGATGCCTCCGGGCTCGCCGAGGCTCTGGCCCGGGTGGCGGCAACCGGCGTGATGGCCCTGGCCCTGGCCACCGACGGGCAGCACCCGGTACGGGCCGCGCTCACCGCCATGGCCTTCACCGGCCCCGGCTGTCCCGTGTACCACCTGGCCACCTCCCCGGCCGGGCAGGGGCAAATCGGGGCTCCGGAGCTTTCGGACCGCGAGGCCTTTGCCGCGTTGAACGACACGCTTGAGCGCTTCCGTCCCTCGCTCTGGGTTCAAGACTTCAAAGCCCTGCTGGTGATGCTGCGGCGTCACGGAGGAGACGTCGACGCCGCAGCCTTGGACCCACAAATCGCCGCCTACCTCCTGGACCCGGGGAGATTCGGCTACGCCGTGGATTCGCTGGCCCGCGAGTACCTGGGGGAGGACGTTTACCTGCCCACGGGCCAGGGAAAGCGGCGCGGGTCAGGCGAGCAAGCGCCCGACCCCCGGCAGGTTCTCACCCTGCAGGCCGACCTGGTGCGACGGCTGGTTCCGGTGCTGGTGCGGCGGCTGGAGGAGGACGGCCTCAGCCGTCTTTTCCACGAGGTCGAGATGCCGCTGGGGCGGGTGCTGGCCGACATGGAGCTGGCCGGAGTGGGGCTGGACCGCCATGGGCTGGAGGAGATGGCCACCGAACTGGCCTCGCGCATCGAGACGACGCTGCAGGAGATCTACCGGCTGGCGGGCAGGCCCTTCAACCCCAATTCGCCGCGACAGCTGGCAGAGGTGCTGTTCGAGGAGCTCGGGCTTCCGCCGGTCAAGAAGACGCCCACGGGCGCACCGTCCACCGACGTGGAGGTGCTCGAGGAACTGGCCGACAAGCACGAGGTGGTGGCCAAGATCCTGGAGCACCGCCAGCTGGTCAAGTTGAAGGGAACTTACGTGGACGGCCTCCGGACCCTGCTTGACCCGGTCAGCGGTCGCGTCCACACCAGTTTCAACCAAACGGTGACGGCTACCGGGAGGCTCTCCAGCGCCGAGCCCAACCTCCAGAACATCCCCGTGCGGTTAGAACTGGGACGCCG
Organism: Symbiobacterium thermophilum; assembly: GCA_020725145.1. Classification (GTDB taxonomy): domain Bacteria; phylum Bacillota; class Sulfobacillia; order UBA995; family UBA995; genus DYFO01. The sequence goes on from DYFO01000015.1 coordinate 39,829, forward strand.
CATCCGCAAGGTGTTCATCCCCGGGGATCCCGCGCACCGGCTGCTGGCGGCCGATTACTCGCAGATCGAACTACGGGTGCTCGCTCACCTCTCCGGTGATCCGGCACTGATAGAGGCCTTTCAGGCCGGTGAGGACATCCATGCCCGCACGGCGGCCGAGGTCTTCGGCGATGTCACTCCCGAACTGAGGTCGCGGGCCAAGGCGGTCAACTTCGGCCTTATCTACGGCATGACCGACTACGGGCTGTCGCGTGACCTTGGCGTGCCGGTGGCGGAAGCCGCGCGTTATATCGAGCTGTACTTCCGTCGCTACCGCCGGGTTCAGGAGTACTTCGAAGAGGTGCTCGCCCAGGCCCGCCGGCTGGGTTACGTGACCACCATCATGGGCCGGCGGCGTTATCTGCCGGACCTCAAGAGCGCCAACCGGCAGACCCGAGGCTTCGCGGAGCGGGCGGCCCGCAACACACCCATCCAGGGTAGCGCCGCCGACATCATCAAGCTGGCCATGGTCAGACTCCACGCCGAACTTGGGCGGCGGTCAACGCGCAGTCGTATGATCCTGCAGGTGCACGACGAGCTCTTGTTCGAGGTCCCGCCGGAGGAGATGGAGGCCGTGACCGCACTGGTGCGCCGGGAGATGTCGGCGGCGGTGGCCCTGTCGGTACCACTGGTAGTGGACGTCAAGGTCGGTCCCAACTGGTACGACATGCGGAAGGTGGAATAGCGTCAGACCGTGCCCGAGTTGCCGGAAGTGGAAACCGTGCGTTCCGGTCTGGCGCCGCGGCTGCGGGGGCGGACCATCGTGGCCGTCCGTTTCCTCCGCCCGTACGTCGCAGGCTGCACGCCGGAGGAGTTCGCGGACGCGGTCACCGACCGGCAGGTGGTGGACCTTGTGCGCCGTGGGAAGTACCTCATCCTACGGCTGGGGCCGCGGGGTTCGTTGCCCCCGGTTGAGGTCGTCGTGCACCTGATGATGGCCGGACGCCTGTCCTACCTGCCCCCCGGAGCCGGACCGCCGGCGGACGCGGTCGAGGCCAAGCACACCCATGCCGCTTTCACGCTCGACGACGGTTCGGAGCTCAGGTGGGCAGACCTGCGCCACTTCGGTCGGATGCGCCTGGTGCCGGCCGACAGGCCGGAGCTTTACCCGTCCGGGCTTGCCCGGCTGGGTCCCGAGCCCCTCGAGCCGGACTTTACCCCCGATTACCTGGCCTCCGTCCTGCTTTCACGCAAGGCGTCGATCAAGCAGGTACTGCTGGATCAGAGGGCCCTGGCGGGAGTGGGCAACATCTATGCCGACGAGTGCCTGCATCGTGCCGGCCTCCACCCCCTGCGCAGGGCGTGTTCTCTCCAGCCCCACGAGGTTGCATCCCTGCACGAGGCGTTGCGGGTCACGCTGCAGGCGGCCATCGCGCACCGAGGCACCACGTCCCACACCTATGTCGACGGCGAAGGGCGCCCGGGGAGCTTTCAGCACCGACTGCGGGTCTACGGGAGGGAAGCACAGGCGTGCCTTCGCCCCGGCTGCCGGGGAGTGATCGCCCGCCTGGTCCACGGCGGTCGTTCAAGCCACTTCTGCCCTGAATGCCAGCCGGCGCGAACTTCTGTTCGCCTTGAGGCGGAAGCTATGGTAAAATGAACCCGGGGGTGGGATCACATGTTCTCCGTCGGACTCCGCTTCGAGGAGGAGGCGGAGGCGAGGAAGGCGGCCGCCAGGCTCCTGATGCGGTTCAAGGTCACCGGCGAGGTTACGACTCGGCCGCTGCCGGAGGGAGGATGGCTGGTGGCCGTGGACTCGGAGAGGAAGCTTCCGGAGTCGTGGCTGAAGGGGCTGAAGGCAACGGCCACCCGCGAGCACCCCTGAGCGGCACGAGCGGTCCGGCCCCTCATCGGCGAAGCGCGGTCGCGGGGGCCCCCGACCAAGGGCCCCCGCCGTTACCTAGCGCAGGAAGTAGCTCACACGCTTGTAGATCAGGAAAGTCAGCACGGAAGTGATGGACCCCTTGACCAGGTTGAACAGGCCGGTCATTCGCACCAGTCCGAGCAGCACCGCGGGTTCTAGTCGACCGAGGTATGCGGGGATGAAGAAGAAGTAGTTAGCCAGTGCCATGCCTGCCACACAGGCGGCGATGCCGCCTGCGAGCCCCAGCAGGGCTCCCACGAGGCTCCGGCGCCACCGGTAGATCAGGGTGGCCACGCCCACGAAGAACACGCTGGAAAAAAGGCTCGCCATGGTTCCCAGCCAGCCCGCCTCATCCTTTCCCGAGAGCAAAAACAGCGCGCTGCGGATGAAAACCACCGAGACTCCGGCGAGCGGGCCCATGGCGAACCCGCCCACCAGTGCGGGAAGGTCGCCTGCATCGTACTGCAGGAAGGTGGGAAAGCCGGGGATGTGAAACTCGAGGTACATCAAGGCGAAAGCCACCGCTGCCAGCACCCCGACCCGCACCGCCACCGTGACGCGACGCGCGGGCTTGACTGCCGCCGTTACCGATTCCATGCCCTGTCCCTCCTCGGGCCGTCCGCCCAAAATGCGAGCCCCCGAAGCGCGATCCTTCGGGGGCGAACATGCAAAAGCTTCCTTCTCCCATCCAGACTTTACTGTCGGCTCCGGGATCGCACCGGATCCTGCCTTTCGGCTCGCGGGCTCGTCCCTCTGGGGGACATCACCGCCGGTCAGGAATTGGGCGAGACTTTCGCCCTCACCTTGCCCCGAAGGAATCTTGCCGGGCTCTTTTCAGTTGTGAGCGAGTCGGCCAGCGATTTTCCGACCCCTATTGTACCACCACAGGGCCACGGACGACAAGAGGAAGCGTTCGCCGAGAAAACGCCGGCGCGTGTCAACTCAAATAAGAATGTTGCCGAACGGGTAGTGGCTCACTCAGATAAG
>DYFO01000016.1 GCA_020725145.1 Symbiobacterium thermophilum
TTTGACAACACCCATATGTACCTCCCGTACTTCGAGGCCCCTCAAGGGACTCCGCGGGGCTACATCACGATGAGCTTTTCTCCACCGCTGCCGACGGAGGGGACCAGCCCCGAGGTGGTCTACGTCGGCCTGGGTAACACCGAAGCGGACTATGCGGGGAAGGACGTGTCCGGCAAAGTGGTCCTGGCTTCCAGGGGCGATATGTCCTTTGCCCACAAGGAGCAGATGGCCCGGGAGCGGGGAGCGGTGGCGCTGCTCATCCACAACAACGCCCCCGGTTTGTTCAGCGGCACCCTCGGGGCGCCGGGAACCTACATCCCCACCGCCGGCATCAGCCAGGCAGACGGGCAAGCGCTGGCAGCCCTTATCGGGCAGGGCCCGGTGCGCCTTATCTGGACCAATGAGCGCGCTTCTTTCCCCAACCCGACGGGTGGTCTCATCTCTGGCTTCTCGTCCTGGGGCCCGACTCCAGACCTCAATCTCAAGCCTGACCTCGGGGCTCCCGGTGGTTCGATCTACTCCACCTATCCGCTCGCCATGGGCGGGTATGCCACGTTGAGCGGTACCAGCATGTCGGCGCCGCACGTGGCCGGGGCGGTGGCGCTGCTGCTCGAAGCGGAGCCTTCGCTGACGCCGCAGCAGGTCGCCGATCGCTTCCGCAACACGGCGGTGCCCCGCCTGCACACGGAGGGCCAGCCGTGGCTCCTGTCGGTCCACCGCCAGGGTGCGGGGATGATCGACGTGCTGGCGGCGCTGAACGCCACCGGCACGGTTACCCCGTCCCAGGTTTCCCTGGGTGCGGTCACCGGGCCGCGCACGTTCGTCCTGACGGTTGAGAACCGTGGCAAGACGGCGGTCACCTACACCGTGTCCCACACGCCGGCGCTCACCACCAATCACGCGATCATGTCTCCCGGTCTCTCCACCGCTTACGGCAGCGCGACCTTCCCGGGCAGCATCGTCGTTGAAGCCGGGTCGCAGGGCACCCTCGAGGTGACGGTTACGCCGCCGACGGCCACCGATCGCATCTTCGGCGGGTACATCGTGCTCACGCCCGACGACGGCAGCCCGGTGCTGCGGGTTCCCTACCTCGCCTTCCACGGCGACTACAACCTGCTTCCGGCGCTCGCTCCCGGAGCCCACGGCATGCCCTGGCTGGCCGAACTGGTCGGGAGTCAGTACTTCCAGCGCGCAAGCCTCAGCATCAGTCCTCCGGACGGGGAACGGGCTTACGTGCTCTTCCACCTCCAGCGCCAGGCCCGCAAGGTCCAGATCGAGGTGCTCGAGGACGGCACGAACCGGAGCCACGGCCTGGTGCTGGATGCGGACTACGTGGCGCGGAACTCGACGACCACCGGCTTCTTCGCCTTCGAGTGGGACGGCACGGCCCCTACGGGCCCGGTACCCGCCGGGACCTACCGGCTTCGCCTGACGGCCCTGCGCCCGCTGGGAGACCCGGAGAACCCGGCGCACTGGGATACGTGGACTTCGGGCCCGATCACGGTGACCCAGTACATCCTGGAAGTCGAGGTGAGCGGGAGCGGAACGGTGACGCGTTCTCCCGAGCAGGACGTCTACGCTCCCGGCCAGGAGGTGGCGCTGACCGCTCAGCCCGCCGTCGGCTGGACTTTCAGCCACTGGGAGGGGGACCTGACCGGTAGCGACAATCCTGCCACCATCGCCATGGATGGCGACAAGACCGTGACTGCGGTCTTCACGCAACTCAAGTACACGCTGGGGGTCGCTGTGACCGGCCAGGGCACGGTGACGGCCGACCCCGATCTGCCCGAGTACGTGCACGGTACCCAGGTCACGCTGAGGGCGGTACCCGCCGTTGGCTGGGGCTTCAGTCACTGGGAGGGGGACCTGACCGGCAGCGACAACCCGGCCACCCTGATCTTGGACGGGGACAAGACGGTGACTGCGGTGTTCACCGAGTCCGAGTACAGCCTGACGGTCACCGTGACCGGACAGGGTAGCGTGCGGCGGAGCCCCGACGCACCGAGGTATATGCACGGCACAACGGTGAAGCTGACGGCCGTGCCCGCTGTAGGCTGGAAGCTGACCCGCTGGGAGGGCGACCTGACCGGTGACGGCAACCCGGCAACGGTCATCATGGACGCCGACAAGTCGGTAACCGCGGTGTTTGTCGCCGTCACACCAGCGGTGGCGGAACCGATCGTGCCACCTCCTGCCATTCCGGCGCCGCCTCCTCCCGTGCTGAGCGGGACGCTCACGCCGGGAACCGCGGCGACCTTCGCTTCGACCGACGGTCGGGTGGAGTTGGTGGTTCCGGCAGGGGCAGCGGCTACCGGCGCCCAGGTGTCGCTCAACCGAGTGAGCCGGCTCGACGAGCCTCCGCTTCCGTGGGACTGGCACCGCGTGGGCGACATGTACCGCCTGACGGTCACCGACCAGGCGGGGAACCCCGTGCGGCAGTTCCCCACGAGCCTCACCCTGGCGCTTGCCTACGACCGGGGCATGCTGCCGTTGGGCACGCGCGAAGAGGACCTACGGGTCTTCTACTGGGATGAGACCTACAAGGCCTGGATAGCCCTGCCCACCAGGCTGGACCGTGAGAACCGGCGGGTCCTGGCCAGCGTCGACCACCTGACGGTGTTCGCGCTGCTGTCGGCCCCCGACTTGAAGCTGCCTACCGACATCGCCGGCCACTGGGCCGAGAGTCACGTGCTCAGGCTGTTCAGCCTGCGCGCGGTCACCGGCTTCGAGGATCAGACCTTCCGGCCCGACCAGCGGGTCACGCGGCTTCAGTTCACGGTGATGTTGGCGCGGGCGCTGGGGCTCAGGCCGGTAGTCCCGGCGGATCTGCCGTTCAAGGACACGGTTCCCGAGTGGGCCGCCGGCTACGTGGCCGCCGCCCTGCGGGCAGGGCTGGTGAGCGGCTTTGCCGACGGCACCTTCCGCGGGGACGATCCCATCACCCGCGAGCAGCTCGCGGCGATGGTGGTACGGGCCGCCGGAACCGTGGCGCGACAGCCTCTCAACTTCGTTGACGCGCACGCTATCTCCGAGTGGGCCAGGGAAAGCGTGGAGGCCGCCGTGACGATGGGCATCGTGAAGGGCTTCGAAGACGGGACCTTCCGGCCGCAAGGCACGGCCACGCGCGCCCAGGCGGCCACCATGACGTCACGGCTGCTCGACTGGATGCACCGCAGGCGGTAGGCGGCAAGCTACCGCCGGCACGGGGGGACGGGGAACACATCCCGTCCCCCTAAGCTTTCCGGGCACGCGCTTTTCTTGCAGGACTGAGCACGCCGGGTGGCGAACGCGGCAGCGACTTTCCTGAGGAGGTGGAGCTTGTGCTGCTGGTGGCGCACGCGGCGGTGGGTGGGGCCATGGGGGCGACGGCCAGGCGAGAGCCCAGGGCTCGGGGCATGGTCCTGGTGGCCGTGGGGGCGCTGGTTTCCCACGTGCTCATGGACCTCATCCCTCACTGGGACTACCCCTTCTCGTTGGGCTGGATCATCCTGGACATCGCGGCTTCGCTCGCCGTCTTTGGCCTGATCGCCTGGCTGGTTCGCGCTCCCGGGATGGTGTTCTGGGGGGCCTTTGTGGCCTGCATTCCCGACCTAGAGCACGTGCTGGTGAGCTGGCTTCTGCCGGGGCCGGTGTTTGTGAGCCACGTGAACTGGTTTCCCCACGGCCAGGCGGGCCTGGTGCCGGGCCTGCTCACCCAGGCCGTCACCGTGGGAGTGGCCTTCTGGTGGGTACTGCGCCTAAGGCGGCAGGCAGGCGCCAACCGCCGCGGATCGGGCCGACCGTAGCGGTTGACAGCAGTCCCAGGTCCCCCTATAATCTTGCCCAACAAGGGCCATGAAGAGGACAAGCAAGGTTCGCGGCCCGACAGAGAAGGGGAACCGTGGCTGGAAGTTCCCCGCGGGTACCGGGACCTGAGCACCACCTCGGAGCCGCGCGCCGGAAAGGGCGACGGGCCCCGCAAGGCGCGCCGGCCGGTCGCGGCCGTTATCGCAAGCGAGCGGGTCGGGCCCTGCCCGACCAAGCAGGGTGGAACCGCGGCCCCCCGCCCCTGTGGCGGGGGGCATCTTGTTATCCCATCCGGCCTCGCCGGACAGGAGGTGTAGGCGGTGCAGGTCAGACTTGCAGGAGGAACCGCCCGGGAGTTCGCTCCCGGGACGAGGGTGGCCGAGATCCTGACCGCGCTGGGCGTGGAGGTCGGTCCCCGGGGAGCGCTGGCGGCCGAGGTCAACGGTCGTGTCGCCGGGCTGGACGCGACGGTGGACGCGGACGCCGAGCTGAGGCCCCTGACCTTCCAGGATGAAGCGGGGCAGGAGGTCTATCGCCATACCGCGTCCCACGTGCTGGCCCAGGCGGTGACCCGGTTGTTTCCCGGTGTCAGGCTGGGCATCGGGCCCGCCATCACCGACGGCTTTTACTACGATTTTCACCGCGAGGAGCCGTTCGTCCCGGAAGAGTTGTCCCGCATCGAGCAAGAGATGGAAGCGATCATCGCCGCCGACTACCCGCTGCAACGGGAAGAGGTAGACCGCGACGAGGCCCTCCGGCACTTTGCGGCACGGGGCGAGCGGTTCAAACTGGAGCTGATCCGCGAACTCGATCCCGCGGTACCGGTCACCCTGTACCGGCAGGGTGACTTCACCGACCTGTGCGCCGGCCCCCACCTCCCCTCCACGGGCTGGCTGGGAGCGGTCAAGCTGCTTACGGTCGCCGGCGCTTACTGGCGGGGGGACGAAAAGCGCGAGCAACTGCAGCGGATCTACGGCACCGCCTTCCCCGACCGCCAGGCGCTAAAACGCCACCTCGAGTGGCTGGAGGAGGCCCGCCGACGTGATCACCGGACGTTGGGCAAGGACCTTGAACTCTTCAGCTTTCACGAGGAGATCGGGGCGGGCCTGGCCTGCTGGCATCCCCGCGGCGGTCGCGTGCGCCAGCTGATCGAGGACTTCTGGCGGTCAGAACACCGGCGCCGGGGGTACGAGATCCTGTTCACCCCGCATCTGGCAAGGGCGGATCTCTGGGCGACCAGCGGGCACCTCGGCTGGTACCGCGACAACATGTACTCCCCCATGGACATCGACGGCGTGGAGTACCTCATCAAGCCCATGAACTGCCCCTTTCATGTGCTGATCTACAAGAGCCGTACTCGAAGCTACCGTGAACTGCCGCTCAGGTGGGGAGAACTCGGCACCGTGTACCGTTACGAGCGCTCGGGTGTCCTGCACGGCCTGCTTCGGGTCCGGGGTTTCACCCAGGACGACGCGCACATCTTCTGCCGTCCCGACCAGCTCGAGGACGAAGTTTACGGGGTGGTGGACCTCGCGCTGTTCATGCTCAGGTCCTTCGGTTTCGAGCACTTCGAGGTGGCCCTATCGGTGCGGGACCCGCAGCGAAAGGACAAGTACCTGGGCAGCGACGAGGGCTGGGAACGTGCCGAGGCGGCGCTGGAGGCCGCGCTCCGGCGGCACGGCCTGACCTACCGGCGCGAGGAAGGCGAAGCCGTATTCTACGCGCCCAAGATAGATATCAAGCTGATAGACGCCCTGGGAAGAGGATGGCAGGGTCCCACGGTGCAGGTCGACTTCAACCTGCCCGAGCGCTTTGATCTCAGCTACACGGGAGATGACGGCCGGCCGCACCGCCCTTTCATGATCCACCGCACGGTGCTGGGGGCGATGGAGAGGTTCCTGGGCAACCTCATCGAGCACTATGCCGGGGCTTTTCCGCTGTGGTTGGCGCCCGTGCAGGCAAAGATCCTTCCCATCACCGACCGCCAGCTGGGCTACGCCCGGGAGGTGGCGGCCCGGCTTTCGGCCGCAGGCTTCCGGGTGGAGGTGGACGAGCGCACGGAGAAGATAGGGTACAAGATCCGGGCGGCCCAGCTCGAGAAGGTCCCCTACATGCTGGTGGTGGGCGAGCGCGAGGCGCAGGGCAACACGGTGTCCGTCCGCCATCGGCGGGAGGGTGACCTCGGGGTCTCATCCATCGATACCGTCCTGGCCATGCTGAAGGAGGAGGCGGGACCCAGGCACCGCGAGGCATGGTGAAACAACGGCGGGGCAAGCCGATTGCGGCTTGCCCCGAAGTGTTCTCGGAGCACTCAGCCCCGGAACAGCAGCCTGCAGTGGAGGAACCGCAGCGAGGCGGCCACCAGCAATAAACCGAGCCCGAGGCCGATACCTGCCGGCCACAACACCTGCGGCCAGGGTGAGCCGTCGATCAGCACGGCACGGTAGGCAAGGTAGGTCCAGTAGGTTGGAAAGGGCCAGAGCGCGAACTCCAGCCCTTCCGGCAGCACCAGGGATACCAGCGGGACGATCACGAAGGCGAGGTTGGTCGTCTTCAGTCCCGCGATTCCCGCGATCTGGGTGTCGCTAACTGCTCCGACGTAATAGCCCGCGAGCAAGGCGGCCGCGAAACCGGTCACCGTGACCACCAGCACCTTCACCGGGTCAAAGGGGGCCGCCCCCATCAGGTACAGCATGCTGAAGACGATCAGAAGCGACATGGCGAAACCGAGCAAGCCCTTTCCCGCCAGGTACTCCACCCGCGAGAGCGGTGAAACGGTGAGGGCGTTAAGACACCCCGTCTCCTTGTCTTCCACGATGCTGAGCGCTATCAGACTACCGGCCATCATCAGTGACAGCAGGGCGTACATGACGGCCAGGAAACCGTGAATGGGGGACGACGTCCGCCCCAGGTCCGAGGAGCGGACGGGTACCGCCGTGCCACCCAGGGCGTCGGCGAGGACGACGGTGGCCATCGCCGCCATCTGTTCACTCTCGTTGCCTTCGAGGATGATGCGGTAGCCGGCACCCTCACCGAGGATGCCGATGGAGCTGTCCAGCGCGAGCACCCGTGACTCCAGGGCCTCGCGGTCCCGCACCACCTCGACCACCGCGTAGTTCTTTAGGCGCCCGATCAGCTCATCTCCCACCTCGGGCGTGGTGACCAGGCGCACGGTGGCCCCCACCACCGCCGGGATGAACAGCCGGGCTACCAGGGCCAGGATGGGCGGGAAGACGAAGACCCAGGCGGTCAGGAAATCGCGCAGGCTGCTACGGAAATCGCGGGCGGTCACCGCGAAGACGCGCTTCATCATACGTCTCTCACCACCAGTTGGCGCCGGAAGCTCAACACGGCCAGGGGAAACGCCAGGCCCAGCGTGACCAGGAGCTGCAGGACCGCCGTCGTCATCACCGCGGGGCTACCGGTCGGGAAGTAGGCTTCGCGGAGGGCGAAAACCAGCGGATAAGTGGGCAGCAGCCGTAGCGGGGCCAGCGACAGTCCGGGTTGGAAGTAGCTGACCAGCGGGAGCGACAACACCACCATGAGGATGAGTTCGGCCACGAAGAACTGGCTGATACCGTGGAACATGTTGGCCACCACCATGGTGACCAGCGTGATGACCAGCGAGCCCAGGAACACCACCGCCAGTACCACCGGCCAGTTGATGCCCGCGCCGACCGTCAGCAGCGTCAGCACGACCGCCGATACCAGACCCAGCAAGCCCATGGCGACGCTTCGGGCCAGCAGATACTCGGGGATCCCTCCGGGCGATACCCGGTAGGCCCGCAGCGTCTGCTCTTCTTTTTCCGAATACAAGAGGACGGCGGCCAGCAGCATGCCGAGGAAGACAGCTTCGAACAGGACCAGCACGGGGACCATCGCCAGGTTGAAGGGAGGCTGCTTGACGTCGGCAGACCGCAGGCTGGTGGTCGGAAACCCGGTGGGCTGTCCCAGCATCGCCGCGACCTGGGCCCGAAGCGAGGCTTCCAGCACCCGACGGATTCGAGGGCTCTCGAAACCCTGGAAAGTTACCTCAATGGCCGCCGGAAGTTCTTGTCCCGTAACTTTCAGGCCGATGCGGTTGCCCGTCTCCAACGCCGCGAGGTAGTCCTTCTCCGAGCCTACGAGGACGACAGAGTCCCTCGCGTGTTCGGCGTACAGCCGACCGACGATGCCGTGGGCCGTCTGGTCCCATACCACGAGGTTGGGTTCAAAACTGAGCTCCCCGGGGATCAGGAAGCGCACAAGTAAGGCGTACAGGATGGCCACCGCCACCACGATCGTCAGGTGATGGTTGCGCACCAGGAGCTTGAGGTCTTTCACCGTCAAAGTGAGGAATCGTCTTGTCATGTCCCTCACCCCTGCAGACCTCGGCCGGTGAGCTTGATGAAGACCTGTTCCAGCGTAGCTTCCTGAGAGTGAACGGTCTCCACCTCTTCCTCGGTCAGCAGTCGCTTGAGCTTCAGGCGGTCCTCCTCCACCAGGGGAGAGAGCACTTCGCGCTTGAGCCGCCCTTCGCTTCGGTACTCCACCGCGACCAGCTTCTGGCCGTGCTTCAGCTTGAACTCGCGGGGGGTGTCGAGGGCCACGATCTTGCCCGCGTTGATGAAGGCCACGCGGTCGCACAGCTCATCGGCGATCTGCATGTTGTGGGTGGTGAGGAAAATCGTGGTTCCCCGGTCTCGCTCCTCTCTGATGATCTCCTTGACGAGTTGCGAGGTGGCGGGGTCCAGTCCCGCGGTGGGTTCGTCCACGAACCAGATCTTCGGCCGGTTCAGAAGCGACCGGATGAACACCAGGCGCTGCTGCATTCCCCGGGAGTAGGCTCCCGCGCGACGATGGGCCACCTCTCCCAGGCCCACGCGTCGGAGCAGTGCCATCGGGTCGGCGGTAGGCACGTCGTAGAGCCTGGCGAAGAAGGTCAGGTTCTCCAGCCCCGTCAGCTTGCGGTAGATGTTGGGATGCTCGAAGGCCACGCCTACCCGGTTGAAAAGCTCCCGTGACGCGCTTCGGATGTCTTGCCCCCCGACTTCCACCTCGCCCTTTTGGACGGGCAGAAGGCCGGTGAGGATCTTCTGGGTGGTAGACTTGCCCGCCCCGTTAGGACCCAGGAAACCGAAGATCTCTCCTTCCGCCACTTGAAAGCTGATGCCCGCCACCGCGTAGCTTTCGTTGCCGGTGTACGAGTAGTAAAGCCCTTCCGCCCTTATCACGCCGGCGACTCCCCTCTCAGGCCACCCCGGAGACCGGGCCCCGTGCTCCGGCACCCATCACCCGGGCCGGGTTCAGGATGCGGGCAACCATATGACCGCCCGGTCACATTGTACTCCTGCGAGGGCGAAGGTGTCAACTACGCAGATGGCAGCGCAGGGCGGCGTGCTCGGTGGTCCGTCGCAGGCCGGTGGCTGTATACCCCGGAGCTGGGCGGCACCGGCAGGTTTGTCTACAACCTGCCAGCCAACCCGGTTCTTCCTCGCGGAACCGACCGTAGGGGCAGACGTCCTGACATACCCGGCACATGGTCTGGGCGTGGGGAGTCAGGCGGACCTGGTAGGCGTCCCAGGAGTAGTCCTTGACCCGCAGGGGCTTGCCCACCAGGCACCGATGCGGATCGAGCCGGTACGGCTCCAGGGCACCCGCCGGGCAGGCATCTACACAGGCCTGACAGGTGCCGCACAGATCTTCGCCGGTCGGCGTGTCAGGGGGCAGCTCGGCGTCGGTGAGCACAACCCCAATACGCAGGTTGGGGCCGTAGATCCGGTTGATCAGCAGTGTGCTCTTGCCCTGGGCCCCGAACCCCGCTTCCACCGCCAACTTCTTATAGGCGACGGGAACGTAATCGGCATTAACCCGGTAACCATGCTTGGTCAGGGCCTGGCGCACCGCCCGCACGGCCAGTGACGGCAATAGGTGTCCGGGGTAAGTCCATCCCCCGCCGGGCTGGCGCAGCGCCAGATCGAGCGTGCCGTCCCAGATGGGGTAGCCCACCACCAGCACCGAGCGCACGCCCTCGCACGCCTCCGTCACGCGCACGGTGGACCGCTTGCCTCATGCCACCTCTATCCCGGCGTACCGGTCGGCGGTCTCCGGAGTGATCACTCCGAGCAGCGTCTGGCCGTAGGCCCGTGCCTTCTCGGCCAGATCCCGCTTCAGTTCTTCCATGACCACCACCTCCTAGCGCGGCCTTGCAGGGACCGCATGCTGCAAAACCCTGTTCTCAGGGAAATCTCAAGAATCCAGGTTCCGGCATGACACCGAGGGGGTTGCCTACCGGTACTTTACACGCACCACAGTGATAGTGGTCACGATTGTTGCCCGACCCTGGACTTCATGGTATACTTGCCTTGTGCCGTAACCTTCCGAGTTAGCTGGAGGCGAACAGGCCATACCGGCCGAGCGGCACCAAAGTAGAAGCGCCCCGCTTCTCACCCCGGAGCGTCGTGGGGACTGCCACCGGGGTCAGGACCGAAGGGATGTTCCATTGGGACTGCCATGACGTGAGATAGCGGGTGCGGCGCACCCGCGTTTTTTTCGAGGGGAGGTGATAGGACATCACGAGGGATTTGCGGGTAAACGAGCAGATCCGGGCCAGGGAAGTGCGGGTGGTCGACGAGAACGGCGAACAGCTGGGCATCCTCAGCACCCGCGAGGCTCTGAACCTGGCCTACGAGCGGAACCTGGATCTGGTCGAAGTGGCTCCTCAAGCCCGTCCCGTGGTCTGCCGCATTATGGATTATGGCAAGTTCAAGTACGACCAGAGCAAGCGGGACCGCGAAGCCCGCAGAAAGCAACGTTCGGTGGATATCAAGGAAGTGAAGATGCGCCCCCGCATTGACGAACACGACTTCGACGTCAAGGCCCGGGCGGTGGACCGGTTCCTGCGCGAGGGTAACAAGGTGAAGGTGACCATCATGTTCCGCGGCCGCGAAGTGGTGCACGCCGACCTCGGCCGGCAGGTCCTGGACCGCATGGCCGTCCAGGTGCAGGGGGCGGGGACCGTAGAGCGGCCGGCCAGGCTGGAAGGACGGACGATGGTCATGTTCTTGACGCCCCGTCGCCAACTGAGGGCGCAGGTGGTGGGGGCCGCGGAACAGCCGCCCGCGAGTGCGGGCAAAGGTGGTGGTCATGATGCCCAAGATGAAGAGCCATAGCGGTGCGAAGAAACGCTTCAAGGTCTCGGCTACGGGGAAGCTGATGCGGCGCCAGGCGTTCAGAAGCCACCTTCTGACCGGGAAGCGGCCCAAGCGGAAGCGGCGGTTGGCCAGGCCGGCGGCGGTAGACCCCAGCATGAGCAAGAGAATCCGGCAGCTTTTGCCTTAGGTTTGAGCGGTTGAGGCCCGATCCCGGACTACGGGGGAGAGCTTCGGAGGAGGTGCTGTTCGAAGATGCCGCGGGTCAAAAAGGGTGTCACCAAGCGCCGCCGTCACAAGAAGATCCTGAAGATGGCCAAAGGGTTCAGAGGTACCCGCAGCAAGCTCTTCAGACCTGCCAACGAGGCGGTTCTGCACGCCTTGGCTTACGCTTACCGGCACCGGCGAACCCGTAAGCGGGAGTTCCGCCGGCTTTGGATCGCCAGGATCAACGCCGCGGCCAGAAAGGACGGGCTGTCCTACAGCAGGCTGATCAACGGCCTCAGGCGCGCGGGCATAACCATCAACCGGAAGATGCTGGCGGATCTGGCGGTGCGAGATCAGGAAGCCTTCGGCCAGCTGGTGGCCAAGGCCAGGGAGAATCTCTAGGAGGCAACGGAGAGCGATCATGGCTGCGGCCAAGCAGTTCGCGGTGATCGGTCTCGGCCGGTTCGGGCGCAGTGTGGCGCTTACCTTGGCCGAGATGGGTTGCGAGGTCCTGGGTGTGGACTTACGTGAAGACGTGGTGACCGACCTGGGAGACAGCCTGACCCACGTGGTGCAGGGCGATGCCACCGACGAGGATGTGCTCAAGTCGTTGGGCCTGCGCAACTTCGACGTGGTGGTGGTCGGGATCGGTCAGGACATCCAGGCCAGCATCCTGGTAACCCTGATGGTGAAGGAACTGGGCGTCAGGTATGTGGTGGCCAAGGCGCAGACGGAGGCACACGGCAAGGTGCTGTCGCGGGTGGGGGCAGACCGCGTGGTCTTCCCCGAGCGCGACATGGGTGCCCGGGTGGCCCACAACCTGGTGTCCAACAACGTGCTGGATCAGATTGAGCTTTCACCCGACCATACCATCGTGGAGATCGTGGCGGGGGACAAGTTCTCCTGCAAGACATTGCGGCAGCTGGATCTTCGGGCCCGATACGGGGTCAACGTGATGGCGGTACGCAAGGGCGACCGCGTGATCGTCTCTCCCAAGGCCGACGAGTCCATCGACCCCGAGGACATCCTGGTGGTCATCGGCCGTGACGATTCCATACGGCGCATGGAGATCCAGTAGCTAGCCCCTCCGGCACCCAGAAGCAACCGAAAGGTTGGAGCCATCCGGAGGGAGAAGAAGGGACAGCATGTTCGCCACCGAAGAGCCGACCCGGCCCCGGCTGCCCCGGCCGGCCCGGAAGCTGGTGCTCGGGTTCCTGGCTGCCATCGCCGTCGGCACCATCCTGCTCAGGCTGCCCTGGTCAACCCCGGACGGTCGCGGGCTGAGCCTACCCGATGCGCTGTTCACCGCCACCTCAGCCGTCTGCGTGACCGGGCTGGTGGTGGTCGACATCGGCAGCGCCCTCAGCCACTTCGGGCAGGGGGTGGTTCTGGCCCTGATCCAGGCCGGGGGACTCGGGATCATGACCGTGTCCACCGTGTTCGCGCTGATGGTGGGCAAGCGGATCGGGCTGGGAGAGCGGCTCACCATGCAGGAGGCCATCGGCGGGTTCGGCCTGGCCGGCCTGGTCCGCCTTACGCGGATGGTGGTGGTGGCCATGCTCGCCATCGAGGCCATGGGGGCGCTGGCACTGACGGCCTTGTTCGCCCGGGAGTTTCCGTTTCCACGTGCCCTGTACTACGGGGTTTTCCACGCGGTGTCCGCTTTTTGCAACGCCGGGTTTTCGCTTTTCAGCACCAGCCTGCAGGCCTACTCCGGCGATATCCTTGTCAACCTGGTCTTCATGGTGCTCATCGTGCTCGGCGGTATCGGCTTTTACGTGCTGGCCGAACTGTGGCAGCACGGACAGCGGCTCTCGCTGCATTCACGCCTGGCGATCGCCGTGTCCGTCGCCCTCATCGTGGTAGGGACCCTCGTGGTCCTCGGGCTGGAGTGGGAAAACCCTGCCACGCTCGGGGCTTTGGCTCCCGGCGAGCGCTTGCTGGCCTCGCTGTTCCAATCGGTAACCCCCCGAACCGCCGGCTTCAACACCATCCCCACCGGGATGTTGCGCGAGGGCACGCTTTTCTTCCTCATCGCGCTGATGCTCATCGGGGCCTCGCCCGGTTCCACCGGCGGCGGCATCAAGACCACCACCTTCTGGATGCTGCTGGCGGCGGTGCGTTCCACGCTGGCCGGCCGGACGGAGATCGTGGTTTTCGAGCGCCGTCTCGGCCGTGAGCTGACCGACAAGGCGATCGTGATCTTCGTGCTGGCCATCGCCGTGGTCTCGCTGACCGCTCTCGTGCTTTCGCTGACCGAGCAGGCGACTTTCATCCAGGTGCTGTTTGAGGCGGCGTCGGCTTTCGGCACCGTGGGGCTTTCCACCGGCATCACCTCGGAGCTTTCACTTGCGGGTCGCCTGCTGCTGCCCCTGACCATGTTCGTCGGCAGGCTGGGTCCGGTCACCGTGGCCATGGCCATCACCCAGCGGCGCCGTGCCACGACCGTACGCTACCCCGAAGACAGAGTCATGGTGGGTTAGCCACAGGAGGGTGCCATCGTGAAGTCGCGCTTCGCGGTAATAGGGCTGGGCCGCTTCGGACGGAGCGTGGCTCTGAACCTGGCCCGATGGAGCTACGAGGTGCTGGGGGTCGACCGGGACGAACATCGGGTGAAGATGGTTTCCGGCCGCCTGGCGCGGGCGATCCAGGCCGACGCCTCGAGCCCCCAGGTCTTCCAGTCGCTCAAGTTGGCCGCCTACGACGTGGCGGTGGTGGCCATGGGCTCCAGCCTGGAGGCCAGCGTCCTGGTGACCACCATGCTCAAGCAGGGCGGTTGCCCCAGGGTGGTGGCCAAGGCTGCCGGTGACCTGCAAGCCTCGGTGCTTCGGCAGGTGGGAGCGGACGAGGTCGTGTTGCCGGAGAAGGAGATGGGACAGCGGATCGCGCGCAACCTGATGCTGCCCAACATCCTGGACTACCTGGCGCTCGCCCCCGGTTACCGGGTGGTGGAGGCCGCCGCTCCGCCCGCCTTTCACGGTCGCACGCTGGACGAGCTGGAACTGGGAGCCAGCCACGGCCTCAACGTGCTGGCGGTGAGGACGGCCGAAGGTGTCGAAGTAGCCCCGCCCGCCGGCTACCGCGTTCAGCCCGGTGACGTGCTGGTGGTGGTGGGTCGCGTGGAACGCCTCAGACTGCTCAACCAGGTGTGACGGCGGTGGGCAGGCAAATCAGCAGCCGGCACAACCCCCACCTTGTATACCTGCGACGGTTGGCCCGGAGGCGCTTTCGTGAGCGCGAAGGAGCGGTGCTGGTGGAAGGCCCCCGCCTTGCGCTTGAGGCGGCCAACGCGGGCACCTCTCCCCGGTTGGTGGTGCTTTGCCCTGAGCTTGCAGCACGAGGCGGCCTTGCCCCGGAGCTTGCGGCCTGGGTCGCACGGTCGCCGGTCTTGCTTGAAGTTCCGCCCGAGCTGTTCGCCACGGTGGCCACCACCGAGTCCCCCCAGGGACTGCTGGCCGTGGTGGACGAGCCCGGTCGCGACGTGCATCCGGTGTTGACCTGCGGCTCGGTGTTGTTGCTGGTGATCGACGGCGTTCAGGACCCGGGTAACGTGGGTTCGCTCATCCGCAGCGCGCACGCGCTGGGGGCGGCAGCGGTACTGACGGTGGAAGGGACCGGCGATCCCTTCGGTCCCAAGGCGCTGCGAGCCTCCGCCGGCGCCTGCTTTCGACTGCCGGTGGCCAGACCCGCCAGGGCGGCACAGGTGGCCGGCCTGCTGGCGGACCATGGTGTCCGCCTGGTGGGAGCGGATCCCCGGGGGGATCTGTTCCCGTGGGAGGTGGACTTCACCGGCAAGGTGGCACTGGCGGTGGGCAACGAGGCGGCAGGTCTTGGACCCGCCTTGCGAGGCGGCGAACTGGTGCGCATACCCATGGCGCCGACGGCCGAATCGCTCAACGCGGCGGCCGCCGGCGCCGTGCTGCTTTACGAGGCCATGCGGCAACGCGGCCGGGGAGCCCTGCTCCGGGAGCGCCCGGCGGCTGGTCAGGGCCTAGAACATGTGCTATAATCGGGGGCAGAGCTGTACCAGCGAGGCCGGAAGGAGCGTCGCCGGGTGCTCACCGCCGATGTCTTATGGAGGATCTTCGAGCTGACCGGTTCCGTCGTCGCGTACCTCTTGTACAAGAAGTTGACCGCGGAGTAGGATAAGGCACGATCCAAAAGGTGATGACGGGAAGGAGTAACCTCGCCACCCGCCTTCCAGGGAGGGAACGCCGTGACTGGGAGCGTTTCCGGACGGGAGCGGGGTGAAGTTCGCCCCCGAGCCGGCGGCTGAACGCTTCCGGCAAGTAGGCCGCACCGGTGGCTCCCACCGTTACCGGGGAGAGGGTATAAAGGCGTGCCGAGCGCCGGGCGTACCCGCGGAGCGGGCAGGCCTGCAGGCCTGTCAAGTAGGGTGGTACCACGGAGATCATGAAGGCTCCGTCCCTGCCGGGACGGAGCCTTTGCACTATCACCGATAAGGGGGGCCTCACCTTGCGAGAAACGGTAGAGCGGCTACGCGAGGAAGCCCTGGCCGCCGTTGCCGCGGCGGCCAGGCCGGAAGAACTCGAGGCGTTGAGGGTTCGCTACCTGGGTCGCAAGGGCGAGCTCACGCGTATCCTGAGGGGTTTGGGTCAGGTGCCGCCCGAGGAGCGCCCTGCGCTCGGCGCGCTGGCCAACCGGGCACGCGAGGAGGTAGAGGCCGCCGTTGCCTCCCGCCTGCAGTCGTTGCGTGAGGAAGAGGCGGCGAAACGCCTGAGCGCCGAGGCCGTGGACGTCACCCTGCCGGGGGTCGGGTGGCCGGTGGGGCAGCGCCACATCGTCCATCAGGTCAGGCGGGAGATCGAGGAGTTCTTCCTGCATCTGGGGTTCAGCATCGCCGAGGGGCCCGAGGTGGAGCTTGACTACTTCAATTTTGAAGCGCTCAACATCCCGCGCGGCCATCCCGCGCGAGAGGCCCAGGACACCTTCTTCCTGACCGACGAGCTTTTGCTAAGGACGCACACCTCGCCGGTTCAGATCAGGGTGATGCGGTCGCTGTCGCCCCGGCTGCCGGTACGCGTGATATGCCCGGGACGTGTGTACCGCCGTGACACCCCGGACCCTTCCCATCTTCCCTCTTTCCACCAGATAGAGGCCTTGGCGGTGGACCGCGGAGTGACATTTGGCGACCTGCGAGGCACCTTGGAGCTGTTCGCCCGCACCATCTTCGGCCCGGCTACCCGCGTGAGGTTCCGGCCGAGTTACTTCCCTTTCACCGAGCCGAGCGCGGAGGTGGACGTCTCCTGCATGTGCGGTGGTAAAGGCTGCGGCGTCTGCGGTGGCGCGGGCTGGGTGGAGATCCTGGGCGCCGGCATGGTCCACCCGCGCGTCCTGGAGCACGGTGGCTACGACCCCGAAGAGGTGTCCGGGTATGCCCTTGGGCTGGGAGTCGAACGCACGGCGATGCTCAGGCACGGCATAGACGACATGCGACTGTTCCTGCAGAACGACGTGAGGTTCCTGAGGCAGTTCGCCTAGGAGGGAAGACAGTTGCGCGTTCCCTACGGATGGCTGAGGGAGTTCGTGGAAGTGCCCTGGGACCCCCAGGAGCTCGCCGACCGCCTCTGCCTGGTTGGGGTCAAGGTGGAAGCGGTACACCGGCTGGATTACCCGCTGGAGCGGGTAGTCGCGGGACGGGTGACGGCGGTGGCAGTTCATCCCGCAGCGACCGGCCTGCGGGTGGTGACGCTGGAGGTGGGGGCAGGCTCGCCCCGGCAGGTGGTCTCGGGGGCACCCGGGATGGCGCCGGGCGACCTCGTGGCGGTCGCGCTGCCGGGTGCGATGCTGCCCGGCGGCCGAAAGGTGGAGGAAACGGCCTTCCGCGGCGTGACGTCCGAGGGCATGATCTGCTCCGCCACCGAGCTGGCCATCGGAGCGCATCCGGTGCAAGGGGAAGGTATCGTCAAGCTTCCCACGGGCTCCGAGCCGGGCCGGCCGATCGCCGAGTTGGCCCAGATCGGCGAGGCCACCGAGTGGGTGCTGGAGCTCGAGCTGACCGTCAACTACGCCATGCACTGCCAGTCGGTGGAAGGCGTGGCCCGCGAGGTGGCCGCCCTGCTGGGCATTCCCTGGCAACCGCGGCGACCACAGGTGATCGAGCAGGGAGAGAGCGTCGAGACCTGGGCGCAAGTGGAGATCACCGACGCCGAGCTCTGCCCGCGCTACGTCCTGCGCGTGTTCCACGATCTCGTCCCCGGAGCGTCCCCCGTCTGGATGCAGCGGCGGCTGCACGCGGCCGGTTTGCGTCCCATCGGGGTCGTGGTGGACGTGACCAACTACGTGATGCTCGAGCAGGGGCAGCCGCTGCACGCCTTCGACTATCACCGGCTGGCGGACAGGCGCATCGTCGTCCGGCGGGCCCGCGATGGCGAGGAACTCGTCACCCTTGACGGGGTATCGCGTCGTCTGGACTCCTCGATGCTGGTGATCGCCGATGCGAGGGTTCCCGTGGGCCTTGCCGGGATCATGGGGGGACTTGACAGCGAGGTTACCGCAGCCACGAGGGTGGTCGCCCTGGAGTCGGCCCACTTCGATCCCGCCACCTTGCAGCGGACCTCGCTGCGGCTAGGCCTGCGCACCGAAGCTTCGCAGCGGTTTTCGCGATGGGTGGACCCCGAGGGGACGGCCCGGGCCGCCGACCGGGCGGCCGAGCTGCTGGTGGCCGTCGGGGCAGGCCGCGTAGCTCCGGGCAGCATCGACGTGTGCCCTGCTCCGTTCCGCCGTCGCCCCGTCCACCTCCGGCCCGGCCGGGTCGCGTCCATGCTCGGCGTGGACCTGCAGCCACACGAGATCGCCGACTATCTCGGCCGCCTGGGTTTTCAGACGGCGGGCACGCAAGACGGCTACCTCGTCACCGTCCCTTCCTGGCGGGCCGACGTCTCGACGGAGGCCGACCTGGCGGAAGAGGTGGCGCGGCTGCACGGCTACAACGCGATCCGGGCCACGCTGCCACGTGGCGTGCTTTCCTACGGGGTGCGTCCTGCCCGGCAGCAGGCGGTGGACCGCGTGGTCGAGATACTCGTCGGCTGTGGCCTGAGCGAGATCATGACCTCTGCCATGTTCGGCCCCCGGGCTTTCGACCGTCTGCGGCTGGAGCCGGGCGACCCGTGCCGACGCGCGCTGCGGCTGGCCAACCCCCTCATGGAAGAGCAGTCGCTCCTGCGTACCACGCTTTTGCCGGGGCTGCTCGAGGTGATGTCCCACAACGCTTCCCACCGCCAGCTGGATGTGGGTCTGTTTGAGGCGGCCGTGGTCTTCCTGCCGGGTCGGGATCCGGAGGATCTCGACGGGTACCGCCTGGCCACGACGGGAGGCGACCTCTCGCCCTGGGTGCGGGAAGAGCTCCGTCTCAGCTTGGGGATGATGGGGAACCGGGCGCCGGCGCACTGGCGTGGAGGAGGCCGTGTGGCCGACTTCTTCGAGCTCAAAGGGGTAGTGGAGATTGCGGGTGAGCGGTTGGGGTGGCCGTCTTGGCGCTTTGACCCTTCCGACCATCCCACCTTCCATCCTGCACGGCAGGCGTGGCTCCTGGTGGAGGGAGAGAAGGTCGGGGTGCTGGGTGAGCTCCACCCCGACGTCCAGGAGGCCTTCGGGCTGGAGCGAGCCTGCGCCGCCGAGCTGGAGCTGGCCCGGTTGCTGGGGAGGAGCAGGGCCGAGGTGGCCTATCGCCCGCTGCCGCGCTACCCGGCGGTGTTGCGGGACATCTCCCTGCTCGTCGAGGCTACGGTCAGCGCGGACCGGGTCGCGGAGGTCATCCGGCGGTCGGCCGGAGCGCTTTTGGACCGGGTGACCCTGTTCGACGTCTACCGGGGACCGGGTATCCCCGAGGGGACCCGTAGCCTGGCCTATTCGCTGGTCTACCGGGCTTGTGACCGCACGTTGACGGACGCCGAAGTCGACGCCGTGCATCTCGGAGTGCGGGAGGCCCTGGTGCGCGAACTCGGCGCACGTCTGCGATGATCGGGGAGGGCCGGGGGTATGGGCGGGTCTTCACCCCCGGCCCTGGGTGGCCGCCCTCGGGGGGGAAGAGGGCTGCCCGGGGGAGGGGACCGCTTGCATCCTATGGGCACGGCCCGCGGGAATCACGGGACGGCCGTCCGGTCACCGGGGGGCAAGGCGTCCTTCACGTCCACGCCGCCGTGGCCTGACGACGGTGGCGGCGAGGACCGAGACCAGGCCTACGGCCATGACCGACGCCGCGAGCGTCAGGATCCGTCTCATCACGCCCGACAGCAGGGCGCCGGCGAGAGTCTGCAGATCGAGATGAAGGAGGTTTTCGCCGACGGGGGCCAGCAGGCGGGAAAGCGAGGGGGCCGCCGCCTTTGCCCCAACCGTGACACCCACCAGTATGAGCAAGCCGGCACCCAGCAGCACAGCGCCGACCCACCGCAGGCCGCCGCTCACCCCACTGGCAAGCAGGCTCAGGAGCACGAGCAGGCCGATGGCCGCGCACAGGGCGGGCATGGCCAGGCGGAAGTACCCGACCCAGCGGACGACCGTTTCCCGGGCGGGCAGGTTCTTCCAAAGCTCGGTGACCGTAACCGTGTCGGGCATTCGCAGCAGTGAGAGGACGAACTCCTCGTCGGACACCGACGGCCCGACGTCCATCTCCGCCCGGCCCCGTCGGATCGTCTCTGAAGACAGCCTGTCCAGGACGGCGCGGGCGGTGGCGGTCCTGATGGGGGCCAGCGGGATCGTGAGGATGAGGTCGGGATACCTCCCGGCAAGGAACCCCTCGGCGCGGTCGAGCACGGGCAGGACCAGTTGCCGCACCGCTTCAGGGGTAAGTGCGACGCCCAGACCCTCGTCGAAGGCTTCACGGACTTCCTCGGGCCATTCCTGAGGCAGTTGCCGCCGGAGTATCGCGTGCAGCTCGGCCGCCGCCTGCTCGAAGGCGCCGTGCGTATCCAGCACCCCGAGCCAGAATCGGGAACTCGTCACCGTGTATCGTAGGCTGAGCAGGAGCAACAAGGTGCAGACGAAGAAGAACAGCGCCACGGCGGAAGTCAGCTGGACCAACACACGCAGGGGCCGCATCGGGGTTCGCCTCCGGATGAAGACGATTGGCACGTCGTCAAACGGATGATTATGCGTTATCCGGTGATACTCCTGCCGACGAGGGTGATAGCGTGAAGGTGCTTACGGTGACAGGGCTGACCCGCAGGCACGGCGACCGCGTGCTCTTTCATGAGCTTGCCTTCTCCCTGGCGCGTGGCGACCGGCTGGCGGTGGTGGGACCCAACGGCACCGGCAAGAGCACCCTGCTTCGGATACTGGCAGGCCGCGAGGCGGCCGACGCGGGAAGCGTGGCTTGGGCCAGGGGAACTCGCGTGGGATACCTTCCGCAGGAAGTCGGCGAGGGGCTGGCCTTCGACCCCGAGCGCCCGGTACTGGCGGTGGCCGCCGAGCCACTGGCGGCACTTGACGCCATGCAGGCGCGTCTTAACGAACTCGAAGCACAGATGGGGCATGTGGGCCCCGAGCGCCTTGCGGATTGCCTGCGTGAGTACGGACAGCTTGCCGAGCGTTTCGAGGATGCTGGCGGTTACAGCCGTCGCGCCCGGGTACGTTCCGTTCTGCTCGGCCTGGGGTTCCGGGACTCGGAGCTCGATCTGCCCTCGGGCAGGCTAAGCGGGGGGCAGCGCACGCGCCTGGGCTTGGCGCAGCTACTGGTGGCGGAACCCGACCTCATGCTCCTGGACGAGCCCACCAACCACCTGGATCTCGAGGCCACCGCGTGGCTCGAGGACTACCTGGCGGCCACGGATGCCACCCTGGTACTGGTGGCCCACGACCGTCGGCTCCTCGACCGCCTCGCGACCGCGGTGCTTGAACTTGACGGGGGCCGGGCTGCCATGTACCGGGGCGGTTACGGCGACTATCGCGCGCAGGCACGGGCGCGCAAGGTGCTCGAGGAGGAGACGGCCCGGGCGCGGACCCGTGAGGTCGCCCGTCTGCAGGCCTACGTCAACCGCTACCGCGCGGGCAGCCGTGCCCGTCAGGCCAGGAGCAGGCAGAAAGCGCTCGAGCGGCTGGAACCGGCCGCCGTCCCGGTGCGCGCGTCTTCACGCCCGGCCATCGGACTGGCCGCGGGGCGGCGTTCCCATCGCCTCGTGATGCAGGCCCGCAACCTCGCGGGCGGATATCCGGGGAAGGTCCTCTTCTCCGGGCTGGATCTCGAGCTCCGGCGCGAGGATCGGCTGGGGGTGGTGGGTCCCAACGGCAGCGGTAAGACCACCTTGCTGCGGGTGCTGCTGGGGATGCAGCCGCCGCTGGTGGGCAGCGTCCGCTGGGGCGAAGGCGTGGAGGTTGCCTACTTCGCCCAGGCTCCTGAGCTTGAGGGAGCGGGCACGGATGGGCGTACGGCGCTTGAGGAGTTCTGCAACCGCACCGGCATGCTCCCCGGCCAGGCCCGTTCTTACCTTGCGCGCTATGGCCTGAGGGGCGAAACCCCGCTGCGGGAAGTGGCGGCCTTGAGCGGGGGCGAACGCACCCGTCTGAGGCTGGCGGAGTTGGTGGCCGGCCGGCCCAACGTGCTGGTGCTGGACGAACCCACCCATCACCTCGACCTCGCGGCCCGCGAGGCCCTGGTCGAGGCCTTCGAGGGCTACGATGGAACGCTGATACTGGTCACCCACGACCGCTACCTGCTCGAGCGACTGGTCGGGCGGGTGCTGGAGCTCAAGGAAGGAAGGGCCACGCTTCTGGAGACAGGATTCGCCGGCTACCGGGCCCGTCTAACCGGGGAAGCACCGGCGCCGGTCGCCCCTGCCCGGCGTCCGGCCACGCGGCCCGCCCGCCGGAGCGGCGACCATCTCCGGGCGATCGAGGAGGCCATCGGCAGCCTGGAGCAGAGGAAGGCGTACCTTGAGGACGTGCTGGCCAGCCCGGACACCTATCGGGGCCCCGAGCCCGGGGCGGTCGCCCGTGAGTACCGTGAGGTCACCGAGCGCCTCGAGGCTCTTTATCGGACCTGGGAGACACTGGCTGAGGCGGAATGATATCAGGGTACCACTAACACCACCACGAAGTCCCGGCCGTCCTCCTCCTCGAGGACCACGGCGACGTGGGCGCCATGGGGTTCGACCGCGACCTTCCGGATCCGGCCCCCTTCAAGCAGGCGCGTGGCCTGACCGCTGACGTCCACGACTTCCACCACCGAGCGCGACGGCAGTTCATCGCCGCGGCTGGCGCGCAGCAGGCGCCCGTCGGGTAGCCAGGTTACCTGCGTGAGGTAGGGGGTCCCAACCTGCGTCGCGGCTCCGGTGGTCGTGTCGACCACCCAGGCCACGTGCGATCTCGTACCATCCTCAAGATGTGTGGCATACACCAGCAGCCGGTCGCCCTGCGGCGACCAGGCCACCGGTCGCTTGCCCGAAGTGCCGGTGTCCTCACCGGTCACGCAGGTGGTGGTTCCTTCGACCACATCGTACACCCAGATCTCGCCGAGGGCGAAGTAGTCTATTCCCCAGCCGCGCGTCTCCGTTCCCGCCTGGAAAGCCACCCGGCGACTCCCGGGACACCACACCGGGCTGCCGAACACCTGCGGCCGCCCGGGGAGATAGGTGATGCGACCGGTATTCAAGTCGTACACACCCAGCCGGCGCCCGATCTCCAGGCGGAAATCGTACTCCTCCACGTAGGCGTACGGCTCGCCGGTGGGCCAGGAAAGGAAGGCGAGCCTGCGGCCGTCCGGCGACCAGCTCGCGACGATGCTGGACCAGCCCTCCTCGCCGATGCGTGCCAGCTCCGCACCGTCCGCCGTGCGCAGGATCACCAGCGAGTGATCGAACCAGTCCTCGTAGACGAGCAAACGCTCGTCGGGCGACCAGCACAGGCCCGCCCCGTATCCCGGCCAGCCGTGATCGACGGCCGCCGGCAGGTTCTGCGTCTTCGACGTAGGTAGCTCGAGCAGGATCGGGGGAGCGGTGAACAGCACGGCCCAGCGACCGGACGGAGACAGGCGGTAGAAGGCGGTGGGGAAGTCCCGGGTGGTCCCATCGGACCGGAGATGGGTGGTGTTAGCCCCCTCTGAATGCAGGGTGCTGAAAAGACAGCCGAACTCCTTGCGCAACGCGTCGCCCATGTACATGTCGGCGGTCACCGCCGCCTGGAAATCCTCCGCTGCCAGGTCCAAGCGGCCGAGTTGATCCACTTGGTCGTAGCGCACCCGGTAGGCGAGTTCCCCCGGCGCCGCCCATGCCAGGCTTACCACCTGGTCAAACGGCCCCAGGCGCCAGCCGCCCTGCCAGGCCTGCAAGGTGGGCCTGTCTTGAGCCGGCATCCCGTCGTCGCCGGGTTGCACGGCCGTCGGAAGCCGGCCGGTTGCCGGCGAGTCCTCGCTGCGGCGCCCGAGGCAGCCGCACATGGTCGTCAGCCCGATGCACAGGGCAAGCACGGTCAAAAGGCGCGCGTACCGCGGCATCACGGCTATCACATCCCGTTCGGCGTCAAGATGGTCACGGGTCGGCGTCTCAGGATGCGTTCTCCCGAGTGTCAAGGTGCTCCTGCCGGTGGTTGTCGCCGGGATGCCCCAACCGCGACGGGGAAGGACTTTCCCTCCCCGCCCAGAATGCTACCGGGAACGGCAAAGGAGCGAGCAGGCGTGGAGGTCACCGAGAAGCGCCGGGTTGTCCTCAACATCTTCGGTGAAGAATACGCGATCAGGACCACCGTGGCCCCCGAACACCTGGAGAGGCTGGCGCGCATCGTCGATCGCGTTATGCACGAAACTGCACGGGCGCAACCCAGGCTGGGAGTCAGTCGCGTGGCGGTGCTGGCCGCGCTGAGCATCGCCGATGAGCTTGTTCGCCTTCAGGAGCAGTACGACCGGCTGACCGCCATGCTGGAGGACGAATGGGGCAGGCGGCAGGCCCAGAACAGGGACTGACTCCCTTGACCAACCTCGAGCTGGCAGATCTGCTGGAAGAGATCGGCGACCTCCTGGAACTCAAAGGAGATGAGGGTTTCCGCGTCCGGGCGTACCGGAGGGCGGCACGGGTGGTGCGCGGCCTGGGGGAGCCGGTGCAGCGCGTGGCCGAGGAAGGGCGGCTGCGATCGCTGCCGGGAGTGGGCCCGGCCCTCGCGGCGAAGATCCAGGAGATGCTGACCACCGGGACCTCGCAGTATTTGGAGAAGCTGCGCGAGGAGATCCCTCCGGGCCTGCGTGAAGTGATGCTCGTCCCGGGCGTGGGGCCCCGCACCGCCGCCCTGCTCCACAGCGAGCTGGGCGTGGCCGACCTGGAGAGCCTGGAGGCGGCGGCGCGCGCCGGCAGACTGCGGTCGGTGCCGCGGTTGGGGCTGCGACGGGAAGAGGCCATTTTGGAAGGCGTGGCACGGGTGCGTGCCCGCGGTGGTCTCGTACCGCTGGCCGTGGCCCGTCCCCTGGCCCTCGAGCTGGCGGCGATGCTGGCCCGGCGATCGGAGGTCGTCCGCGTAGAGGTTGCCGGGAGCGTGCGCCGCTGGTGTGAGACGGTCGAGGCCGTGGTGCTGGTGGCCGCGGGGCCCGATCCCGCCCGGATCGTCGAGGCCTTCGGCGCCCTGCCCGGGTTTCGCGAGCCTCCCGAGCGGTCGGCCGGGCGGGCCCGAGGACGGTGGGGAGCGGGGGTGCCGGTGGAGCTCGAGGCAACGCTCCCCGAGGCGTTCGGGGTGGCGCTGGTCCGGCTGACCGGCAGCGAAGCCCACTGGCGGCGCCTGGAAGAACGGGCGCAGGGGCGGGGGATGAGGCTCGGGCCCGCCGGTCTTTGCGTGGACGGCCGGCAGGTGCCGTGCGACGGCGAGGACGAGCTTTACCGGCTGCTCGGTCTGCCACCCATACCGCCCGAACTGCGGGAGAACGGGCACGAGGTCGAGGAGGCGGCCGCGGGCCGGCTGCCCCGGTTGCTCGAGCCCTCCGACATCCGCGGCGACCTGCACGTTCACACCGACTGGAGCGACGGCACGGCCTCGCTGGAGGAGATGGCCATTGCCGCGCGTTCCCGGGGCTACGAGTACCTGGCGATAACCGACCACAGCCGGTCGCTGGCCTTCGCACGCGGCCTGGACGTGGCCCGGCTGCGCGGCCAGGCGGAGGCGGTGGCCGCCCTCAACCACAAGCTGGCCCCCTTCCGTGTGCTCGCCGGCATCGAGGTGGACATCCTGGCCGACGGCAGTCTCGATCTGCCCGACGCGGCGCTTGCCGAACTGGACTTCGTGATCGCCAGCGTGCACTCGCGCATGCGCCAGGACCGGGTGACGATGACCGCCCGTCTGCTGCGGGCCATCGCCAGCCCCCACGTGGACGTCATCGGGCACCTCACGGGTAGGCTGATAGGCGAGCGGGAGCCTTGCGAGCTTGACCACGAGGCGGTGCTGGAGGCCTGCGCGGCGAGCGGCACCGCCCTGGAGATCAACGCCTCGCCCCACCGGCTGGACGTGGACCGGTGCCTGGCCCGCCAGGCGCGCGACCGTGGCGTGACACTTACGCTGGGAACCGATGCCCACGACCGTGTAAGCCTGGAGGACATGGCCTTCGGGGTGGGCACCGCCCGGAGGGCCCGGCTCGGCCCCGGGGAAGTGCTCAACACGCTGAGTGCGGACGAGCTGCTGGCCTGCCGCAAGGGGTGAAGGTGGTGGCCGCGGTCTTCTGGCTGTTCGTGGACGGGATGGGCCTTGGCGATCCCGACCCGGAAGTGAACCCCCTCGTGGACCGACGGCTGCGGTGGCTGCCGGCGGTCGCGGGCGGGAGACTGGCGGCCGGGGGGTGGATGCCGGCGATTCGGCATCGTGTCCGGGTGCCGGGAGGAACGGTCGAAGCGGCCATGGTGGCCCTGGATGCCTGTCTTGGGGTTGGCGGGTTGCCGCAAAGCGCGACCGGCCAGGCGGCGCTGTTCACCGGCGAGAACGCCCCCGGCCTGGTGGGCAGACACGTCAACGCCTTCCCCGCGGGACCGCTCAAGGATCTGATCATGCGCCAGAGCGTGTTCCGGCGGGCGGCGGCGGCCGGGCGGCGGGTGACCTTCGTGAACGCCTTCAGCCCGGAGTATTTCGCGCTGGTCGAGGCGGGGAAGCTCAGGCATTCCGCCAGCACGCTGGCCATGCTGGCGGCCGGGGTCGGACTTCGGGATCTTGAAGCGCTACGGGGCGGTGAGGCGGTCTACCAGGACATCACCAACTGCCTGCTCGTGGAACGCGGACACCGCCTGCCCCTGGCCGACCCCGAAGCGGCGGGGCGTGTGGCCTCGAGGGTTGCGTCGCGGTACGACCTCGCGCTCTTTGAGTACTTCCAGACGGATGTGGCCGGACACCGTGGCGATCTTGAGGAGGCGCGCCGCGTGGTCCGGGTGCTGGACGGGTTCGTCGGGGGTTTGCTGGCATCATGCGACCTCGCGGGCCGGTTGCTGGTCATCGCCTCCGATCATGGTAACGTGGAGAACCTGAAGGTCAAGACGCACACCGGCAACCCGGTGCCGGCCATCTTCGTGGGCCCGGGGGCGGCCGCGGTGGCCGACGGCTTGTCCGCCATCACCGACCTCGCCCCCGCCATCCTGCGCTACCTGGGGGTAGATGTTGCTGCGGGCGCACACCCTCAAGACGCTTGAGTTCGAGCAAGTACGGGAGCTGCTGGCCCGCCGGGCCGCCTGCTCGCTGGGGGCAAGGCGCTGCCGTGAGCTTACGGTGGCCGCCACGCGCGAGGAGGTGACGCGACGGCAGGTAGAGACGGCCGAGGGGCGGGTCCTTCTCGAGCGGGGACTTGAACCCCCCTTCGGCGGCGTGAGCGACGTCGGGGAAGCGGTGTCCCGGGCTGCCCGGGGCGGGCGCCTCGGCGCCGGGGAGTTGCTCGACGTGGCCGACACCGTGGAGGGAGGGGCCCGTCTGCGCAGGTTCCTGCAGCAGCACCACGAGCTTACACCACAGCTTGCGGCCTTGGCCGATTACCGCCCTCCCGCGGAACTCGCGGCGGCCATTCGGCGCTGCGTGAACGATCGCGGGGAGTTGGTAGACGACGCCAGCCCGGCCCTCGGCAAGATCCGGCGGCGGCTGCGAGTCGCCCACGACCGCGTGCGCTCGACCCTTGAGCAGCTTCTGCGATCGCCCCAGACCCAGCGCTACCTTCAGGAGCCCATCGTCACGGTGCGCCAGAACCGGTACGTGGTACCGGTCAGGTACGAGTTCCGCCAGCAGGTGCCGGGAGTGGTGCACGATCAGTCCGCGAGCGGAGCCACGCTGTTCGTGGAGCCGCTCGAGGTGCTCGAACTCGGCAACGAGGTTCGGCGGCTACAAGCCGAGGAGCGCGACGAGGTAGATCGTATCCTCCTGGAACTGAGCGCGAGGGTGGGCGAGCGAGCCCCCGATCTCGAGCGTCTGCTGGATGCGGTGGGCCATCTGGATCATGTCTTCGCCCGCGCCCGCCTGGCCAAGGACCAGGACGCGAGCCGGCCGGAGCTGGACGAACACGGCCATCTGGAGCTGCGGGGAGCCAGGCACCCGCTGCTTGCCCCCCAGTCCCAAGAGGTGGTACCCATCGACGTCGAGCTCGGGCACAAGTTCAGGACGATGGTGATCACCGGACCTAACACCGGCGGCAAGACGGTGACCCTCAAGACCGTCGGGCTGCTTTGCCTCATGGCCCAGGCGGGGCTGCAGATTCCGGCCCTGCCCGGAAGCCGGCTCCCGGTGTACCGTGACGTCTACTGCGACATCGGCGACGAGCAGAGCATCCAGCAGAACCTGTCGACCTTCTCGGCTCATCTGACCAACACCGTCGCGATCCTGCGCGAGGTAGGGCCGGGTTGCCTCGTACTGCTGGATGAGGTGGGGGCGGGGACCGACCCGACGGAAGGTTCGGTGCTGGCCATGGCGCTGCTTGAGCGCCTGCAGGAGCTCGGCGCCCACACCATGGCCACCACCCACTACGGTGAACTCAAGCTCTTCGCCCACCAGCGGCCGGGCATGGTGAACGCCTGCGTGGAGTTCGACCCCGAGACGCTGCGGCCGACCTACCGTTTGCTGATCGGGGTGCCCGGGCGATCGAACGCGCTGGACATCGCCCTTCGCCTCGGGCTCGCCCCCGACCTCGTGGCGCGGGCGCGACAGCTGCTCTCGCGGGAAGAGACGGCCGTCGACGACCTTCTGCGCAGCGTAGAGCGCGAGCGTGCCGCCCTGGTGGCCGAACGCTCCAGGCTCGAGCGCGAACTCGGCGAGGTGCGCCGGTTGGCGGCCGACCTGGAGGGACGGCTGGCCGCGGCCGCCGAGCGCGACCGCCGGGTCGCCGAGAAAGTCCGAGGCGAGGTCCGCCAGATCGTGGCGCAGGCCCGGCGCCAGGCCGAGGCGCTCTTGAAGGAGCTCCGGGAGGCGCGTCGCGAGTCACCGGCAATGGGCGAGCGCCGGCGCGTCGAGATCGGCGAGCGGGTGCGGCGGGGGCTGGAAGAGATAGAGTTGAGTCTGGACGGCGAACTGGACGCGTTCGCGCCCACACCGCCGGACGCCGAGGAGCCCGTGGATCCCGGCGACATCAGGCCCGGTGCACGGGTGGTGGTCAGGAGCCTGGGACAGGCCGGTGTGGTGCTTTCCGGCGATGCGTCGCGCGAGGTGCAGGTGCAGGTGGGGGCGATGAGGGTGGTGGTGCCCGCTTCCGACCTGGCACGGGCACCGGCGGCCGAGGAGGTAGTGCCTTCAACGGCGGTCGGCCACGACCCCGGGCTGGCGAAGGTGGCGGCGGTGTCGACGGAGATTCACCTCAGGGGCAAGAAGGTGGAAGAGGCCATTTTACTCCTGGACAAGTACCTGGATGACGCATGTCTGGCCGGGCTGTCGGTGATCCGGGTGGTCCACGGCCGGGGCACCGGCGCGCTGCGGCAGGCGGTGCGTGCCTACCTGGAAACCCATCCCCGGGTGGCGCGCTTTTGGCCTGCGGGACGCGAGGAGGGTGGAGAAGGCGCCACCGTTGTGGAACTGACCGGCTAGTGGCCGCCCGTGCCCGGTTGCGGGGCGGGACGCACGATCAGGCGACCGGTCATGTTCTCCCAGCCTGTCCCGGCGTACACCGCGGAGTGGAAGGGGAAAGTCCCTTCGCGGTCGGCGATGAACTCCACCGTAACCGGCCGTTTGGCCAGCATGATCACGTGGATGTCGAAGGCGGGCAGCGAGAAGCCGTGGTTCACATCGGTGGCCTCCAGGCGCAGCACCACGCGGTCGCCGAAGTTCACCACGATCTCTGCGGGGGAAAACTCCCATCGCCAGGCGGACACGGCGATGTTGCGGACCGGTCCCACGTAGGGAGGCTTTCCGGGGTCCTGCGGGCCGTGGAGCCGGCACGGCTCGTGGGGTGGCTCGAGATGGGCATCGGCCGGAATGTAGCTGACCAGTCGGTTCAGCTTGGAGTGCACGGTGGTGTAGGGCACCCAGGGTTCCTGGCGTCGGATGGCCACCCGGGTAACCGGATTGGGGCAGGAGGCGGTGGCCAGCGCGTTGGGGTTGTCGCCGCAGACGGTCACCAGGGTGTGCACGTCGCAGCTTGTGCGCGGCTCTGTTCCCTTGACGAAGACCTCGGTTCGCAGTTCGGCCGACGGGCAGTGAGGACCGGGGAGCTTTCCCGAGCGCGTGCAGACCTCCACGTCCACGATGTTGCGAGGTCGCGGGAACTCCGACGGCGGGACGTCGCGCAGGGCCACCATGGCCACGTCCCGCCAGATGGGCGCGGGGTAGGTGCTGCCCCATACCCGGTTCATGGGCTTGGGCTGGTCGAAGCCCATCCACACCGCTCCCACGAACTCGGGGGTGTAACCGACCCACCAGGCGTCCACGTCGTCGCTGGTGGTTCCGGTCTTTCCGGCGACCTGCCGGCCATCGGGCAGCCGGGCCGGGGTGCCGGTGCCCCACTGCACGGTGGACATGAGCATGCTGTTCATCAGGTAGGCGGTTTCCTCGCGGATCACCACCTCGCGCACCGGCCGGTTGTCCTCCACCACGTTGCCATGACGGTCCTCGACCCTGAGGATGGCCAGAGGCTTGATACGGTAACCGCCGTTGGCGAAGACGGCGAAAGCGCGGGCCATATCCAGGACGGTTGCCCCCCGCGTCAATGCCCCGAGGGCCAGCGACAGCGTGTAGTCGCTGTTGCCGCGCGCGTCCCGCGTTACCAGGCTCTCGATCCCGAGGCGCTGGGCGTACTCGAATCCCGTGCGTATTCCCACCTGCTGGAGCACCTTGACCGCCATGGTGTTGATGGAAAGGGCAAGCCCCTCGCGGTAGGGAGTCAGCCCTCGGTACAGGCGGTTGTAGTTCTCAAAGGTCCACTCGGTCCCGTCGACCAGCGTGTAGGTGGCCGGCCAGTCATCTACCACCGTGGCCGGGCTGTGGCCCAGCTCCAAGGCGGCAACGTAGGCGGTCAGGGGCTTGAAGGCCGAGCCCGTCTGGCGGTAAGCCTGCCAGGCCCGGTTTAGCTTCAGCGCCTCACCGTGGGCGCGCCCTCCCACCATGGCCAGGATGTGTCCCGTGCGGGGATCCATGAAGACCGCTCCCACTTCCGGCTGCACGATGCTCTCGCCGGTTTGGGGGTCGGTCTGGCCCAGCGGGAAGGGCTTGTCAAGATGCCTGCGCACCGCTTCCTCGGCCGCATCCTGGATCTCCGGAACCAGGGTGGTGAACACCCTCAGCCCCTCGCGGTAGACGCGGGACGGCCCGTACCTCTCAAGGAGCTGGTGTACGACGTAGTCCACGAACCAGGGGTGGGGGTAGTCGACGGGCTTGCGCAGCCCGGCCAGCACCATCGGCTCCTCACGCGCCTGGCGCACCTGTTCGGCGGTGAGGAAACCGTGGGTGCCCATCGCTTCCAGCACGAGGTTGCGTCGGCGGAGGCCGTTTTCGAAGTTGACGTAGGGCGAATATAGGCCCGGAGCCCGAGCGATGGCCGCCAGCAGCGCCCCTTCGGCCACCGTGAGCTGGCCCACATCCTTGCCGAAGTACACCTGCGCGGCCGCCTGCACACCATAGGCATTGTGCCCGAAGAATATCTGGTTCAGGTACATCTCGAGGATCTCGTGCTTGGTGTAGGCGCGTTCCAGTTGCAGGGCGAGGAAGACCTCCTGAACCTTGCGCTTGTAGGTGCGGTCGAGGGTCAACCAGGCGTTCCTGGCCAGCTGCTGGGTGATGGTGCTGGCGCCCTCGCTGATGGTTCCGCCGGTAAGGTTCACGTAAGCCGCCCGCAGGATGCCCTTGAAATCAAGCCCGGGGTGGTCGAAGAAGCGGTGGTCCTCGATGGCCACGAAGGCGTCGACGACGTGGTCGGGGATCTCCTTCAGGCTCACCGGCACGCGATGCTCCCCGCCATGGAGCTGCGTGATGAGCTGGCCCGAGGCGTCGTAGAGGAAGGAACTCTCGCTGTTGCGGGGCTCCAGGCTGGTCAAGACGGGCAGATCGCGGTAGGCTTCCAGGGCGAAGCGACCGCCTACCACCGCCACGGTGGCCACGCATGCCAAAAACACGGCCGCGAACAGCCCGAACACGAGCCGCCCCAGGCGCAGACGCAGGCGTCGGGGCCTGCCCTTGGCGGCGCTGCCGCCCGCCGCCCGGGCGGTTACCGACCTTGGTGACAATCAGGGCCCCCCCTGCCGTGGATGGCTGCTTCATTCTAACCGAAGGGGGCGTTTTCTGTCAAACGGGTTCGGGTCCTCCCAAGCAAACATCCCAGCTAAAGAGCAGTTCGCCTGTGCAACCCGCCGCGGCTGCGTGCTCTTGCGCAGGAATCGGCCTGTCGCGGCGGGAAAAGGCTCCGGTGCGGGAGGCGGTCGGATGTACGTGAGGGTAGATGCCGGGGAGCTGCGGGCGTTGGCCACCCGCATCCTGGCGCGGACGGGCTTGCCCGACGGCGATGCCCAGGTGGCCGCCGACGTGCTGGTCAGCGCGGACATGCGTGGCATCGAGTCGCACGGAGTGTCCCGACTGCACTCTTACTACCTTGAACGCCTGCGTCGTGGCCTCATAAACCCCCTTCCCAAGGTCCGCCCGGTACGCCGAAGTGGAGCGGTGGTGGTGCTGGACGGTGACAACGGCCTCGGGCCGGTGGTGGCCTACCGTTCAATGGAGACATGTCTTGAGCTGGCGCGGGAGCACGGGCTGGCACTTGCGCTGACGCGCTCGAGCAACCACTTCGGCATCGCCGCCTACTACGCGTTGATGGCGGCGGCGGAAGGCATGGTCGGGCTGTGCCTCACCAACACCCAGCCCCTGGTGATACCCACTTTCGGCCGGCGGCGCCTGCTCGGAACCAACCCCATTTGCCTTGCGGTACCGGCCGGCCGCCACCCTCCCTTCGTTCTGGACATGGCCACCAGCGTGGTGCCCATTGGTCGGGTGGAGGTGCACGCCCGCCGGGGCAGGGCCGTTCCGCGGGCGTGGGGAGCCGATGCCGACGGCCGCCCCACCTCCGACCCCGACCGCATCCTCCGGGGAGGCGGTCTTTTCCCGCTGGGAGGCACGGAGAGGACGTCAGGCTACAAGGGGTACGGGTTGGCCGCGGCGGTGGACCTGCTGGCCGGGGTGCTATCGGGGTCGGCCTACCTTGACGAGGTGAAAGGACCGGGCCATCCCGAACCCTGCGGCGTCGGCCACCTTTTCGGGGCGCTGCGTCTTGACCTGCTCGGTGACCCCGAGGTGCTCAGGGATCGCGTCGATCGGTTCATCGACCGGCTGCACGCTTGCCCGCCGCAACCCGGCCGGAAGGGAGTGCTGGTGGCCGGCGAGAAAGAGCTCTTGCACGAGCGGGATGCCCTTGCGCACGGCGTGCGGGTGCGCCGGGAAGTGCTGGCCCGCCTGCGGGCAGAGGAGGGATGAGGTGGAGGAGAGGTTGATAGGTCGGGCCTCCGAGGAACGCGTGGTCCGCGAGTTCGCCGATCACGTGTCGCCCGGTCGTGTTGAGGTGTACCGCCTGCTGGGTTTCGACCGCGTTCCCGGCCGACGCGAAGGCGTCTACCTTTACGATCTCTCGGGGAAGCGTTACATCAACTGCCGGTCCAGCGGCGGGGTGTTCAACCTGGGACACCGGCCGCCGCGGGTGGTGGCCGCGCTCCGTCGGGCGCTTGAGGAGCTGGACATCGGCGACCACATCCTGCTCAGCGAGCAGCGGGCCCGTCTGGCGCGCCGGTTGGCGGAACTGGCCCCCGGAGATATCCGCTACACCCTCTTCACGCCCGGCGGCGGCGAGGCGATAGACGTCGCCCTCAAGCTGGCCCGCGGCTGGACCGGGCGCCCGCGCGTGATCTCGGCGCGGCATGGTTACCACGGCCATACCGGCCTGGCGCTTTCGGCTGGTGACGAGCGGTTCAAGCGGCACTTCGAGCCGCTGGCGCCGGGCTTCGAGCAGGTACCTTTCGGCGACGCGGACGCCCTGGAGGCGGCGATGGACGACCGCGTGGCGGCGGTGATCTTCGAGACCATCCCGGCCACCGCCGGTATCCTGATTCCTCCGGCCGACTTCTTCCCCCGGGTCAGAGAGCTGTGCGACCGCTGGGGAGCGGTAATGATCCTGGACGAGGTCCAGGCGGGCCTGGGGAGAACCGGTCGCATGTGGGCCATCGAGGAGTGGGGGGTGACCCCCGATATCCTGGTGAGCGGCAAGGGGCTAAGCGGAGGCGTCTACCCCCTTTCGGCGGCCAT
Source organism: Symbiobacterium thermophilum (assembly GCA_020725145.1). Lineage (GTDB taxonomy): Bacteria > Bacillota > Sulfobacillia > UBA995 > UBA995 > DYFO01. The sequence continues at coordinate 33,780 of DYFO01000016.1, forward strand.
GTACCGCGGGCACCTGGACACCTTCTTCCGCCGCCACCCTTTCATCCACCTGAGCTCCTTCGGCGGAGCGGAGCTGGGTTGCGTAGCCGCGCTGGCCATGCTGGAGGAGACGACCTCTCCGGGGTTCCTGGATCACGTGGAGGCGATGGGCCGCCGCTTTGAGGCCGGCTACGCCCGCCTCAAGGAGGCCCACCCCGATCTGGTAGCCGGGTGGAGGCGGCGCGGGCTGATGATGGCCTTCGAGCTTGCCGAGGACCGGCTGGGACCCTTCATGACCTACGCCCTCGGGAAGCACGGGGTGCTGGCCATCTTCTCCGACTTCCGGCCGCGGGCGATGCAGATCATGCCTCCCCTGATCATCACCGCGTCAGAGGTAGACGAGGTGCTGACGGCCATGGACGGCGCGCTGGCGACCGTTCGAGAGTTGGCGGCCGGTGGTGCCGATCCCCCCTACATCCCGTGAGGTGCGCATGACATGGGCTGGCTACTTGACCTCGCGTCACTGGGCGAGCATGACCGCGAGCGGGTCGGCGACAAGGCCTGGCGTCTGGGGCAGCTGGCGGCCGCGGGCATCGCGGTGCCCGCGGGCAAAGTGCTGACCGTCGAGGCCTTTCGGGCGGCGGAGGGCTCGCGGGCGCCGTTCCTTCCCGCCGAGGTGGAGAGGGCCCTGCGCACGGCCAGGAGCGAGCTGGGCAACGGTCTTTTGGCGGTGCGATCCTCCGGCACCCACGAGGACCTCGCCGACCGCACACTGGCCGGGCTGTATCATACCACCCTGGGAGTCGCCTCGTGGGAGGAACTTGTGCGCGCGGTCCGCGACAGCTGTGCTTCCCTGCGCTCCGAGGCTGCCCGGGCCCGGCTGGGACCGGCGGCCGACGCCGCGGGCATGGCCGTCATCATACAGCTTCTGGTGGCGGCCGACGCCAGCGGCGTGCTGTTCACCCTGAATCCGCTCACCGGGCGCGAAGAGGAGATGCTGGTCGAGGCCACGTGGGGCCTCGGGGAGACGCTGGTGGCCGGCCGGGTCAATCCCGACCGTGCGGTCGTCGACTTCTGGGACGGCAGCCCGCTTGCCTACGAGGTGGGGCCGAAGCGCCGGCGCCGGGTGGTCACCCCGCACGGGGTGAGAGAGGAGCCGGTGCCCGAGGCGGAGGCAAGCCTCCCCGTCCTTGACGACGGGCAGCTTCGCGAACTCGCGGCGCTGGGCCGAAGGGTCCAGGAGGTGTTCGGGTACCCCCAGGACGTGGAGTGGGCGCTTGCCGGCGGGCGCTTCTTCGTGCTGCAGAGCCGCCCGGTTACCGCCTTCCGCTTCGCGCCCGACTTCGGGCAGTGGACATCGGCCAACTTCCGCGAGGTGATGCCGGGGTTTGCGTCCATCTTGAGTCAGTCCATGTCCTTCGAGCACGAGTTCGGCCTGGCCATGGAGGAGTCGCTGCGCCGCCTGCGCCTGTGGCGTCGGGCCGACCGCGGAGTCGTCTGGGCCCGCACCATCTTCGGGCACGGCTACTGGAACGTGGGTGCCACCAAGCGGGTGCTGGCCCGGCTGCCGGGCTTTCGCGAGCGCATCTTCGACCGCACCGTGGGTATCGAGCCGCTGTACGAAGGGGACGGCCGGGTAACCCCCTATACTCCCGCCACCATCCTCAGGGCCCTCCCTACCTTGCTGGCGCTTGGCCGCGCGTACCGCCGGCTCCTCGGGGAGGCCGCCGCCTTCACCGCCGCCTTCGACGCCGAGGAACCGTCGTGGGACGGGGTGGATCCCGAGGCTCTCGACGATGGTGAGCTCGGCAGGCGTGTAGTCTGGGCCGTGGAGCTGCACGCCCGGGCGAATCGCTGGGCCCTCCTGGTTTCACTGCTCGGAGCCCAGGCCCAGGATGATTTCCAGGCGGCACTGACCCGGTTGAACGCCGGTCTTTCGCCGCCGGTGTCGGAGGCGCGCCTGCTGACGGGACTGACCGCCGTGGCCACCGTACGGCCTGCCCTTGAGCTTTGGCGGCTTTCCCGGCTGGTCCGGGAGGCCGGCGCATCCTCGCCGGCCGAACTCGGGGCCGACGGCCGGTTCTGGGAGGAGTTCCGCGCTTTCCTGCGGGCTTTCCGCTACATGGCGGACGTGGACGAGGACCTGGCCTGCCCGCGCTGGGATGAGAACCCCGACACCCCCCTGGGTATGCTGCAGGGCTACCTCGGGGCGGGCCCGGAGGACGATCCGGCAGCCGCTCTGGAACGACAGCGGCGGGTACGGGAGGAGGAGGCCGCGCGAGCACTCGAGGCCCTCGGTCGAGGAGTGGGGGGCGCCATCCGGGCGCGCCGTTTCATGGCCCAGTACCGGCTGGTCAAGGAGATGTGCTGGTGGAGGGAGGAAACCCGCGTTTACCTCAGCCGGGCCCGCTATCACACCCGTAGAGTACTCCTGGAGCAGGGCAAGCGCTGGGCACGCGACGGCCTGTTCGAACGGCCCGACGACATCTTCTGGATGACCCGGGCCGACCTGCTTGCCTTGGCGGGCGGGGAGGGTTCCTGGGACACCGTGAGGGCACGCGTGAGGCGCCACCGCGCCCTTCCGCACCTGTACCGCAATTTCCGTCCCCCCCTGGCCATCGACCCGGGGGCCGTGACCGGCCCCAGACGTCGCCCTTCCGCCAAGGTTCACCGCGGCCTGGGCTGCTCGGCGGGCACCGGGACGGGGCAGGCCTGTGTGCTGCGTTCCCTCGAGGATGCGGTCAGGCTGAAGCGAGGCGACGTGCTGGTGGCGGCCGCCGCCAATCCTGCGTGGATACCCCTGTTCGGGCTGGTGTCGGCGATCGTCCTGGAAGAGGGAGGTCTCTTGTCGCACAGCGCGGTGGTGGCGCGCGAGCTGGGGGTGCCGGCCGTGCTCCAGGTCGACGGAGCCACCGCCGTCTTCAGGGAGGGACAGCGGCTTCGGGTGGACGGCCTGGGCGGAACCGTTGAGGTGCTGGACTAACGGATGGTCCTCAATCCAGGATCTTCGCGGTCCGCCAAAAGGTTTTGAAAGCCTCCAGGGCTTGACGATAGGCGCGCTCGCGGTCGTGCAGCTCCTCCAGGCTTATCTCCTTCGCCCTGTACTTATACAGGGCCAGCTCGAGCTCAAGGCGCGCGAGGTCGAAAGCCTGCTTCCTCACCGTGCCCTCGACGGCCGTCAGCCGATTGGCAAAGGCCATGTACTCCTCGCCGGTCAGCCCCGATGCGGGGGACATGTCCCTGAGCCGGTCGATGCTCCGCAGGGCGTTGTCCGGAGAGAACCTCACGCCGAGGGTGTGCGCCGGCGGCTCGTCCGGGTGCAGGGGCTCAAGCACGTCCTCCAGGTAGATCATCTCGATTTGAACGGGTAGCGACGGACGAAGACAACCGACCAGCGTCAGCAGGCCGAGCAGCGCAAGCAGACTCCTCCACTTCATGGTCTCCCCTCCTGGGAAAGCAACTCGCACAGGGCCCTTTCCACCGCCAGGTTGAAAAGCTGCCCGGCCAGGTGCATGAGGGTGTCGATCTTCCCCTCACGGTTCTCCAGGGCCATGGAGGCCAGGCAAGGATAGTGCAGACAGATCAAACCGGCCTGCGGTACCGCCTCGGAGATGTCAAGACCGTGCATGCGTTCCGCCGCGTACAAGCTCGAGCCGCATGGAGAGCCGCGGAGCACCTCGACGCCGGCGATGTGGGTTCCGCTCGCGTCCGGGGTAACCCGTAACACGGGGAAGCCGAAGCGGGAGCCGAACCGTTGCACGGCCGGGTGGTCGGTGTCGGTAGCGGTGAGCGAGCAGAAAGGCTCGGGAAACACGATCGCCCGCCCGGCCGCTTCCAGTTCCCGCTTCAGCTGGCGGCGCAGTCCCGGAGGGATCCAGTGGCTGTGGTCGACGGGGGCGATGACCGCGCCTGCCCCTGACACCTGCGCCATCGCCGGTATCAGCTGCGCCACCGTCTGGTTCTCCCCCATGTGCAAAAGCAGGTCGGCGTTCGGCAGGCCCGCCGGCACGAAGGCTTCGGGCTCGTCGAGCACCGGCAGGTTGATGAGGGGGAGCTCGACGACCAAGACATCCCACCCTGCCCCGACCTGACGGCGGATGTGCTCGACGATGCGGCGGCCGTACGGTCCTTGTACGGTGGCCAGGATGCGCAAGGTCATCGTCCTCTCGGTCCTGGGTGCGTCAGGCGATCGTCAGGGAAGTAGAAGTAGGCCTTGACCGCCCGGTGGCGTCGCTTGCCGGTGAGGATGGCCAGTGCCTTACGGTACTCCCCCAGGCTAAAGCGGTGGGTGAGCAGCGGCCGGAGGTCGGGGTCGCGGCGGGCTACAAGCTCAAGGGCGAGCTCAAAAGTGCGCAGCCTACGGCCCTCCCGCTCAATGGTCCCGTAGCAGAAGGAACCGACGGCCGTCAGCTCCTTGAGCCAAACGTGGGTGCCGTCAACTCCTCGAAGCGAGGAGGTCAGGCCGGCGATGACCACGCGGGCACCGGGGCGGGCGAACCGCAGGGCATCGGCCAGCCCCCGGGAGGTGCCGGCACACTCGAACACGAGGTCCGCTCCGTCGAGCAACGCCGGCGGCCCGAGCAGGGCAGGGGCCAGCCGCGACCCCAGTTCCCGTGCCGTTTCCACCGGATACCGTGCCCTTGTCAGCACCACGCGGTCCGCCCCGTAACCGAGTCCCAGTTCGGCCTGGTGTGGGTGCCGGGCCAGGCCGATCACACGCGCCCGCGATCCCAGGGCGCGGATGGCGGCGACCGTCAAAAGGCCGATGGCGCCCAGTCCGACCACCAGGCAGGTTTGGCCGTCACCGGGCAGGTGGGTGCCCACCGCCTGCAGGGCCACCGCCAGCGGCTCCACCAGCACCGCTTCCTCATCCGCCAGGTGTTCGGGGACCCGCAAGAGCTGCGAGGCATGAGCGACGAAGAACTCGCCCCAGCCTCCGCCCGTATCCCGGCAACCGCCGATGAGGATGCCGGGTTGCAGCCGACCCGTCGTCAAGTTCTGACAGCGGACGGGCTGTCCACGCCGGCAGGCCGGACAGGGTGGGTCGATGCCGCGCGGGACGCAGCCGAGCAGGGGTTCCACGACCACGCGGTCTCCTGCTTTCCACGCCGCAGCTCCAGGCCCGGTTGCGTCAACGGTGCCGACAAGCTCGTGCCCGGGTACGAAGGGAAAGGACGTCCAGGCGGAGAGAAGCGGGCTCTGGTGCAGCCTGACCAGGGAGAGGTCCGTTCCGCAGATGCCGGCTGCCCGCGTACGCACCCGTACCCACTCCGGCCCGGGCAGGGAAGGAGCCTTCATCTCCCGGTACGTCAGGCACGACAGGGGACCCCAGCAGGCGGGTGTCCAAAGCGCGCCGAGGACCCGGGTGAGAAGGTAACGCGGAACGCTGTTGGTGAAGACCAGGGCTTTCGTGACCCCTCACCTCGCTCAGATTACGGGCGTGATCTTGCATCCCGGGTCAGCCCGGGGACGGTGGTACTCCGAGTCACGGCCGAAGTACGCGGCGGCCGCTTCGGCCACCTCCGCCACGTGCTCGGCTGAAGAGAACACATACAAGCGCCAGAGGTTTTCGTAGCCTGCCTCCAGAGCGCTTATGTCCAGAGGAGCCTCTCCGGGGAGCAAGGACCCGTTGCTCAGGACAACTCCGGGGTCCTTCATGCGCGTGGGCGACAAGCACGTGACCGCCACCACCGCCCGACCGCCGGACAGCTCTGCCTCGACCTGCTGGCGGCGATCGAGATCGCCAAGATAGGCGGCAAGGCTGGCCCGCTGCGGGGCGGGGACCGAGCGTGCGGACAGCACGTAGGCGCGTTTCAACAGGCGGCGGCGTACGAAGTCGCGGGCCAGGGATCCCGCGCCGGCCCGCTCCAGTTCGCCAGGCAGGTCGGCGTCCACCAGGTCGTGCAGCCGCGTCACCGGGTACCCGGCGGCCACGGCCATCCCCAGCGCCTTTCCCAACATCGCCTCGGCTGCAAGCTTGGCGTGATGGCAATAGACCCGCTCCGTCAGGTAGTACCGCAGACGGAGAAGGTTGACCAGCTCTGAGATGGCGTCCGGCCGGTGCAGTCCGTCGCGCTCCACCTCCACCGCCAGGGTGCCTCCTACCACCGTGAGGTAGCGGAAAATGCGGTCGTCGTAACCGTGCGTCAGCCCGGCGTGGAAGGCGTCACGCCGGAGGTAGTCGAGCATGTCGGCATCGACCACACCCGCCACCACCGCTCTGGCCCAGGCGGGCCCCCCTCCCGTGAGCAAGGCCAACACACGGTCGGCCAGGCTCCGACCCAGCGCCGATGCGATCTCTCCCTCCAGTTTCGGGGCCAGGCGGGCCGGTGAGTCGTGGGCGGGGATCAGCCCAAGTACGTCCTCGAGAAAATGTCCGTACGGGACACAGGCAACGTCGTGAAGCAGGGCCGCGGCACACACGGCGTCGCGCTCCTCGGCGACCGGAAAGCCCCGGGCGGCCAGGGTGTCCAGAAGTCGCTGCGCCACTGCCAGTGTGCCCAGTGCGTGCTCGAACCGGGTGTGGTTGCACCCCGGGTAGACAAGGTATGCCGCACCCAGCTGCCGTATTCCCCGCAACCGCTGCATGGCCGCGCTGTCCAAGAGACGGGCTTGGATGCCCGTCAACTCGATGTCGCCGTGAATGGGGTCCCGGATCAGCATGCGGTCTTCCCTCCGCGTCACCGGCGATCTCCAGGCCGCACAGGTCAGTTCCCGGGCACCGGAGTGAAGCGGAACCCCCGCTGCATCACCCGGTGGCAGGCCTCGACAACCTGAGGATCGTACAGTTCGCCGCTCCGGGCGGCTATCTCCTCCAGGGCCCTGTCCAGGCCCAGCGCCGGCCGGTAGGGGCGGTGCGAGGACATCGCCTCCACCACATCGGCGACACCGATGATCTTCGCCTCCGGCGAGATGGCCTCGCCACGCAAACCTTGGGGGTAGCCCGACCCGTCCAGCCGCTCGTGGTGCTCGAGGACGATACGGGCGATGTCCCAGGGGAAACGGATCACCTTGAGCACCTCATGACCGGCCTCCGGATGGGTGCGGATCATGGCCCGCTCGATGTCGCTCAGCCTGCCGGGTTTGCCCAGGATGTCGGCGGGGATGTAGATCTTGCCGATGTCGTGAAGCTGGGAGGCCAGCCTTACCCCCTGGAGTTGCCGGTCGTCAAGTCCCATCTCCGCCGCGATGGCCGTGGCCAGCTGGGTGACGCGGGTCTGGTGCCCGGCCGTATAGGGGTCCCGCAGTTCCACCAAACGCTCCATGGCCTGGATGATGCCCTGAATGGTGTTCTCCAGCATCTCCATGGTGTTTTTTAGCTGCTCACGGTCCAGCTTGCGGTTGGTGATGTCGCGGGCTCCGAAAACGGCGCCCACCGTCTGGCCGCTTGGGTCGGTTATGGGGTTGCCCAGCGCCTCGAGCCAGACGTAGTGACCCTCGGCGTGGCGGAAACGCAGCTCCACCGTGCCCGGCAGGCCGCTTGTGCGCGAGACCCGGATGACGCGCTTTACCTCCGCGAGGTCGTCGGGGTGGACGAACGCGAGCGCCGGTTTCCCCAGCAGATCCCGCAGCTCATAACCCAGTACCCGCGAGAACGAGGGGCTCACGTAATGGAACACGAGCGCATGGTCGACCTCCGACACAAGGTCAAGCATGTTGTCGGCTATGCGGCGCAGGCGTTCCTCGCTCTCCCGCAGCGCCGCCTGTGCACGACGGCGCCGGAAGGCCTCCAGGGAAAGGGAGATGAGGTCGGCCACCGAGGCGGCGCCGGCTTCCTCCTCGGGTTTCCAGTGACGCGGCGGGCCGTTATGCTCGTAGCAGATGACGCCAACCGCCCTGCCCTCCAGACGGATGGGGGCGTCGAGCATGGAACTGACACCGAACGGCCTCAGGTAGACTTCGGCAAGCTCGCGGGTGCGGGGATCGGTCCGGGCATCGGAGGTGGCGATGGTGCGGCTCTCCTCGACGGCGCGGAAATATGCGGGGTAGCGCGCGACGGTGAGGCGTGCCCCGGACTCATGGGTGCCGAGGCTCAGGCGGAAAAGGTCCTCGCAGACAAGCTCGGAACGGTCGTCGTTAAAGAACCAGATGCCCACGCGTTCCACGCCTAGCATACGGGCGGCGAGCTCGGTGGTCCGGGTAAGCACCGACTGCCAGTCCGACTGCTCCATGCAGGCCAGGTCGAGGAGCACTTGCTGGTAATCGGGAGGGAGCCCACCGGGGTGCGGTCGACCGGCACGGCGTGGCATGGGCATTACCCCCCCTGGCTGGGGCATTAAGGCAATTCTAAAAACACTTCGACAGTTGAACATGCAGTTCCTCCCGCGGGTTCACGAAATGCCGACGCCCACCCGGGGC
>DYFO01000017.1 GCA_020725145.1 Symbiobacterium thermophilum
GTTCCTCCCGACAAGCAGGGTACGCCCGCGCCGACAGCGTAATCCCCGACGGACGATGTTTGTGCCCATCACCCTCGGGAGGGAATGACGTTGCCCGATCGGCGCCCGTCACTCGAGGACGTAGCCCGGCTGGCGGGAGTGTCTATTACCACCGCTTCGCGGGTGATCAACGGCAGCGCCCACCCGGTGAGCGAGCAGACCCGTCGCCGGGTTCTGAAGGCCGTGGCCACCCTCGACTACCATCCCGACGCGCTGGCCCGCAACCTGAAGCGGCAGCTGACCCAGACCATCGGGGCCGTGGTGCACGACATCTCCGACTCCTACTACTCCGAGGTCGTCCGGGGCGCGGAGGATCACGCCCGTCGCCATGGCTACGTGCTGATGGTATCCAACGCCTACCGCATTGGCGAGCGCATCCTCAGCTGTCTGCGCACCTTCCGCGAGCACCGCGCGGCCGGGGTGGTGCTGGCGGGCAGTGACCTCACCGACCGCGGTCACTGGCACGAAATGCAACGGCAGGTTGAAAGCATGCAGCGGCAGGGCATCGTGGTGGTTGGCCTCGCCACGCAGAAGGTGCGCATGCCGTGCATCCGTACGGATAACGTGGCCATCGGCCGCATGATGACGGAATACCTGCTGGGCAAGGGACACCGCCGCATCGCCTTCGTGTCGGGGCCGCAGGCCATCTTCACCAGCCACGAGCGTCACCAAGGCTACCGCGAGGCACTGGAGCGGGCGCAGGTTGCCTACGATCCCCGTCTGGTGGTCTGGGATGATTTCACAAAGGAAGGGGGTTTCCGGGCGGCCACCCGTCTCATCGAGGCGGGACCTCCCTTCACCGCCATGTTCGCCTCGAACGACGAGATGGCCATCGGCGCCTTGCTCGCCTTTCGCACCCGTGGCATCCGCGTGCCGCAGGACGTCTCGCTGGTAGGGTCCAACGATATCCCGCTGGCCAGGTACTCCTATCCGCCGCTGACCACGCTGCGCGTCCCCATGTACGATATGGGGGTGCAGGCCGTGGAGCTCATCCTGCAGGTAGCCGCCGGCCGCGATCGGGCAAAGGCCATCCGTGACCTGCAGGATTTTCAGCACTTCGTCCCCTTGCAGATCGTGGAGCGCGATTCGGTAGCCTCCATGGCCTGAGGTCTTCCAAGTCTCACACTTTTCGTCATTGCCGGCAGGAATCGGCCTGTCTTTCGCCGAAGATGGCAAACGTTATCCGGCAAACGTTTACCATCTCTTCCGGCAGGAACGGGGGCAGCTCAGGGTGCTCGATCTCTCCACCAGCTTCGCGGGCGTCAGGCTTCGCAATCCGATCGTGGTGGCCGCGGCGGGGATCACCGGCACGATCGACCGCCTCAAGCGTGCCGAGGATGCGGGAGCCGGCGCGGTCAGTATGAAATCGCTGTTCGAAAACCCCATTCCGCGGGTCGGCGACCCGACTCCGCACATGCTGGTCATCCGGCGCCGACTGGGGTCGCTGTCCTCGGAAACCCTCTACTCCTACGAGCAGTGCAGCGCCTTCGACGAGGAGCGCTACGCGGAGGAGCTTCACCGGGCCAAGCAGGCGCTGTCCATACCCGTGTTCGCGAACGTGGATTGCCAGACGCCCGAGGCCTGGGTGAGGTACTGCCGTCTGATGGAAGAAGCTGGCGCCGACGGCGTCGAGGTGAAATCCTGCCCGCACGGCGAACACCTGTTGACCGGAACCGAGCTGCAGGAGGTCGTTCGGCTGTTAAAAGGCACGGTGAACATTCCGGTCATCCCCAAACTTCCCCCGCAGTTGACGAGTCCCTACCAGACGGCCAGAGAACTCGAGCGGGTCGGTGCGGACGCATTGGTGTTGTTCAATCGCTTCACCGGGCTGGACATCGACGTACACACCGAGTCCCCGGTGATGCACGGGGGAGTGGCGGGGCACGGCGGACCGTGGTCCCTGCACTACGTTCTGCGCTGGGTGGTGCAGACCGCTCCGGCATTGTCCATCCCCGTGTGTGCATCGGGGGGCGTAGGGGGTGGCGAGGACGTCATCAAGTGCCTGTTGGCGGGGGCTTCTGCCGTACAGATCGCGACCCTGGTGATCCTTGAGGGCTATGGGGTCATCGGCCGCGTCCTGAAAGAGGCGTCGGAATGGATGGAGGCCCGGGGATACCACCGCCTCGAGCAATTCCGCGGCAGGGCAGCCGCGCGCGTGCTCAACCTGGCCGAGATCTGCCGTGAGCGCCGGCTCGTGGCGTCCATATCCGCCGAGCGCTGCAGCGGATGTGGACGCTGCGGCGAGATCTGCATATATCGGGCGGTTACCGAGGAGGCAGGAGGGCGGTTCCGGGTCGGCGAGGGGTGCGTGGGTTGCGGGCTGTGCGTCCACGTGTGCCCGGAGACGGCCATCGGAATGGTTCCTGCCCGCTAGAGGAGGGATGGGGCATGTTCAGAGGGATCATCGCGGCGACGGTCACACCCATGGATCGGTACTGCGCGATTGACGAGCCATCGCTGCGGAGGTACATGCGTTGGCTCGTGGATCAGGGCGTTCACGGCGTGGCGGTAAACGTGGACACCGGCGAGGGCCCGGCGCTGACGCTGCAGGAGCAGCTACGTGTCCTGGATGTGGTCAAGAAGGAGATCGGAGGAAAGGCCCTGGTGGTGGCGGGCCTGACGGGTGCCGGCTCGACCCGGGCCACCGTGGAGGCGGCCCGGGAGCTGGAGCGGCACGGGGCTGAGGCCTTCCTGGTGTTTCCCGTCGCCGCCTACCGTGGAAGGCCGCAGTCCGCCGAGGTCGTGTACCGCTACCATCTGGCGATCGCCGAGGCGGTGTCTGTCCCCCTCATCGCCTTCCAGCTACAGGAGGGCCTGGGGGGGGTGGAGTTCACCGAGGAGTCGCTGGCACGTGTCTTCTCGATTCCCGGGGTCAAGGCCATCAAGGAAGCAGCTTTCGACGCTCGTAAGTTCGCCGACGTGGTCAAGTTCATTCGCGGCAACGGCTACGACGTGGCCATCCTGACGGGCAACGACAACTTCATCCTGGAGTCGTTCATGCTGGGCTGCGACGGCGCCCTGATCGGGTTCGGTACGCTGGCCACCGCCATGCAGGTGGAGATGTACCGGGCCTGGACGGCCGGCGACTTCCGTCGGGCGATGGAGCTGGGGGCCATCATCCAGCCCTTGGCAGACGTCATCTTCGCGCCGCCGGTGCGCGACTACCGGGCGCGGACCAAGGAAGCACTGGTCATGCAGGGGGTGATAGCGGAGGCGCACGTCCGCCCGCCCCTTCTGCCGGTCGACGACCGTGAGCGGGAGCGGATCCGGGCGGCCCTGGTACGTGCAGGACTGCTGTAGGTTGATGTATGACGCGAGGAGAGGAGGATGACGACCGTGAGGAGGCTTGTTGCCGTGGTCCTCTGCTTTGCCCTGGCGGCGGGATTGGCCGCGGGGTGTGGGCGGCGTACCGAGACCACGGAGCGCGAAACCGGACCCATCGTCATCGGCAACATCCAGGACCTGAGTGCCGGAGCGTCGGTCTGGGGTCAGGGGCTCACCAACGGTGCCACCCTGGCCATCGAGAAGGTGAACGCGGAAGGCGGTGTGCTGGGCCGCGAGCTCAAGCTGGTATCGATGGACATGCGGGGCGTCGGAACCGAGGCGATAAGCGCCTACCACCGTCTGGTGGACATCGAGCGCGTCTCGGCGATCATTGGGCCTCCGTTCAGCGACATCGCACTGGCGCTGGCCCCTGTTACCGAGCAGAAGCGGGTGGCGGTGTACGGATACTTCATGGACGAACGCTGCACGACTCCGTCGCCCGGCCGGGTGTGGAACTTCATGTTCCTCGGCCAGCCGTCCTGCGGCGAGGCGGCCCGTATCATTGCCTCCTACGCGATGCAGGACCTGGGCCTGAAGAAGTTCGGCGTACTGTTCAACCGGGCCAATGCTTGGTCGGTAGCATGGATCGGTCCCCTGGTAGACTACGTCATCCGGAACGGCGGGCAGGTCGTGGCCACCGAAACCTGCCAGTGGGAAGACACCGACTACAAGACACAGCTGACCAAGATCCTGCGGGCGGAGCCTGAGGCGCTGGTGTTCCCCAACTACCTGAGGGAGATCGTCGTGCAGACGCAGCAGGCGCGCGAGCTGGGCTTCAAAGGGCCGATCATCGGACCAAACGCCTTCTTCGTTCCCTTCGCGGAGATGGCGGGCAAGGCTGCGGATAACATCTACTTCGCCAACAACATCGATTACGGCGAACCCCACCTGCAGGACTTCATCAAGGAGTACCGCGAGCGTTTCAAGATCGACCCCGTAGCCCATGCCTTCATGGGTTGGGACGCGGTGATGGTCATCGCCGACGCCATCAACAGGGCAGGTTCCACCGATCCGGTGGCGATCGCCGAAGCGCTTGCCACCACCGAGGGAGTTCCCGGTCTGATGGACACCATCACCATCTCGCCGCATACTCACCGGCCGGTCGGGATGTCGCTGGCCATCCTCAAGATCGAGAACCAGAACTACATCTACATCGGTCGTAAGCGCGCTCCGGACTGAAACCGGGAGACAATCCGCGGGGAACCGGGGGGCGGGAGTCATCCCTCCCCCCAGCTTCCCTGGGGAGGCTGGTCAGACCAGTGCTGGTACAGCAGTTGATCAACGGCCTGTCGCTGGGGGCAGTCTACGCCCTGATCGCCGTGGGCTTCGGGATGATCTTCAACGTGCTCAAGTTCTCCAACTTCGCCCACGGCGGGGTGATCACCGTCACCGCCTACGCGGGCTACTACGTGGCGGCGAACCTCGGTTGGAGCTTTTTGCCCACGTTGGCGGTCGCCATCCTGGTCGGCGGGCTGCTGGCCATGCTGGTTGAGCTCGTGGGCTTCCGGTTGATCCGTCGGCGTGGGGGAAGCGTCATCTTCTACTTCGTGAGCTCGGTGACCATCGGCATGCTGCTGGAGAACCTGATGGTGATCGCGGGAGGGCCCACTTTCTACGCCTACCCTGACATGCTGGCGAAGGCCAGCTATCCGGTGCTGGGGGCCTCGGTCTCCACCGTCAATCTGGTCATGCTGGCCGCCTCGACTCTCGCGCTGGTGACGCTTACTTGGGTGCTGTACCGTACGCGGACGGGCGTCGCCATCCGTGCCATATCCGCCGATACCGTCACCGCCGGCCTGATGGGAGCCAACGTCGACACCCTCATCGGCGTGACCTTCTTCGTCTCGGGGTGCCTTGCGGGGATGACGGGCATGCTGCTGGGCATGACGCAGACGCTTTTCCCGCAGCTCGGGAGGGTCGTGGTAAAAGGCTTCATCGCAGCGGTTATCGGGGGGCTGGGCAGTCTGGGCGGAGCGGTGATCGGCGGCATCTTCCTCGGAGTGGTCGAGGTGATGTTGACGGCCACCATCGGTTCGGGATGGGCTCCCGTCTTGCTGTTTCTGATCCTGCTAAGCTTCCTGGCGGTGCGGCCGCAGGGCATCGCGGGCGTCATCGCTCAGGAGAAGGCGTGAGAGAGGAGGCGGTACCATGGGCTTTTACTCCTCGCTCACGGTGTTCACCGGGCTGACGGTTATCGCCGTCATGGGAGTCTTCGTGCTGACGGGTATGGCGGGTCTGTTCAGCTTCGGCCAGGCGGCTTTCATGGCCGTGGGCGCCTATGTGGCAGGGCTGCTGGCCATCCGCATGGGGCTGGGCTTCGTCCCCGCGGTGCTGGCGGGCGTGGTCGCGTCGCTGGCAGCCGGCTTGCTGGTGGCGCTGCCGGTGATGCGCCTGCGGCGCGACTACTTCGCATTGGCCACGTTCGGTTTCGGTGAGGCGATCCGAGCGTTACTGAACCAATCGGTGGGTATCACGGGCGGGGCGATGGGGTTGTTCGGCATACCCGTGGTCACGCAACCGTGGATGGTGGTGGGCGCGGCCGTCTGGAGCGTTTGGCTGGTGCGCACGCTCAAACGTTCCGCGCTCGGTCGTGACTGGCAGGCGCTCAAAACCGACGAGATAGCCGCCGAGGCGATGGGGGTGCCCACCTACCGGCGCAAGGTGGAGGCTTTCCTGATAAGCTGCGGGCTGGCAGGCTTCGCCGGTGCGCTGTTCGGCTTTTACACCTCCTACGTCGACCCGGCGATGTTCGGTTGGTTCCGATCGGCCGAGTGGATCATCATCCTGTTCTTCGGTGGCATAAACAGCATCACCGGTACGGTGGCAAGCGCCCTGCTGCTTTCGGCGCTGCCCGAGTTCCTCCGTTTCGTGGCCCAGTGGCGTGTGCCCCTGTACTGCGGCATCGTGATCGCCACCATCAACCTCCGGCCGCGGGGCATGTTCGGAGACTGGGAGCTTTCCCTGTCCACTCCAGGAGAAGTGCTCAAGGGGGTGAGGCGACGCCGTGGCCTTGCTCAGCCTTGAGGACTGTAGCAAGCATTTTGACGGCGTGAAGGCTCTGCAAGGCGTCAGCCTATCGGTGCCTGAGCGGAGTCTGGTGGGGATCATCGGCCCCAACGGGGCGGGGAAGACCACCGTGTTCAACCTGGTGACGGGCATCTACCGTCCCACCTCGGGCACGATCAAGCTCGACGGAAAGGATCTGGTGGGGCAGCCGCCGCACCGCATCGCCGCCGCCGGTGTGGCCCGCACCTTCCAGAACATCCGGCTCTTCGCCGGCCTGAGCGTGCTGGAGAACGTTCAAACCGCATGCGCGCGAAGGCATGCCTATGGTTTCCTGGACGTGGCGGCCTGCCTTCCGTGGTACTGGCGGAAGGAACGCACCATCAGGTCCGAGGCCTTGGACCTTCTGGACCGCCTTGCGCTAGGAGAACTGCGGAACGAGCGGCCGGGCAACCTTCCCTACGGGCTGCAACGCCGCCTGGAGATCGCCAGGGCGCTGGCGTTGAGGCCGCGGCTTCTGTTGCTGGACGAGCCGGGCGCGGGTCTGAATCCGGGGGAGATACGGGAGCTCATCGACCTGATCGCCGAGCTCGCCGAGGCGTTCTCCCTCACCGTGGTGCTGATCGAGCATCGTATGGAGATCGTCATGAGCCTGTGCCGGTGGGTTTATGTCCTGGACTTCGGGTGTCTCATCGCCCAGGGGACGGTTGACGACGTCCGGCGCGACCCGCGGGTGATCGGCGCCTACCTTGGGAAGGAGTACGCCGATGCTTGAGGTCAGGGAGCTTCATGCCGGCTACGGAAAGGTGACCGTGCTTCATGCGGTGACCATCGCCGTGCCCGAGGGGTCCGTCGTCACCATCATCGGCTCCAACGGAGCCGGCAAGACCACGCTCTTGCGGGTGATCTCGGGCCTGATCCGACCGTCCGGCGGGATCATCGCCCTGGACGGCAGACCACTTCCTTCCATGCCTCACCAGGTGGTGGCCCGCGGAGTGGTGCACGTGCCTGAGGGACGAAAGGTCTTCCCCAACCTGACGGTGGAAGAAAACCTGTTAATGGGCGCCTTCCGGGGCGGCAGGGGCCGCGAGTTGCGTTCGCGCATGACCCTGATGTACGAGCAGTTTCCGGTGCTCGGGAGCCGGCGCCGCCAGTACGCGGGCACGCTGTCCGGGGGTGAGCAGCAGATGCTCGCCATTGCGCGCGGTCTCATGTCCAGGCCGCGGCTGTTGATGCTGGACGAGCCCTCACTGGGCCTGGCTCCCATGATCGTTCAGGCGGTGTTTGGCATCGTGGCCGAGATCCGCCGCCAGGGCACTACCGTGCTGCTGGTGGAGCAAAACGCGGGCAAGGCCCTCGGTCTGGCGGACTGGGGCTACGTGCTGGAAACCGGACGGGTGGTGGTGGAGGGCAAGGGTTGCGATCTTGCCCGCAACCCCATGGTGAAGCGTGCCTATCTTGGGGAAACACGGGAGGTGAACGCGTAATGGCTTACCTGGCGCAGGCCGAAATCGAGGTCATCCACGAAAGGAGCCTGACCGTACTTGAGCGCGTGGGGGTGCGGGTGCACCACGAGCCGGTAAGACGCCTGCTGCTGGAGAGCGGCGCTCGACCGGCGGACGGCGATGAGCTGCGCGTGTTGATCCCGCGCAGCCTGGTGGAAGCCGCTCTCCAAGCCTGCCCGGGTGAGGTCCGTATCGGTGACCGTCGGGGGAACGGGCCGGCCGTTCTGCGACCAGGTGCACCTCCGCTGTTCTGGACGGGGAACGCGCTTTACCGCTCGGACGGAAAGCTCCGCCGCGAACTTGTCTCCGAGGACTTCGCGGCCTTGGTGCGCCTGATCGACGCCCTGGACGCGGTGGATGGGATGGTCGGCACTTCGCTGGCCGACTACCCCAGCGCGGCCAGGGACTTCGTTGGCTTCCGCATCATGGCCGAGAACACCCGCAAGCATTTGCGGCCCTGCATCTATACCGCGCGTGGCGCCCAGCTGATCCTGGAGATGGGAAAGGTGCTGGCCGGGGGAGCGCCGCTGGGCGTCAACCCCATCTTCAGCCTGGGCTACAGCATCGTCAGCCCGCTGCAGTGGTCGGCCACCGCGCTCGAGCTGATGCAGGTATCCTCAGGTCATGGCCTTCCGTTCATGATCAACTCCGAGCCCCTGGCCGGGGGGACGACACCGGTCACCCTTGCGGGTTGCCTGGTGGTGGCCAACGCCGACGCGCTCAGCGGGGTGGTGATCACCCAGTTGCTCGAGGAGGGTCGGCCGGTTATCTTCAACCTGGGGTTCGCGCACGTGCTGGACATGTCCTCCGGGGTCGCCCTCACCGGAGCCCCGGAATGCGCGCTGTTGCAGGGGGCGGGGGCGGAGATCGCCGCCTTCCACGGGCTGCCGTCGGCGGGCTGGATGTCCACGGAGTCCTGCGTCGCCGATCCCCAGGCGGCCTACGAGAAGATGCTGGTGGGATTGAGCCACCTGTGGGGCGGGGTCAACGTGATCTGGGGGGTGGGCAACCTCGAGACCACGCTGACCATCAGCCCGGTGCAGGCGGTGATCGACAACGAGATCTGCTCCGCCATCAAACGCATTGCGGCCGGGATCGAGATCGGCGAGGAAACCCTGGCCTGCGAGCTCATCGAGCAGGCGGGCTTCGCGGGGGATTTTCTGACCTCCGAGCACACCCGCAAGCACTTCCGCCGCGAAATCTGGCACCGGCGTCTGCCCAACCGCGTCAAGCGCGAGGTCTGGGAATCCAGAGGCGCGCCGGATCTGGTCGAGCGGGCGCAGTCGGTGGTCGCCGAGAAGCTGAACGGCTCGCCCGAAGGCTGCCTCACCCCCGAGCAGGCATCGGAACTGCTGGCAATACAGCGGCACGGGCTGCGGGAGCTGCTCGGTGGTGCCTGAAGGAGGATACGCGCATGTATGAGCAGATGCACAGGGCCTTGTTTGACGGAGACCGCGAGGCGCTCGAGGAGCTGGTCAGGAGGGCGTTGCACGCACGGGAGCCTCGCCAGGTGTTGGAGGAAGGTCTTCTGCGCGGTATGGCCAGGGTAGGACAGGCTTTCAAGGAAGGGGAGCTCTTCATCCCCGACGTGATCCTGGCCGCCAACGCCATGAAGGCCGCCTTCGCCTTGCTCCGGCCCGCGCTGGGAGACCGACCGACCTACCACCGCGGCCGGGTGGTGATCGGCACGGTGCGCGGAGACCTGCACGACATCGGCAAGAACCTCGTGTCCATGATGCTGGAAGGCGGCGGCTTCGAGGTGGTCGACCTCGGCGTGGATGTGGAGGCGGATCGCTTCGTGGCCGCCGTGCGCGAACAGGCGCCCGACATCCTCGGCATGTCGGCGCTGCTCACCACAACCATGCCCGAGATGGCCCGGGTCATCGATCGTCTGGAGAAAGAAGGCCTTCGCTCGCACGTAGCGGTCATGATCGGAGGCGCACCGGTGTCGGAAGCCTTCGCCCGCGAGATCGGCGCCGACGCCTTCGGTGCCAACGCCGCCGAGGCGGTGGACAAAGCGCTCGCCTTGATCGGTAACTAGCGCATCGCCTTGTCAGGCGGGCTCCCCCGGGCGGGGCCGGGGGCAGTCCTTCACCTCACCTGCCGGGCCCGCGGGTCCGTGAGTGGACCGCGGGCCCGGTGCCGCCGTGGTATAATCAGCTTGCAGTCAGGATGTGGAGGTGCATTCTCCCTGGCGACAGGCGACGCCCGCTGGCGGTCGGAGCTTGAGGATGCTTTCAGCGGCGGCCGCGGGCAGCGGTGCTATCTTGTGGGTTGGAAGACGCCCCAAGACCGCTGGGAGGCCGAGGACTCGCTGGCGGAACTGGCCGAGCTGTGCCGTACACTGGGGCTGGAGGTGGCGGGGAGCACGCTCCAACGTGGTGAGCGCCCGAGCGCCGCCACCGTGGTGGGCGCGGGCAAGGTCGCGGAGATCGCACGGATCTGCGAGGAACTGGCGGCCTCGGTGGTGGTGTTCGATACCGAGCTGTCGGGCTCGCAGCAGAGAAACCTGGAGGAGGCCGCGGGGCGACGGGTGATCGACCGCACGCAGGTGATCCTCGACATCTTCGCGCGGCGGGCGCGCACCCGTGAGGGCAAGCTGCAGGTGGAACTGGCCCGCCTCACCTATCTTCTGCCGCGGCTGGCCGGCAGGTGGCCGGAGCTGTCCCGCCTGGGCGGCGGCATCGGCACCCGTGGCCCTGGCGAAACCCGGCTTGAGACGGTGCGCCGTCACCTTCGCCGCCGCATCGCCGAGGTCCGCCGGGAGATCGAGGACGTCCGGCGGCACCGCGAGCTCGTCCGGGCGGGTCGCCGTGCCGTTCCCTTTCCCCTGCTGGTGCTGGTCGGCTACACCAACGCCGGCAAGTCCACGCTCTTCAACGCGCTGACCCGGGCAGGCACCATGGTCGAGGACCGGCTGTTCGCCACCCTGGACCCCACCACCCGCTCGCTGGAGCTGCCCGCCGGGCAGCAGGTGCTGCTGACGGATACCGTCGGTTTCATCCGGCGCCTGCCGACTCACCTCGTGGCCGCCTTCCGCGCCACGCTGGAGGAGGTCCGAGAAGGTGACCTCCTCGTGCACGTGATCGATGCCAGCCACCCCAAGTGGCCCGAGCAGGCGGCCACCGTCGACCGTGTGCTGGCAGAACTGGGCGCGGAGGAGCAGCCGGTGGTACCGGTTCTGAACAAGTGCGACCGCGTCGTCTTCGACGAGCGCCTGCGGGCCTTCCTCACGGGCAACCCGCGGGCGGTCGCCGTATCCGCCCTGACCGGCCAAGGCCTTGACTGCCTGCTCGAGCGGCTCTCGGCCGAACTGGCGGGCAGGCGCTGCCGCCTGGTGCTGGAGATTCCTTACCGGCAGGGCGAACTTCTGCGCCTGGTACACGACAAGGGCCAGGTCCTGCGTGAGGAGTACGGGCAGGGCAGCGTCAAGGTAGAGGTGGAGATCGAACGGGTATGGGGAGAGCGGGTGAAGCGGAGGCTGGAGGAAGGGCGGATCTAGCGGCCTTCGGCAGCTTCGACATCCCCCGGGGGCTGCTCGGGCTGGCCGCGGAGGTCGAGGAGGAGATCTGGCCCGTCCTCAGGCGCGTGGAGGAGGTACGCACCTTCAACCAGCTGAAGGTGTTGACCGCCTTCCAGCAGGCGCGGGTGACCGGAGCCCACTTCGCGGAAAGCAGCGGCTACGGACTGGACGACCCGGGGCGGGAAGCGCTGGAAGAGGTCTGGGCCCGCGTCTTCGGCGCCGAAGCCGCCCTGGTTCGCCCCGGCATCGTTTCCGGCACCCACGCCATCGCCCTGTGCCTCTTCGGACTTCTGCGCCCCGGCGATCGTCTCGTCTCGCTGACGGGACGGCCGTACGACAGCTTGCTGGGCCTTATCGGGCTTCGCCCCGTCCCCGGCTCCCTCAGGGAACTGGGTGTGGAGTACCGGGAGGCCGATTGCATGACTGCGGGCCGGCCCGACCCCGCAGCGGTAGCCCGGCTGCTGGAAGCAAAGACGCGGGGCCGGACGGTGGCTTTCGTGCAGCGCTCGCGAGGCTACGGCCCCGGGGAGGGGATAAGCCCCGCCGCCGCCGGCGAACTGGCCCGTCTCGCGGCCGCCGCCTGCCCCGGGACGGTGACGGTGGTGGACAACTGCTATGGGGAGTTCGTGGCGGTCTCGGAGCCTACCGAGCTTGGGGCGGACCTGGTGGCGGGCTCGCTCATCAAAAACCCCGGAGGGGGACTCGCTCCCGCCGGTGGGTACGTGGCCGGGCGACGCGACCTCGTCGAGCTGGCCGCGTCGCGACTGACCGCACCGGGTCTGGGCGCGGCGCTGGGGGCCAGCCCCCCGTGGCAGCGCTTGTTCTTCCAGGGACTGTACCTCGCGCCGACGATGGTGGCCGGTGCCGTGGCGACCGCCGTCTTCGCCGCCCGCTTCTTCGAACGCCTGGGGTTCGCCGTGCGTCCTGCCTGGGATGCACCACGCACCGACCTCGTGCAAGAGATCGCCCTGGGATCGCAGGAGCGGGTGCTGGCCTTTTTGCGCGGGGTACAACGTTCATCACCGGTGGACGCTTTCGTCACGCCGGAACCGGGGCCGCTGGCGGGCTACGCCGAGCCGGTGGCGATGGCCGCAGGGTGCTTCGTGCAGGGGGCGACGCTGGAGCTGAGCGCCGATGCCCCCATGAGGCCGCCCTTCCACGTTTACCTGCAGGGCGGACTGGTCAGGGAACAGGGGATACTTGCCTGCTTGCTGGCGGCCAGGGAGATGGGCATCACGCGGTAGGGAAGGGGGGACCCGGTGCTGCGCGTCGTGCTCCTGGTGGTGTGCGTGGCGCTCATGCTGATCGGCACGGCGGGCACCGTGCTGCCCGGAGTTCCGGGGATGCCCGTGGTGCTGCTCGGGGTAGTGGTGTACGCCCTGGCACTGGGGGTCAGAAGCCTGGGTGTTGACCTGCTCATCGTGGCCACCGTGCTCACCTTGGCCAGCCTGATCCTCGACTACCTCGCGGTGGCGGCGGGGGCGGGGATAACGCGTGCTTCCCGCCTGGGCGTGCTAGGAGCCCTGGCCGGTGGGATCGTGGGACTGGTGCTGGGAGGATGGGCGGGCCTGGCCCTGGGCATACCCGTGGGAGCCATCCTCGGCGAGGTGGCGGCTGGCCGCAGCGTGCGACAGGGCTTCCGCGTCGCCATGGCCACGGTGATCGCCACCGCCGGGACCGCGTTGCTCAAGTTGGCCATGGCGGGGACGGTGCTTGTTATGTTTCTAATGCGGGTTACATAACTTGTCGAAACGGCAAAACCTTGACAATGTTGGCATGGGCGACTATACTTGCGCCAGAAGCACTGTCAGGGTTCCTGACAAAACATTGACAGAAAGGGGGTGGCCGCCGTGCGGGGCGCGGAGATCGACCGTCCCGTGTATCCGATGCGGGTGGTCGAGCACCTGACCGGCCTGAGCGGAAGGCGCATCCGCTACTACGAGCAACTCGGTCTGGTCCGACCCGCCCGCACCGCGGGAGGACAGCGCCTGTTCTCTCCCGCCGACGTCGGGACCCTGCTCGAGATCAAGGCGGCACTTGCCGAAGGGCGCCGGCCGGCGACCCTGCAGGCCCCGAAGCCGGAGCGGGCCGTGCCGGCCGACCCGGAGGCAAGGTTTGCCCTCCTTGAAGACCTCGAGGCGGTGCGCAACTACTTCCAGGAAGTCCGCGGTCCCACGTCGCTCTACCCCATCGACCGGCGCGAGCAGCTCATCCGCACCATCGACGAACTCAGACTCAAGGACTCCTGACGGGGGGACGACGGGAAGCGCGGGGAGAGGAGAGCCCATGCCGGCGCCCGGTCAGAAGCTTGACGCCCAGGACGTCATCCGGCTGGTGCGCGAGCACCGCGTCAGCTTCATCCGCCTGCAGTTCACCGACATTTTGGGCATCATCAAGAGCGTGGCCCTGCCCACGGCCCAGTTGCCCAAGGCCCTGGACGGCCAGATCATGTTCGACGGGTCGTCCATCGAGGGCTTCGTCCGCATCGAGGAGTCGGATATGTTCCTGCGACCCGACCCGGCCAGCTTCGCCCTGCTGCCGTGGCGCTCCCCCGACGGGGGAGCGGCCGCCCGCCTGATCTGCGACGTGTACACACCCGACGGTGAACCCTTCGAAGGGTGTCCACGGTGTACCCTGAAGCGGGTGGTGGAACGGGCACGCCGGATGGGGCTGGAGATGATGGCGGGCATGGAGGCGGAGTTCTTCCTGTTCTTGCGGGACGAGCAGGGCAGGGCGACTACCCGCACGCATGACCAGGGCAGCTACTACGACCTGGCCCCTGTGGACCGGGGGGAGCAGGCCCGTCAGGAGATGGTAGAGGCACTCACCGGGATGGGGTTCGAGATCGAGACCTCCCACCACGAGACTGCCCCCGGGCAGCACGAGATCGACTTCCGGTACGCCGACGCCGTCACCACCGCCGACAACATCGCCACCTTCCGTTACGTCGTGCGCGTGATCGCCCGCGACCACGGGCTGCACGCCACCTTCATGCCCAAGCCCGTCTACGGCGTGAACGGATCGGGAATGCACACCCACCAGTCGCTCTTCCGGGACGGCCGCAACGCCTTCCCCGATCCCACGGGCCGCTGGGGGCTGTCCGAACTCGCCCTGCACTACCTGGCAGGTCTCATCCACCACGCGCGCGCCTTCACCGCCATCACCAACCCGCTGGTGAACTCCTACAAGCGGCTGGTGCCGGGCTACGAGGCACCGGTGTACATTGCCTGGTCGGAGCGCAACCGCAGCCCCTTCATCCGCATACCCTCCAAACGCGGAGAAAGCACCCGGCTGGAGCTGCGCAGCCCCGACCCTTCGTGCAATCCTTACCTCGCGCTGGCGGTGATGCTCGAAGCGGGGCTCGACGGTATACGGCAAAGGCTCCCGGTGCCCGAGCCGGTGAACCGTAACCTCTACCGGCTCAGCGAGCGTGAGCGTGCCGAACTCGGTGTGCAGAGTCTACCGGGAAGCCTCCGCGAAGCCCTCGCGGAGCTCAGGCGCAGCGAGGTCATACGAGGGGCCCTGGGGGACCACATCTTCCACCGCTTCCTCGAAGCCAAGCAGATCGAGTACTCGATCTACTCCTCCCAGGTCCACCAGTGGGAGCTCGACCAGTACCTTTCGGTGTTCTGAGCTCGGGGCCGGGAGGGTGGCGTACCTTCCCGGCTCACATCCTTCTTACAAGACCGATGACCTTACCCAGAATGGTGACCGCGGAAACGAGCAGCGGCTGCATGGCCCGGTTTTCGGGCTGGAGCCGGAAGTGGTCGCGCTCGCGGTAGAACCGCTTCACGGTGGCCTCGTCCTCCAGCAGGGCCACAACGATGTCGCCGTTGTCGGCGGTCGGCTGCCGCCTGACCAGCACGTAGTCACCGTCGAGGATACCGGCTTCCACCATGCTGTCGCCCCGCACCCGCAGCATGAACACATCTTCTGAGCCCACGAGGTCGAAAGGCAGGACGTAGGTCTCCTCTATGTTCTGTTCCGCCCAGATGGGCTCACCGGCGGTCACCCGGCCCACCAGCGGCACGCTCACCAGCCGCTGCCGCCCGAGGTCGCGGTCGGCGTCCAGCACCTCCAGGGCCCGCGGCTTGGCGGGGGCCCGTCGGACCAGGCCACGCTCTTCGAGGCGGTCAAGATAACCGTGCACGGTGGAAGGCGAACTCAAACCCACTGCCTGGCAGATCTCCCGGACCGAAGGCGGATAGCCCTTCTCCCGGATCTGCCGCTTGATGAACGCCAGGATCTCGCGCTGCCTGGGGGTCAGTTCCTCCTCCAGTACGGTCACCTCCCTCGGCAACCATTATAGCAGGCTTTGAGAGGAGACGCAAACATGCGTTCGCCTACCGCTTGACTGCGAACAGCTGTTCGTATATACTGGGGACGAACACACGTTCGGAGAGCAGGTGCGGCCCATGCAGAGGCGAAGGAAGCGCTGGAAGATGGCCAGGAGGGGCTGGCGGCGACTTGTGGTCGCGGTGGTGGTGCTGGCGGCCGCCTTCATCGCCTTGCTCGGTGGGCTGCACGGCGGCTTGCGCGCGGAGGGGGCGGCTTGCGACTCGAAGGCGACATGGTACGTGGTGTGCCCTGGCGACACCCTCTGGGACATAGCCGTGCGCCTCGGTGGCCGTACCGCGGATCCACGCCGGCTGGCGTGGGAGATTCAGCGCGAAAACCAGCTTTCCAGCCCGGTGATACGGCCCGGACAGCTGCTGCAGATCCCCCCGTACTGAAGCCTCAGCGGTCCTTGAGCTTCCGCAGGCGGGCGAAGCGGTTCAGCCGCAGTGCCTCGCGCTTTTGGCGGTCGCTGACGTGGGTGTAGATCTGGGTGGTCGAGATGTTCTGGTGACCCAGCAGCACCTGCAGCGTACGCAGATCGCCGCCTTCCCGGTAGATCTCGGTGGCGTAGGAGTGGCGCAGCTTGTGAGGAGTGATACGCGCGGCATCAGGGCTCTCCAGCTCGAGTTCCCGGGCCCACCGCTTGACCAGCAGTTGGATGGCGCGTGGGGTGATGCGCGTGCGACGTGCGGAGAGGAACAGCGCCAGCCGGTCCTGGGGCCGGGCGGCCGGCGGCCGCACCGCCTTGTAGGCCATCACCGCCTGGACGAGGGCGGGGGAGAGGGGAACATCGCGTTCCTTGCCCCCCTTGCCTTTCACTCGCAGGTAGTCGCGTTCGGGAACTATGTCCGGGAGATCCAAAGCTACCACTTCGGAGACGCGGAGCCCGGCGCCCAGCATCAGCAGGCAGATGGCACGGTCGCGCTCGCGGTAGGGGCCGCGGATCACCCGCAGCAACCGATCGCCTTCTTCAAAAGTGAGGTAGACGGGCAGCCTGCGATCGACCCGCGAGTTTTCCAGCACCTCCGCCGGGTTCGCGGCAAGGTACCCCCGCCGGTGCAGGAAACGAAAGAAGCTGCGCACCGCGCTGAGCTTGCGGTTGCGGCTGGCCGGACGATTGCGCCTGACCCTTGAGAGGTAGCTGTCAAACCCGAATAGGTGCTCGCGCCGCACGTGCTCAAGGTCCACCCGCATCCGGAATACCTCATCACGTGTGAGCGCGGTCTCGTCCACCACGTCAAAGTCGCCCAGGAAGCGCGCCGCCGTAGCCCCGGCGGCGTCGGGTCGTGGCGCGACCTGGCGCGCGGGGGCGGGGGGAGGAGTGTAACCGGGACAGGTCTCCGGGCAGTACAGCACCAGGTAGCGCTTGAACTGAAGAAGATCAGTCGCGTAGGCCTCCTGGGTCCGGGGTGAATTCCCGCGGGCCTGGCGGGCCTCGAGGAACAAGGCCACCATGCGGTTGAAGTCAAGCATTACCGGACCTCCTCGCCAAGTAGCCTTCTCGTTCAACAGCCTCGCCTCCTGCCGTGTCGACGTGGCCATCGTGCTGGCGGGCTCGTCGGTCACTGCACAGGGTGTCCTGCGGTCCGGGGTTGTGGAGGTCCTGCAGCCCGAGGGCGCTGTCGGTGAGGCGAGGGCCGAAACTGACGTCCATGGCTCCGTAGTGATCACTAGCGAGGACGGAGCTGTCTACATCTTCACAGCCGCGTGGCTAGAAGCAAGGCTAGAGCGAGAGGGGAGGCCGTCTAGTCTCCGACCTTCGCAGACCGTCATGGATCCGGCGCTTTCCCTGCTACCTTGTCGCATGGGCTTTCCTGCTCGCGATCAAACCTGACGGCAGCTGGTTGTTCGGGACGGGGGTCGTGCTCATATGCCTACGGCTCGGCCTACACATTTGGGTGATGATGGCCGAGGCGCCGCGGGACCGGGATCAGGAAGCTTGGCGGCAGTCCGGGCGGCCCGGAGTTCGCATAATGGTAATTTAGCGAAGTACCGACGGCCACAACACAGGCATTCCAAGTATCCAGTCTTCGCGAAGGGGCCGAGGCGCGCGCCGGTCCCGCGACATAAGGATGACAGGCGTCAACCGGAGGTGGCCAGCCGAAGTGCGAGCTCCACCGCTTCCTGGGAACTTGAGGCGCGATGGATTGGCAGAGAGAGCCCCTCGGGGGTCGTGGCCTCCCAGGTACGCAGGCCCACCACAGGAATGCCTTCCTTCAGGGCCATCGCCACCTCGGAGAGGGTCCCGAACCCTCCGGCGATGGCGATCACCGCGTCGGCGGCGCGGACCACCAGGGCGTTGCGGGCGATACCGAGGCCCGTGGGGAGGGCCACCGTCAGGTAGGGGTTGGCCTCCTGGCGGTCGGCGCCGGGCAGGATGCCCACGGTGGTGCCTCCAAGCTTGTGCGCGCCACGGCACGCGGCCTCCATGACCCCTCCCCTCCCCCCGGTCACCACCGTTGCCCCGGCCTCCGCGAGCGCCCGGCCTACCGCTTCCGCCAGGCGGGCGACCTCCGGGCCGCAGGCGGCCGCGCCCACCACGGCGATGCAGGGGGGACGGGAGCGTCTCAGGTTGCCGGAAGCCAGCACAGGCGACCCCCCTCCAGGTGGAAGGTGAGGCGTTGCCGGTCGGTCAGGTAGGTCAGGTAAGAAAACACCGTGGCCCGTAGCAGGTGGTAGCGGCCGAGCTCGGCCACGTGCAGCCGCATGGCGGTCAGCACGCCGGCCACCACCTCGTCGGTGCTCAGCGCCTGCCCGGCTTCTTGGAGCAGATCGGCCACCAGCTCGATACCGTCAAGAATGGCGCGGCGGTTGGCCGCGAGCGCGACGGAGGGCGCGGACAGGGGCTCGCCGTGGGAGGGGACGACCAGCCCGGGAGCCCTATCCTGCACCGTCTGCAGGTCCTCAAGGGCCCGCGCGGGGTCGGCGAAGTAAGGCAGGCCGTGCTTGCCCAGCACCGGTGGGTCGAAGTAGGCGTCCGCCGCGAACAGGATGTCCCCTACCAGGACGCCCAACTGGCCCGGGGAGTGGCCGCCAAGCGGCACAAGCTCCAGCGGCAGCCCGAAGAGCTCCACGGGACCCGGTTCCAGGAGGCGGTCCACGGAACTGGCCGGGGCCATCAGGAACTTGTTGCACAGCGCAACCGGCGGGCGCGCTCCCCCCCACAGGTATATCGGCTCCCAGATAGGCGCGCGGAGCAGCGAGGCCTCGGCCGCGGGGGCGAGCACCTTGCAGCCGGTGCGCTCTACGAGGAAGCGGTTACCGCCCACGTGATCGGCGTGGGAGTGCGTGTTCACCACGGCCGTCAAGGACCGACCGAGGGCATCGACCGCCCGCAGGAGCTTGCGGGCGCTTGACTCGTCCAGACCGCTGTCGACGGCCAGGGCTCCCCCGCCCGGCAGCAAGAGCACGCCGATGTTGGTGGGGCCGGGAAGAACGTGCACGCCTTCGGCAAGCTCGCGCAGGCCGCCCATCCCTACCCTCCGGAAGCCGGGGAGATGAGCACGATCTCCGCTCCGTCGGCAGGGACCGTGTCCAGCGGCACCGCCTGCCCGTCGATCAGCGCCCGCATGATCAGTTGGGGATCGGCACCGAGCTGACAGATGATTTGCTCCAGCGAAAGCGGCCCGGGCAGCTCCAGCTCATGCACGCGGCGGCCGCCGGGGAAGTACGCCGCGCTGTGGCCCATGACCGTGACCTTTACCCGCATGCCGACTGCCTTCCCCGACGCGGTGGTGAGGGTTCGCCGAGGGGCTGGTCGCCCACCAGCTGCTCGAGGCGCCGGATGACGACCTCCGTGTCCTCAGGGCCGGTATACAGAAGAGGCTGGCACGGAAGGTCGGCGAGGAAGCGGGCGGTATCGCGCGACAGGCGGCCGATCTGACGCAGCGAGCGCCGTATCTCCTCCTCGAACTCGGCCCGAACTCCCCGCTTTGCAAGCCGCTCCTGGAGCCGCCGCCGCGCCGGTTCATCCAGCTCCAGCAGTGCCTGGGCGTACTCCGCCGCCTCGGCTATCTCCACGAGGCGCTCCTGGATGAAGCCGACCCGCAGGAAACGCGTCACTCCCCTTCCCTCCTCCCCGTCGACATATTATTCCTTGGATGACACCGCATTTCCTCTCGCATGTCGATTGCCGCCTGTACCAGCGTTCGACGCTCATAGCCGACCTGACGGGGGACATAATATTACGAGCTAAGTGCGGCCCAACGAGGAGGTGACACGCTTTGGCGCAGTTCGTCAAGGGCAAGCTCCTCTCCCGGGCCACGCGGGAGCGCCTCAAGTACGAGGTCGCGGAAGAGCTCGGCCTGCTCGATGACGTCCAGATCCGGGGCTGGGGGGACATGCCCTCCCGGGAATGCGGGGCGGTCGGTGGCCGGATCGGAGGCAACATGGTCAAGGTGATGATCCGGCATGCCGAGCAGGAACTGGCCAGGGGAGGACCCTGACCCAAGAGCCGGGGGCAAGGCCTTGCCTTGCCCCGTCAATCCAGGTTAACGCCGACGGTGCCGCCGACGGCCCCCAGCACGAAACCGGCCACCAGACGCCCCGCCGTCGATCCCAGCCCGGTGATGCCGTGAAAGAGCGTTCCCGTCAGGACGAGGGCGATCGCGACATAGCCCAGGCCCGTCAGGCCACCGTGGAGCCAGCCGAGGGTGCCGGCCCGGCGGCCGGCCACCACTCCTCCGCCCATCATGCTGAGGTAGGAGACGACGGACATCAGCAAGGTGACGGTGGGGTCGGGGATGCGCACACGGAACATGGCCAGACCCATCAGGGCGGCGGCCGTCAGCGAGAGGGCGTAGGCCACGGCGACGCCGGTGAGGATCGACATGGCCCGCAGGCGCGGACCGCTCTCGCCAAGGGGTTCAACGGGCTTCACGGGGTCCGCCCTCCATACGGAATCGGCTACCCGATCCTACGCGGAAGGCGGGGCGGCTTATGCGCGAATCCGGTGAGGGAGGGTCCGCGGACCCTCCCTCGAGCTTGGTTTCACGGCCGGGGACGCGGTGGACGTTCGCGGCGAGCGGCCAGATCTTCCTCGGCGCCGCGGACCATCCGACGGACCATGTGGCCGCCGATGGCCCCCACCTCGCGGGTGGTCATCTCGCCCCAGCCGTGGCGGCGGACGTCATCGTCCAGGCCCAGGTCCTCTGCCACTTCCTGCTTGAGCTGGTCGAGGCCGGCATCAGCCTGCGGCAGGAGCGGGCGTCTGCGTCTGGGCATCGGTTTCGCCACCTCCTCGTCTACCGTGATCCTTCCCCGTGCCCGGCCGCTTATGTAAACCAATATCCGGCTGTAAAGCTAATCACGCTCACCGGGTGCGAAGGGTCTTCCAGTAGGCGGAGTGCAGTCTCAATGCCTGCTCCAGGCGCAGGAAGGCCTCCGAGGGCGTTCCCAAGCCCGGTGATGGGGCCCCGGGCACATCCCCCAACTCGAGATGAAGATCCCCGAGAGCGTCGAGCACCGCCAGCAGGCTCCATGCCAACCCCGCCTCGTTGTAGCCTCCTTCCAGGACGGCTATGATCCGGGAGTTGGCGGTCTCCCGGGCAACCTCGGAGAGGAGGGCGGTAAGGCGGCGGTAACCCTGGGCGGTCACCTGCATGCTGCCCAGAGGGTCGGCGAAATGAGCATCGTGCCCCGAGGAGATCAGCACGAGGTCGGGCCCGTACTCCCGGGCTACCGGAAGGAACAGGCGCTCGAAGGCCTCGACGTAGGCCGCGTCGCCGCAGCCCGGAGGGAGCGGCAGGTTCACCGTGAAACCCTCACCTTGTCCCTCTCCCACATCGCTCAGCCATCCGGTTCCGGGGTAGCAGGGGCTTTGGTGCACGGAGGCGTAGAGCACGTCGCGGCGGCCGTAGAAGATGGCCTCGGTGCCGTTGCCGTGATGCAGGTCCCAGTCGACGATGAGCACGCGTTTCGCGCCATGCTCCACGATGGCATAGGCGGCGGCCAGCGCCACGTTATTCAGCAGGCAAAAGCCCATGCCGCGGCCGGGCAGCGCGTGGTGCCCGGGCGGTCTTACGAGGCACAGAATGCCGTGGGGCCCCTCCGGCGAGAAGGCGGCGTCGACCGCCGCCAGGCAGCCTCCCGCGGCCAATACGGCTACCTCATGGCTTCGCTCGCCTACCACCGTCTCGGCATCGAGGTACCCTCCCCCACGGGCGGCCAGTTCGGCGAGGGTGCGGAGGTAGCCCGGGTGGTGCACGAGCTCCAGCTCCTCGGCGGTCGCGGGCCGGGGTTTCAGCACCCTCACCCGGGGCAGCACTTCCGCCTCATCGAAGCGTTTGAGCACCGCGGCCAGGCGTTCGGGGCTTTCCGGCCAGTTGCCGGGGGCGTGTTCGAGGTACACGGGGGAGGTTAACAGACCGGGTGGCCAAGACATGGCGGTCGCTCCCTTCCGATGATGCCGCCTGTTCGCTGCCGCCAGGCAGGGGTCCTTCCGCCGCGCACATCTCTCGAGGCTCCCGCAGCCCGAGGCTGAGCCGGACGGCCAGCGCCAGGATACCCGCGCACAGGGCAAATAGCGCCGGGTAGCCAAGGCGGTCTACCACCAGTCCGCCGGCCACCGAGCTCAGGGTGGTGGGGGCCACCAGCGTGTTCATGAACCCAAGGTAGCTGGGGCGTCGCGCAACGGGAACCGTGTCCAGAAGGTAGTTGGTGAAGCCGATCCAGGTGCCCGACGAGGTCAGGCCGAGGAAGAAGAACGCCGGTCCCAGCGCCACCGCAGCCGGAAGGCTGGGGAAGATGCGGTGCGCGAGGTCGGTCGCCAGCGCCACGCAGGGGCTGGCCAGTGCGCACAGCACGGCCAAGCGCACGACCTGGCGGTGGCCCAGGCGATCGCCCAGTCTTCCCCACAGCAAGCCTCCTCCGACGCTGCCCGCCATCTGGCAGGCCAGGTAGGCGCCCACGGCCGCGGTGCCGGCACCCAGCACGTCCCGGGCGTACAGCACGTAGAAGGGAAGGGCCAGGAAGTTAAGTCCCGCCAGAACGCGGCAGCGTGCCAGGCGCGCGAAATGGGGGCTAGCCTGCCAAAGCTCGGGCAAGGATCCGAAGAACGCCCCGAGCGAACGCCGGCCGCCGCCCACCGGTCCCGGCGGCTCCCGGACCAGGAGGAAGGCGAAGAACGAGGCGAAGTAGGCGGCGGCCGTCAGCGCGAGCAAGAGGGCGAAGTTCGAAGGATATGGAAAACGCGGGCTGCCGAGAATGCGATGGACCACGAAGCCCGCCCCGAAGGCCAGCAGTCCCCCCCAGAACTGCATGCGGCCGTAAAGCGACCCCCGCCGGAGAGGGTGCACCGATCTGGCCAGGACGTCGGTCCAGGGTACGGCAGTGACCCCCTCGCTCAGGCAGGCGAGGATGTACAGGAAGACGAAGCCCGAGAGCGCAAGTGAGGGCGAACTCGCAGCATACCGGTAGGCGAGCCACGCGGCGGCCAGCAGTGCCAGCCGCTGAAGCAGAGAGCTTATGACGACGATCGGCTTCTTGCGCTTCCAGCGCTCGACGTAGTGGGCTACCACCAGCTGGGGCAGGAAGTATCCTCCCGCGCGGAAGCCGGTAAGAAAACCGATCATGGCCGGTGAGCCCCCGAGTAGGCTTACGAAGGCTGGGACCACGGTTGCGGTGTCGGTGAAGGCGGTGCCCACCCACCAGCAGACCCCGTCGATGGTTAGCAGGGCACTGTTGCGGGCTTCGTCGGGTCGGACGGGTTCTTCGGCAGCCGTGCGCACGTATCTTCCCTGCCCGCTTCATGACTTGTGTCTTAGCGGTTCCTTTGCTTCCATTCGGTCGGCCTCGAACCCTTCCCCCGGCACGAGAAGGACAATCTCCGTGCTCGCAGAAGCAGGGGGCAGAGACAGGGGGAGGGATCGGGCGTGGGACGGATTCTGGATGCGGCGATCGCGTTCTTCGAGCAGGACGACTGGAAGTACACACGGCTGGCCGACAGCCCCGTTTTGAGACTGGGCTTCGCGGGGGAGAACGGGCAGTGGACCTGTTTTGCCCGTGAGCGCGAGGAACAGGAGCAGTTCATCTTCAGTTCGCAGTTCCCCGCACACGCACCCGAACACAAGCGGCTGGCCATCGCCGAGCTCATCACCCGCATCAACTTCGGCATCGTCATCGGCAACTTCGAAATGGACTTCTCCGACGGCGAGATACGCTACAAGACCAGCATCGACCTCGAGGGTTGCCCGGCGCTGCCGGAGCTGTTCAAGCCCTTGATCTACGCAAACGTCTTCACCGTCGACCGTTACTTCCCCGCCTTCATGTCGGTGCTGTACGCAGGGGTCTCGCCCAGGGAGGCACTGGCCGCCATTCGGGGCGAGTGAGTCTTCAAAGACCGCTGATACGGACGATCTCGAGACCTCGGCTCTCCAGCTCGTCAAGGTAGGGGTTGATGCCGGCGAGGTCGGCGGGCAGGTGCCCGGCCACCACGAGGTTGCCCCGCCCTTCCGCCCGCAGGCGCAGGAGCGCCTGGTGGTCGAGATGGATGTAGACCAGGGTGTCCACGCCGTGGGCGAAGCAGGCCCGTGCCACGGGATAGCCGCCGTTGGTGCCGGCGCCGTGGGCTACCAGCACCCGCCCGGCGGGGGCGTCGGGATCCCCCAGCATCACCTCCGGTCTCACCGGGGAGGCGGCGAACTCCGGCAGCTCGAGTAGCGCGTCGACCACCTCACGCACGGTCCCGCCCCGCCCTACGCGCGCGTTGACGGCGCGGGCCATGCGGCGGCGGCCCAGCTCGTCCAGTGGGTTGTGGATGTTGAGAAAGGGCAGTCCCAGGGCCCGCGCCACCGACGGGGTATGGTCGTAGTTGGCGCGGTGCAGTCCGAGCGCGATGCCCTCCCGTAGTTCGGCCACCGCCGCGCGGGCGGCGTCAAGCGGCACGCCCGCGTCCACCATGAGGTCCACATGCTTTTCCAGCACCTGCGGGAAGCTGAGCAGGCCCGCGGCGGGGTGGTGGGCCAGCGCGGCATCCACCCCCAGTTGCTTGGCCAGCAGGAGCTCGGCGGGACCGATGTCGATGCCGGCCAGGATCCGGCGTATGCCCTCACCTTCGACGTAGACGGCGCTGTCCCCCGGAACCTCCTCGAGATCCGCCATCTGCAGGGCGAGCCGCATCAGTTCGGCGGTGCTGAAACCCCTCGCGGTTGACAAGTCTCCTCCCCTCCCTGCCCCACCGTTTCACCACACCGACCGGCTTTCCTTCGGAGGCTGAAGGACTCGTCCATGGTCGAAGAGAACCCGCCGCCAGGGAGGGAAGACCCTTGCTGCGAGCCATCCTTGAACCTCTGGCCCGGGAGGTCTCGGGCAATCGCGCCTTCGATCAGGTCGCGGAGATCGTCCGCCATCACCGCATTCAGGCAAGCCCGGGCTTTCGCGAAGCCGCCCGGCACTGCATGGAGCAACTCCTCCGGTCGGGGATCTCAGCAGAGCTGGTGTCCTACCCGGCCGCCGTCGGACAGGGACACTGGGGTCACTCCCTGTTCGCGGAATGGGCGGTGCAGGACGCCCGGCTGTGGCTCACGGAGCCGTCGGCAGAAGCCTGTAAGCTCGCGGACTTCCACGACTGCCCGCTCTCGCTGATCCAGCGTAGCCACCCCACGCCTCCGGAGGGCGTGGAGGCGGAAATGGAGGTAGTGGACGCCGCGGACCGGCCCCAAAGCTACGAGGGCCGTGAGGTTTCCGGAAAGCTCCTCTTGATCACCGGCCAGCTTGGCGCCGCGCGGCGGTTGGCCGTGGAACAGCGCGGAGCGCTGGGCCTGCTCGTGGACGAGTTGCCCGAGTGGCCGCCGGTGCGCCGGCGTCCTGACCTGCCGGATGCGCGGGTATACGCCTCTTTCTGGGAGGCCGGCGACTTTGACCGCCCGTGCTTCGGCTTCGTGCTGTCCGGACGCCAGGGAGCGCTGCTGCGTCGGCTTCGCGCCGCGGGGACGGTGCGCTTACGGGCGGTGGTCCGGTCGCGTTTTTATGAGGGCGCGGTCGAAAACGTCGAAGGTTTCCTGCCCGGGTCCGAGCCCGAGGAAGTGCTTCTGGTCGCCCACCTGTGTCATCCGCGTCCTTCGGCCAACGACAACGCGTCGGGTGCCGCCGCCCTCCTGGAGGCTGCCCGGACACTGGCGGAGGTGCTGCGGCGTGGTGAACTCCCCGCCCTTCGCCGGGGGATAAGGTTTCTTCTGGTGCCGGAGATGACCGGCACCTATGCTTACCTTGCCACCCGCGAGGACCGCATACCTCTCACCGTCGCCGCCCTCAACCTGGACATGGTGGGCCAACGACAGGACCTGTGCGGCAGCTCACTACTGGTGGAGCGCCCGCCCCTGGCCACTCCCAACTTCGCAGGCGATCTGGCCGCGGCCGTGCTGTCGGAGGTCGCCCGCGAGGGCGGCAATTTCGCCGGGTCCTCGCGCTTTGGCCTCTTCCGGCACGCGGTGACCCCCTTCTCGGGTGGCAGTGACCACTACGTGCTCTCCGACCCCACGGTGAACATCCCCTGCCCCATGGTCATCCAGTTCCCCGACCGTTTCTACCACACCAGCGAGGACACCCTGGACAAGGTAGATCCGGAGATGCTACGTCGGGTGGCGCTGATGGCGGCGGGCTTCGTGTACTTCGCCGCCGCGGCGGGGTCGGCGCACGCCGGCTGGCTCGGCATGCGGATGGTAGCGGGATTCGGCACGGAGCTGGGCGACGCTCCCCGTGATGCCTTGTTCAAGCTGCTGGGGGAGCTTCCCGGCAGCCGCCCGTCGGCGCCCGCAGCCGTCCGGGAACTTGCGGCCGAGGTGGTCTTTGCGCGACGGCGTGCACGCTTTCTCCTGGAGCGCAGGCAGGCGGACCTCGCGACCCTCGTCCGCCTGGCGGGGAGGGAGCGTGCCGACGCCCTGGCTCCCCTGCTCGAGCACCTGCGGGCCGAACTCGAACGGCAGGCCGCGTCGTGGGAGCAGGCCCTGGCACAGCTGGTGGAGCCGGTCCTGGGCGAGGTTCGCGACGTCGGAAGCCCTCCTGCCGACGTCTGGGAGGAGCGGGCAAGGAAGTTGGTGGTGCATCGGCGCTTCCGGGGGCCGGTGGAGCCGGATCGACGTCTGGGTCTTTTGCCCGCCGGGGAGGAACAGGACGGCTGGATCGCCTTCGAGCGCGACCACCGCGCGCACTCTCTTCTGCGGACGCTTGCGCTTTACTGGGCCGACGGACGCCGCACGCTCGCAGACATCATCGACCTCATCGAGCTGGAGACGGGCCGGCGCCGTGCCGAGTACCTGGTGCGGTCGATGGAGCTCCTTGCGCGGTTGGGGCTGGTGGAGCTGGCGTCGGGCTAAACGTCAATGCTCTTCCAGTGGCCGGCGCGGAAGCGCAAGGCGAGCACGGTGGCCCGCGTGGCCTGGTCGGCGGCCATGCCGGCCCATGCTCCCGCAAGGCCGAAGCCTGCCGCGACTCCCAGCGCGTAGCCCAGGCAGACGCGTACGCCCCAGATGCCGACGGCCGTGGCGTAAAGCGGCCACCGTGTGTCGCCGGCGCCGCGAAGCGCTCCGGCGGTCACGAAGTTCACGGCCATGAAGGGCTGGGCCAGCGCCATCACGCGCAAGGCAAGGGCCCCCGTGGCCACCACCTCGGGGTCGGTGGTGTACAGGCGGACGATGCTCTCCCCGAAGCAGAACAGGCCGAGTCCCACGGCGAGCATGATGGCGATGCCCATGCGACGGGTCTCCCCCGCCGCCTTCTCGGCCCAGTCCGGCCTGCGGGCTCCCAGTCCCTGCCCCACCAGGGTGGTGGCGGCCATGCCGAGCCCGAAGGCCGGCATGAAGGCCAGCGATTCCACCGAGAGGGCGATCTGGTGGGCGGCCAGCACCGCGGTCCCCAGACCGGCGACGATGCGGACGAAGATGACCTGTCCTCCCCGCATGACCAGCTGCTCGACGGCCGCCGGTACGCCGATACGGAAAATGCGGCGCAGCACGTCGGGCTGCGGCAGGTAGCTGTCTCGAAGGGAGAGCCGCAACTCGCGCCGACCGGCCAGCAGCAACGTGAGCAGGACCAGCCCCGTGAATCCCCTGGCGAAGCTGGTGGCTATGGCGGCCCCGCGGACTCCCATCGCCGGAAACCCCAGGTGTCCGAAGATCAGCACGTAGTTGCCGGCCATGTTGAGCAGGTTGGCCAAAGCGTTCACCTTCATGGGCGTCCGGGTGTCGCCGGCTCCCCGCAGCGAAGCGCTCAGCACGAAGCTGACCGATACGAAGGGCATGGCGGCCATCACGATGGCGAAGTAATCGGAGGCCACCGTCTGGACGGCGGGCTCCGCTCCCATCAGGCGGGGAACGTGGGAGGCGAAAACCCAACCCAACGTGGCCAGCACCGCCCCCAGGGCCACCGTTCCTATCAACGCCTGGCGCGTCACCTGATTTGCACCTTCACGATCGCCGGCACCGATGCTGCGGGCCACCAGGGCCGTGCTACCGACCGCCAGTGCCTGGAAGAAAGCCAGCACGAAGAACATGGGCTGCACGGAGATTCCCACCGCCGCGATGGCCACCGCTCCAAGCCTGCCCACCATGATCATGTCGACCATGTGGGTGATGGTCATCAGCAGCATCTCCGTGATGGCGGGAACCGCGAGGCGGCTCACCTGGCTGCGGACCGAGATAGCGCCGGGAAGTACCGTTGGGATGGCCACGACCGACTTCACGGGGTGGCCTTGCCCCCTGCCGACTCCCTGAGCAGAAGGTGCAGCTGCCGCAGCGAGGCGAGCAGGCGTTCCTGGTCGGCATCGGTCATGTGTTCGAGCAGGGCATCAAGACGCGCGAGGCGGGCCTGCAACACTTCATCGAGCACCCGGCGGCCGCGTTCGGTTAGGGCGATGCGGACCACACGGCGATCCACGCAACAGCGCTCACGGGTCACGTAGCCGCCGTTTTCCATGCGGTCCATCAGGTCGGTGAGTGTGCTGGAAGCCAGCAGCATGCGGTCGCACAACTCGCCCATGGTGAGCTTGCCGGAGCGCAACTGGAAAAGGGCGTGGTACTGGAGGGGGGTAACCTGGTGGGAGGCAATAACCCCGCGGCTGATCGCCCGGAACTCAGCCGCCAGATTCCGCAGCAGGGCATCAAGCTCGTAGGCACGGCTGTCGTGCTCCACTGCTGCCTCCCGTTGCTTCGCTGCTCTAAAATTACCGGAGCCAAAATAATGCTAGCACGACTCCGACTCCGCGTCAAGGTGCGCGATCTCAGTGTGTGGCGCCGGCCTGTGATAATGCCACGTCGTAAGCTGTCGCTCGTCCGTCACGGATTGGACGACTCACAGGTCATTGCAGGATTTGACCGGGTTGGCGGCAAATGGTAGGAGCGCCTCAATAGAAATATCAGGGCTCAGACGCTATGATGGCCCGTGTATGCAATGCAGGTGATTGCTGGACAGGAACTGTTCCCGAACTTTTGCGGGCGACGAGTGATTGCCGTCCGATGTTTCCAGGCAGCTGTGCTAGCTGGTCGCCCGGATTTTGCCGACGGCAGGCCTAACAAGCCGACCCAGCCGACGGTGCTTCGGCCCGCAGCTGATCGGCAGCGTTAGACCGGGGCACGCACGGGGGGGCGCCGATGAAGTTTC
This sequence comes from Symbiobacterium thermophilum, assembly GCA_020725145.1. Lineage (GTDB taxonomy): Bacteria > Bacillota > Sulfobacillia > UBA995 > UBA995 > DYFO01. Next base: position 29,326 of record DYFO01000017.1, read on the forward strand.
GTTACCCCGAGGTCGGAATCTGTGGGTTGTCGTGTCGGCTGTGTCCGCGCTATCACACGGAGGCCGCGACGCGCTGCGGTGGATGCAAGAGCGAGAGCCGCTTATCTGCTGGCTGCCCCTTCATCACATGTGCCGTGAAACGCAAGGGCATCGAATTCTGCTGGGATTGCGCCGAGAGCGAGTCATGCGCGCGCTGGGCGGAGCACCGGGCCTTCGGACGGAAGCGCGACACCTTCACCTGCTACGCCTCGCTCGACGGCAATATCGCCCTGATCAAGCATGCCGGGCTCGACGTGTTCATCGAAGAACAGTGCGCCCGCGAGGAAATCCTCGGCGAGATGCTCGCCCACTTCAATGAAGGGCGGTCGAAGACCTACTACTGTATCGCCGCCACCGTTCTCGATCTGCCCGAACTGCGATTTGCGCTCGAAGATGCTCGGCGGTCCGTCGGCGACCTCGACGTGCGCGAGAGATCCAAGACCCTGCATACGCTGCTCGACGCCGTCGCGGGCCGGTCTTCCATCAAGCTAGCGCTGCGCAAGTGAGTGGACGAAATGCGGTACCGGCCTAACAGGCGTAGCGAGCTTGAGGAGCAGGCAGGAGCACGTCCCGGTCGACATCGCAGCCGTGCTCAACGTGTTGTGTGTCTGGCGTTGGTGTTGGCGCGAGAAGTCCGTGTTGAACCTCTTAGCAACAGCTCTGATGGTCCCGATGGCGCCGTTCTTCACCTTCTTCTACCGATATGCGATGGTAAGGACAAGGCGTGTTCGTGCGGGTTCTGCGGCCGCGGCAGTGGTGGCTTCGCCGGTCGCCCGCAGGTTGACCGGGCGTCAGGCATCGGTGGCCGGTCGCACATCCTCGCCGAGCAGGAGCTGGAGGTCCACGGCGTTACGGGCTGCTTGGCCGGCGTGGCAGTTGTTGAAGACCGCGTACGTCACCTCTGCCCGGCGGTCGAGGTCCGCCAGCTTGGGTAACCACTCCCGCAGCTCTTCCTCGCGGTAGAGGTAATCATAGCGCTCCCAGGCGTGTTCATGCTTCCACCAGCGCGCGGCGTTGCGCCCGTGAAAGCGGACGTAGGCCACCGGCGAGGTGGCTACCGCCACCCGTGGCATGAGCCCCCGCAGCCGCGGTTCGTCCACGCAGCAAAAGCCGATGCCCGCCCCGCGCAAAAGCTCGAAGGTGGCGGGTTCAACCCAGGTCGAGTTGCGGAACTCCACCACCAGGGCCAGACCCTCCAGGCGCTCGCGCACCCGGAGGAGGTAGTCGCGGTTGGCCGGGAGGTTCTGGAACTTCCAGGGGAACTGGGCGAGCACGCATCCGAGCTTCCCCGCGTCCTCAAGCGGGGCCAGGGCCTCACGGTACTGCCGGAACAGCCCATCCAAAACGCCGGGATCGTCGGGCACCTCGTGGGTGAGCTCGCGATAGGTCTTAACGCAGAATCGGAAGCCCTCGGGCGTCTTGCGCTCCATGCCCGCCATGGTGCGGGCGGTGGGCATCCGGTAGTACGTGAAGTCGATCTCCACCGCCGGGAAGCGGCGGGCGTAGTAGGTCAGGCGGTCACGGGGCGACAGCCCTTCGGGGTACAAAGCCCCGTGCCAGTCGTCGTAACTGAAGCCGGCCGTGCCTACCAGGATCACCGCCGGTCACCTCCCATGTCGGTCGGCGAATGTAGCGTCAATAGCACTATCTCCGGAGGACAGAAGGCCCTTAAGGGAAGGTAGCTGGTGCCCACTCCTGCCGACACCACCATCATGGCGCCGCCCGTCTGCCGGCAGCCCCGTGCCCATCTGCGTCCCCCGCGGCAGCGGGCGATCACCGGGCCCCATCCCGGGAGGCAGATCTGCCCACCGTGGGTATGGCCCGCCAGCACCAGCCCCGCTCCCGCCGGCACCAGCGCCTCCGCGAGGTCGGGGTGATGCGTGAGCGCTACCAGGGGTTCGCCCGGCCGCGGAGGGATCTCCGGAAGGCGGGGGTGTGGAGCCCAGCCCACACCGGCGAACCACAGCCGACCCCTGCCCCGTTCGACCACCTCGCATCGGCCGTCCAGTGCGGTGGCGCCTTGTCGCGCAAGCGCCTCGACGAGCCGGGACCGGGCCCTGGGGTCCAGGAGATACTCATGGTTTCCGGTGACCCAGAAGACGCCCAGGGGAGGATGAAGCCTGCCCAGCATCTCCGCCACGGCCTCGATCTGCGACGGGCGGCTGACCAGATCGCCGGTGACGGCCACCACATCGGGCTCAAGCGCCTTCACCGCGCCGGCGAGGTCCCGGCCCCAGCGGGTCGTGACCCGGCCGTGAAGGTCCGAGAGGTGGGCCAGCCGCAGACCCTCGAGGTCACCGTGCAGCCCGGGGAGCGTGACCCGGTAGCGCGGGGTGCTGAGCATCTCCGCAGCATGGCGACCGGCCATCACGCAGAGGGCCGCTGCCAGTGCCACCCAGATCAGCATGGAGTTTGTTCTCCCGTGGGGGTAGAATATGGGTAGTCAACGTCGAGTCGGAGGAGGGACGTGGCATGACCCAGGCGGTGGTGGTCAGTCTGCTGGTGGGAGCCTGCATTGGCCTGGGAGGAGCACTGAGCAGCCTGGTGGCCAACCGCCGGCCGGGGCTGACCGCGGCCCTGCTCGGGTACCCTGGAGGCATGGTGCTCGGCATCGTCGGGCTTGAGGCCATCCCCTCGGCGGTGGCCGTGGCCGGCCTGGGATGGGCGGCGCTTGGGTTTCTCGCCGGCGTCGGGGCGATGGTGATCCTGCATCGCCTGCTCCTTCACGGACGACCGCCCTCCCCTGTCGTCGATGCCCGGATTCGCTGGCTGCGCGCGGGGTTCCTGGCGGGGATGGGGGTGCTCCTGCACAACGTGATGGACGGCCTGGGCATCGGCGCCGGGTTCGCCCACGAGTCCGGGCTGGGCTGGCTGATGGCGACGGCCGTGCTCCTGCACAACCTGCCCGTCGGCTTGCTGATAGGCGTACCCCTGTGCATGGGCCAAGTTACCGCGTCCCGGGTGACGGGTTACACCCTGCTGGCCGGCCTGTCCACGCCGGTAGGCGCGTTGCTGGGCGGCGTGTTGTCGCTGGGCTCGCCCGCCGGGCTCACCCTCGGCCTGTCGCTGGCCGCCGGCAGCCTCTTCTTCGTCATCCTGCGTGAGCTCCTGCCACTGGCGGTGGCACAGCACCGCCTGCTGGCGGCGGCAGGGACGGCGCTGGGGCTCGCCACCGCCGCCGCGTTGCGGCTTTGGCTATAGCAGGTCTGCCCGCTGGTATGACACCAGACCACCTTCGGGAAACCAGTGGCTTATCTCGTGTTCCGCTTCCTCGGGGGTGCTGGAGGCGTGGATCAGGTTGCGAAGCGACCGCTTCTCGGCGTTGGCCAGGATAGGCGATTCGCTGGAGTAAGTCCCGCGGATGGTCCCGGGGTCGGCGTAAAGCGGGATGGTATGCCCGCAGAGCTTGCGGACCACCTCGATGGCGTGGGGGCCTTCCAGCACCGCGGCCACCACCGGCCCCGACGAAAGGTAGGCGATGTTCCAGCCCTTGACCAGCTCGCCGATGCGCAGGGGATCGTCGGTCCCCAGCTCGGCTACCGGATCCACCCCGTAATCGCGGTAGGTCTTGAGCGTCTTCTCGCCCATCCCCCGGATCCACTCCGGGGTGTTCGGATAGTGTGCCTCGGCGAAGTCCGGGGAAGGCCTGACCATCTTCAAGGCCACCAGCTTCAGTCCCGCCGTTTCCAGGCGGGCCAGGATGGAAGCGGAAAGCCCCCGCCTGACGCCGTCGGGCTTGACGAGGACCAGGGTGCGTTGGTTCAGCGGCAGCATGACCCCTTGTCCCCCCATGCGGTCAGCGAGCGAACCGTGTCCATGTCCAGCCGCCGGATGAGCGCGGCCAGCAGGCGGACCGCGTTGTCGTAGTCGTCAAGATGTATGATCCCCGTGTGGCTGTGGATGTAACGGCACGGGACGCCGATCACCAGGCTGGGCACCCCGCCGCCGTGCACGTGGATCGGGCCGGCGTCGGTTCCGCCTCCGGGGACCACACCGAACTGGTAGGGGATGCCCTCTTCCTCCGCGGTCTGGATCGCGAGGTCGCGCAGGCGGCGGTTGGGGATCATCGATCCGTCGTACACCAGGATACTCGGCCCTTTGCCGAGCTTCTCGGGAGCCTCCTCGGGTTTGACCCCCGGAGTGTCGCCGGCGATGGCTACCTCCAGGGCGAAGGCGACGTCCGGCTTGACCACTTCCACGGAGGTGCGGGCTCCGCGGCAGCCCACCTCTTCCTGGACCGTTCCCACCCCGTACAAGGTGTTGGGATGGCCGCTTCCCGCAAGCTCGCGTAACACGTCCACCACCAGGGCACACCCCACGCGGTCATCCCATGCCTTGGCCATCGCCAGGCGTGAGTTGGCCATGAGCCGGAAGGCGCTGTCGGGCACCACGGGGTCACCCGGGCGGACTCCGAAAACCTCCTGGGCCTCGCGCTCGCCCGCGGCGCCGATGTCGATGTACATGTCCTTCTTCTCTACGAGCTTCTTGCGGTCGTCGGGGGGAAGGATGTGCGGCGGACGCGACCCGATGATGCCGGGAACGTCGCCCTTGGAGGACTTGACGATGACCCTTTGCGCCAGCAGCACCTGGTCCCACCAGCCCCCGAGCTGTACGAACTTCAAAAAGCCCTCGGAGGTGATGTGGGAAACCAGCAAGCCTATCTCGTCCATGTGGCCCGCCAACATGATGCGTGGCTGCGGGGCCGTGCCGGTCAGGCGGCAGACGATGCTGCCCAGCCGGTCCTCCTCTATCTCCCCTACCGCTTCCAGCTCCTCCCGCATGACCGCCCGGACTTCCTCTTCGGCTCCCGGGACTCCCGAAGCCTCGGTGAGCCGTTTCAGGAGCGCGATGCGCCTTGCATTCCGATCCTGCACGCTGACACCTCCGGGAGATATGACTTCGTGGGACGGCTACGGCGTCCCTTCCTGAAAAAAACGGCCCAGCACGGAGCCGGGCTCGCTAGATCCTTCCTGGCAGCTCGCTCGGGCCGAAAGGCGGCTCAGGTGCTCGCCGCGAGGGGCTCAACCCGCAGCCTGCTTTTGGCTTTGGCCTACGCTGAACATCCCTCTGCGCATCTCGGTGGCTTGCACCTGCTTGGCGTCGAAATGCTTCACGATGCGGTTGCACGCATCCCACGGGTTGACCTTGTCTCCGCAGGTGAAGACGTCGACGGCCGCATACCCGTACTCTGGCCAGGTATGGATGGCTAAGTGGGATTCGGAGATCACTACTACTCCGCTTACCCCCTGTGGGCTGAACTTGTGGAAGGCCACCTGCCGGACCTCTGCGCCGGCTTCCACCGCGGCCTGGACCATGATGCGCTCCACGCCGTCACGGTCGTCCAGGATCCGGGGGTCGCAGCCGTAGATCTCGGCCAGCACGTGCCGCCCCAGAGCGTTCACCCCGACCAGCCCCCTTTCGGCCGTATGAAATTGTGTGGCTCCATTCCCACCCCGCTTGACTTCCGTCAACTCGGCCAAACCCATTCTAGCAGATCTAAGACCCATGTCAAGCAAATGGCCGATATCGGAGGACCATGCCGCATGGTGTCGAAGGCATGGCTCAGTGCGGGCGGGCAAGTTCGCCCAGTGTGAGGTAGCCCAACGTGGCGGTGGCATAGATCATGGTAGTAGCCGCTGCCACAATTCCCGAGTCGTTGGCCACCAGGGCGACCAGGGCGGCCAACAGCACGCCGGTGAAGCCACGGGCCAGCGCCGGATATCTCGCCAGCAACCGCCGGACCAGCCCCGGCGGCCGGTGAAACAGGAGGGCAAAACCGGCCAGCGAGGAAAGGAAGACCCGGCTCCAGATGGTGTAGCGAATCAGACGCAGGTTCAGGGACACCTTGCGTTCAAGCGTGGGGACGAGCACTCCCAGCCCGCGCTCAAGCACCTGGTGCCCGGCCATGCCCAGGTGGGAACGCAGGCTCGGGGGTTGCCCGACGGCGTCCAGTGCCGCCGCGAGCAGTACCGCCGCCGTCCCGGCGGCCGCCGCAACCGCGAGACGGCGAACGGGGTGAATGTTGCGGGTCAGGGAAGCCAGCGTCCAACTGAAAGCCACCGCGGCGCTGAGTGCTCCCCCGAGGTTTGCCCCCAGCCTGCCGGACGCGGGTACCGCCAGCGCCAGACCCATCGCCACCGTGAGCGCCGGCAGGCGCAGGCGGTCGCGTAGGCTGACTTCGGCCAATCCCGTGAGACCCACAAGACACGCTCCCACGTAGACCCCCACAAGCTCGTTGCCCAGGCCGTAGAAGCGAAAGCCGGACACCGGCGAGTAGCCCAGCGGCGAAAACCGCGTAAGCCGGTATCCCGTCAGAACATCGACGACAAGCACCAGCACGGTGGTCAGGCTCACCGCTACGAAGGGTTCGGGCCCGCCTCGTCCCCGCCGGTGCAGCCAGAGACTGGCCATCGCCGTGAACGCGACCAGGGCTCCCGCCGAGGTTGCGGGCGATCCCGTCGGCCAGGCACCCAGAAGCAGGAGCACCAGGGGGGCCACGGTCAGGGCCAGCAGCACCGGCTGCAGCAGCGACCCCAGCGGTACCGACAACCACAGGGACACCAGCACCGCCGCGACGGCGACGATCTGCCCCAGGACGTAGCCCTTGAGCAGGGGCGCCCGGCGGACCTCGCTTGACGCGACGCGCTCGGCCAGTGCCAGCCAGGTCGTGACGGGTCGCGCGGTCGCGTCGACCCGCAGCGGGCGGCCGGTCATCCCGGCCGGCGGGAGCTCGTCCAGGAACTCCAGCACGGTGGGAGCGAGGTCGACGGGGGAAACGATCCCCGGCCAGCGCGTGGTCGGGGACCAGGCCAGCCCGGCCTGAAAGCCCGGTCCCCGCAGCACCAGGGGGCTCATGGCCGCCGTGCTGCCGCCGCGGGGTCCGGGAGAAACAAGGATCAGAAGGTCGCTGGTCGGGTCGAGTTCGGCCAGCAGCCGGCCGACGAACAGGTCGGTCTGCCGCAAGGCCTCGCGCTTCAGCTCGGCGCCGCGCCCCGGGGTGCAGCGCGAGGCGTACGCGTCGGCACGCAGGGTCTCACCGGTTTCCACCACCACCACCGCGCAGTGCATCAAGGCCTCGCGGGTTGCCGTCAGAAGCTCGTCCCAGTCGGTGCCGACGCCGAAGGGACCGTCGGGCCGCGGCACCACGAACCCGTCCAACCGGCCCGCCTCGATGGTGCCCTGCCCATCCACCACCAACAGGCCCGCCCAGCGACCCTGCTCCCCGGGCCGATCGGCGCTGCCGACCAGCGCGACCGGGTGCGCCCGCCGGCGCAGAGCTTCACCCAGCCCTCCTGGGAGGCCGCCGGCCGCGCCGGTGCGTGCCGCGTGCACAAGCTCCGGCCAGGTGGGGAAGACGATTGTAGCCCGTCCGGGGGAACTGCCCAGCCGTCGGCTGTAGAGGAGGCCCGCCGGTGTTCCCCCGCACCGCTCGGCGACCTCCAGCGCGGAGGCGCTGAACCCGCCGAGCGCGACGTGCGTCCCGGCGCCGAGCGTGGCGTAAGCCGCCGCCGGATCACGCTCGCCGTTCCTTGCTCCCACCAAGCCCAGTGTACCGTTCGCAACGAGATCGGCAAGGTGTGAGAACTCAGCCCGGCTGAGCTCATCGGGGCTGACCCGATCGATCACCACCATGACCACACGGCGCCGGCCGGCCGCGTCGGCCGACGCGGGCAACGTGACCGGCAGCAAGCAGATCAGCAGGCAGGAGACGACGGTGGCTAACGCGGTTCCCCGTCCTCGCTCCGGCGTAGACATCTCGTACTAGTATGTCCGGCCAGGCAGGTTTGGCCGGCCCGGGGGCGAAGGTTTGGAAAGGAGTCCAGGAGGTGGCAGGGTTGCGCAGAGGGTGCCAGCTCTTCATGGCGGGTCTGGTGACGGTCGGGCTGATGTCCACCCCGCAGTGGGTGGGAGCCTTCGCGGGTCCCCGCGTCTACGTCGACGGACGCCGGGTGCCGTTGGACGCCCCGGTGGTGCTGGTAGACGGCCGGGCGATGGTGCCGGCACGGGCGGTTTTCGAGGCGCTGGGAGCCGAGGTCCTGTGGGACGCCCGCGAGCAACGCGTGACCATCGTGCGGGGCGAAACGCAAAGTCAGCTGTGGATCGGCGTTCCGTTGGCGCGCGTGGACGGTCGCACGCTGCCCGTCCAGCCTGCGCCGCGCCTCGTATCCGGTCGGGCCGTGGTGCCGGTGCGCTTCGCCGAGGATGCCCTGGGCTTCCGGGTGGTGTGGGACGAGGCGTCGCGATCCATACGTCTTTACACCGGCGGTCCCGTCGTCGAAGAGCCCGTGGCCACGCTGGCGTTTGTGGGCGACGTGCTGCTGGGATACGGCATGGTGGAGACCTTGATCGACCGACACGGCGTCCACTATCCCTGGGACAACGTGCGCTCCATACTCACGTCGGCTGACTACGCCATGGCCAACCTGGAGTGTGCCATCTCCACCCGCGGCCAACCCCAGCCGCGCAAGGAGTGGACTTTCCGCGGCAAGCCCGAGACCCTCGAAGGGCTGCGCTCGGGTGGCATAGACGTGGTGAGTCTGGCCAACAACCATACCCTCGACTACGGGACGGATGCCTTCCTGGACACCCTGGAGCACCTGGACCGTTACGGTGTGGCACGGGTCGGCGGCGGGCGTAATCTGGCCGAGGCGCTGCGCCCCCACATCTGGGAAAAGGACGGGCTCAAAGTGGGCTTCCTGGCGGCGACCGCCATCTATCCCGGCGGCTGGGAGGCCACCGGCACGCGTCCCGGGCTGTTGGTCACCCACTACGAGAGCCAGGTGATGAAGGCGATCCGCGACCTCCGGGAAACGGTGGACGTGGTGGTAGTGGGGGTACACTGGGGTGTCGAGCGTGATCCCATGCCCGATGCCTACCAACGGCGGTACGGGCGCGCGCTTGTGGACAACGGTGCCCATCTGGTGATCGGTCATCACCCGCACGTGCTGCAGGGCATAGAGGTCTACCGTGGCGCTCTGATCGCCTACAGTCTTGGCAACTTTGTGTTTACCCGCAACCAGTACGTCGACACCTGGGACAGTGCCATCCTGCTGGTTACCGTGGACCGTGGAGGAGTGGTGGATGCACGGGTGGTGCCGATCGATGCGCAGCTGGCACAGCCCCGGCCGGTGGAGGGAAAGGAAGCCGCCCGCATCCTGCAGAAGATCAGGGACCGTTCCCGGGATTGGGGAGTTGACCTCGATGCCGAGGGCCGCCTCGTTCTCAAGTGACAGGCGACGCCGGCGTGCCCGGCTGAAGGAGGATGAGGCCCAATGCGCCGGATGCTGGCCGTCATGCTGCTGGTGCTGATGGTGCTCGCGGCCGGCTGCCAGGTAAGGCCGACGCGGCCCCGATCCGAGCCGCTCACGGTGGCTCCTGATTTCGTCTTGCGCGACATCGAGGGGCACGAGATCAGGCTGTCGCAACTGGCGCGCGGAGGTCCCGTGTTGCTCAACTTCTGGGCCAGCTGGTGCAGGCCGTGTGTTCAGGAGCTCCCTGAGCTTGAGAAGCTGCACCGCGAGTTCTCCGCCAAGGGACTGACGGTTGTCGGGGTCAACCTCGACCACCGGCCTGAAAGTGCCCGTGCCTTGCTCGGGCGCCTGCCCGTTACCTTCATTGTCCTGCTCGACACGGAGGAGAAGGTCGCCACCGCGTACGGGGTAACCGCCATCCCTCGCAGCCTTGTGGTGAATCGGGAGCTGCGCGTTCTCGCGGACGAGACCGGATACTCGGCTGCAGGTATCGCCCGCCTGCGTGCGGCGGTGCAGGAGGCCCTTGACGATGACTGAGGCAGGTCGGGCTCGGCAATGGGGACCGGCGTTGCTGGCGGTGGCCGTTGCCCTCGTCCTACTGGGCCTATTCCGTGGCGAGGCCGCGTGGGTCCTGCGCTACGCGCGGACGCTGTGCCTTTCCTGCATGGGGCTGGGACACTGACCGAGGTGTGGCCGCTGCAAGCCCCTGGCTTGAGCCATGGGGATAAGGCGGCCGGTTTGTATCTTCAAAATCAGGCAGCCTGGGTGTGGTATAATGTTCCCATGCCGCGGTACACGGTGGAGTACAAATCGAACAACAACGTGGTCTATTCCTGCAAGTACCACGTCATATGGTGTCCCAAGTACCGCCGCCCCGTCCTGGTCCCCGAGGTCGCCGAGCGGCTGAAGCAGATTATACGTGCCGTAGCTGAGGAATACGGCGCGGAAGTCGTCGAGCTTGCGGTCATGCCGGACCACGTGCACCTTCTGGTGGAAGTCGATCCCAAGTTCGGCGTCCACAAGCTGGTTCGGAAGAGCAAAGGCCGGTTGTCCCGGCTGCTGCGGGACGAGTTCCGATGGCTGCGCAGCCGTTTGCCGACTCTCTGGACCAACAGTTACTTTGTCGCCACCGTGGGGGGTGCGCCGCTTGCCGTCATCAAGCAGTACATCGAGCAGCCAAAGCGGGTCTGATCGCACCCCGTCGTTTGTCTGCGAGCTTGGGCTGCGGGTCGCGCCCGCGCAGGCGCACACCCTGAACACCCGCTTGGAGGTGGCGCGGCAGGTGTACAACGCTTGTCTGGGCGAGGCGCTCAGGCGCGCGCGTCTTTTGCGGGAACGGCGGGCGTACCGGTCTGCGCGGCGCCTGCCCAAGGGCGAGGAGCGGTCCGCCGCGTTCGCCGCCGCCCGCCGGTCGGTGGAGTTCGCCGATGCCGCCTTGCAGCGATATGCGGTACGCCTTCGGCAACGGGCGTTCCGCGATCACCTGGACGTGCACACCGTGCAGAAGCTGGCCTCCCGCGCGTTTGCGGCGGCCAACGCGTGGCTTTTGGGCAGGCGCGGCCGTCCCCGGTTCAAGGGTTATCGCCAACTGGACGCGGTGGAGGGCAAGTCGAACCGCGCCGGCATCCGCTGGCGTAAGGACCGTGTCGAATGGTTCGGGCTGAGCCTTTCGGCCATCGTCGACCGCTCCGATCCGGTGATCGCCCATGCGCTCGGCTGCCGGGTGAAGTACGCGCGGCTGGTGCGGCGCAAGCTCGGAGGGCGGGACCGGTTCTCTGTCCAGCTCGTCTGCGAGGGCACCCCGTACTGGAAGCCGGAACATGGCGTCGGCAACGGGGAAGTAGGACTGGACATCGGTCCCTCCACCATCGCCGCCGTCGGGGAAGCGAGCGCCTTCCTCGTCCCGTTCTGCGAGGCGGTTGTGCGGGAGCACCGACGCATCCGGCGACTTCAGCGCAGGCTGGATCGCCAGCGCCGTGCGAACAACCCGGAAAACTACCTGCCCGATGGGCAAGTGAAACCCGGCCCGAAGCGCTGGCGGAAGTCCAACCGCCAGCGCCGGACCGAGGGCGTGCTGGCGGAACTCCACCGCCGTGAGGCGGCCCATCGCCGGACGCTCCACGGCCGGTTGGCCAACCACGTCCTGGCAATGGGTAAGCACATCAAGACGGAGAAGCTCTCCTACCGTGCGTTCCAGCGGCAATACGGCAGATCGGTCGGTGTGCGGGCACCGGGGGTGTTTCTCTCGATCCTCCGCCGCAAGGCTGAAAGTGCCGGCGGCAGGGTGATCGAGTTTCCGGC
>DYFO01000018.1 GCA_020725145.1 Symbiobacterium thermophilum
TTGTCTGAGTGAGCCAATGTCCCTTCGGCTACATTTTAGCTGAGTGATCGCGGCGGCTTGACGCTGCCGGCGGCGGGTGGTATCTTGGGGACATAGCCCTGCCCGCCTGTCAGTAACCCTGTCAGTAACGGGCCGGGAAAAGGCGGGGATGACTGGGGACGGCCAGGGAACGAAATGTGACCCACGCAGCCATTCAGGGACGGCGGGGGACGGCCGGGGACGGGCCGAAAGTAAACGGCATTCAAGAGGCCAGGAGTTCGACTCCCCTCGGCTCCACCAGATTGACCTGACTGCCAAGCCGGGTGGTACCGCGGGAATCTCCCGTCCCAGGTGGACGGGCTTTTTGTTACCCGGCAGAGGAGGAGATGGACTTGGAGGAGCGCTACGATTTCGCGCGCACCGAGCCGCAATGGCAGCGCCGGTGGGAAGCGGAGCGGCTGTACGAGGTGGAAGAGGATCGCGATCGCCCCAAGTTCTACCTCCTGGAGATGTTTCCTTACCCGTCGGGGGCCCTGCACATGGGACATGTACGCAACTACATCATCGGCGACGTGCTGGCGCGCTACCGCCGCATGACGGGCCATAACGTGCTGCACCCCATGGGGTACGACGCCTTCGGCCTGCCGGCGGAGAACGCGGCCATCCTCCGGGGGGTGCACCCCGCCGACTGGACCTACGACATCATCCGCACCATCCGCCGGCAGCTCAAGATGCTGGGCATCAGCTACGACTGGCGCCGCGAGGTTGCCAGCTGCCACCCGGGCTACTACCGCTGGACACAGTGGATGTTCCTGCTGCTGCACCGACGGGGACTGGCCTACCGGAAGCTTGCGCCGGTGAACTGGTGCCCGCAGTGCTCAACGGTGCTGGCTAACGAGCAGGTGGAGGACGGATGCTGCTGGCGTTGCCACAGCGTGGTTGGCAAGCGTGAGCTGGAGCAGTGGTTTTTCCGCATCACCGCCTACGCCGACCGTCTGCTCGAGGACCTTGACCTGCTCGAGGGGTGGCCGGAACGCGTTCGTACCATGCAGCGCAACTGGATCGGGCGCAGCGAGGGGGTGGAGATCCGCTTTCCCGTCGTTGGGCTGGACGCGGCGCTTACCGTCTTCACCACCCGCCAGGACACCGTCTTCGGCGTCACCTTCATGGCGCTGGCTCCGGAGCACCCCCTGCTGCCACGACTACTGGAAGGTAACGGCCGGGCGGCCGAGATACGCGAATACATCGAGAAGGCCCGGAAAATGACGGAGATCGACCGTGCGTCCACCGCCCGCGAGAAGACCGGGGTGTTCACCGGGCATTACTGCACCAACCCGCTGTCGGGGGAGAAGATCCCGATCTGGGTCGCAGACTACGTGCTCATGGAGTACGGCTCCGGAGCGGTGATGGGCGTCCCCGCCCATGACCAACGCGACTTCGAGTTCGTCCGGACCCACCGCCTGCCCCTGAGGGTCGTGGTGCAGCCGCAGGACGGGCCCGAACTGGACCCGGCCACCATGGTGGAGGCCAGTCCGGCTTACGGGCGCATGGTCAACTCCGGGCAGTTCGACGGCCTGTGCGGCGAGGACGCGCTCAGACGGGTGGCCGACTACATCGAGGAACACGGGCTGGGGCGGCGGGCCGTGCACTACCGCCTGCGCGACTGGCTGATCTCGCGCCAGCGGTACTGGGGAGCTCCCATCCCCGTGATCTACTGCTCCGGCTGCGGCGTGGTTCCGGTACCCGAGAACGCACTGCCCGTGCTTTTGCCGCCGGAGGTTGATTTCCAGCCCAAGGGGATGTCTCCCCTGGCTGCGTGCCCCGAATTCGTCGCCGCTTACTGCCCGAGCTGCGGGGGGCAGGCGCGGCGGGAAACCGACACCATGGACACCTTCGTGTGCTCTTCCTGGTACTTCTTGCGCTACCTGTCACCCCGGTACGAGGGCGGGCCGTTCCGTACGGAGGCCGCGGCCTACTGGTTCCCCGTCGACCAGTACGTGGGCGGCATCGAGCACGCGGTACTGCACCTTCTGTACGCGCGGTTCTTCACCAAGGTGCTCTACGACGAGGGGATGGTACCACACCCCGAGCCGTTCCGGCGCCTGCTGACGCAGGGGATGGTGCTGAAGGACGGTTCGGCGATGTCGAAGTCGCGGGGCAACGTGGTTTCGCCGGACGACATGGTTAGAAGGTACGGGGCGGACGCCACACGGCTGACCACGCTGTTCGCGGCGCCGCCGGAAAAGGACTTCGAATGGACCGACCAGGGTATCGAGGGCGCCGCCCGCTTCGTAGCACGGGTGTGGAGGCTGGTGAGGGCCTGGAAGACGATCCCCGGCGGGCCGCCACGGCCCCCGGCCGAAGCCGAGCGCGATCTCAGGCGCGCGCTTCACGCGTCCCTGCGCCGCATCACCTGCGACCTCGAAGAGCGACAGCAGATGAACACCGCGCTCGCGGCGGCCATGGAGATGGTCAACGCCGCCTACGCCTACCGGGAAAGGGTGCAGCCCCAAGACCATGACCCGGCGGTGGTGGCGGAGTTCCTGGACATCCTGGTGCGGGTGATCGCCCCGTTCCTGCCGCACCTGGCGGAGGAGCTGTGGCGGACGGAACTCGGCCGGACCGGCAGCGTCCACTGCCAGCCCTGGCCCGCCTGGGACCGCGGCGCCCTGGAGGCAGATGAAGTCACGCTGGTCGTTCAGGTCAACGGGAGGGTCCGTGACCGGCTCACGCTTCCCGCCGACGTCACCGACGGGGAAAGCATCCGCCTTCGGGCACTGGAACTGGACCGGGTGAAGCAGGCGGTGGGCGGACGCCGGGTGGCCCGCGTGGTGGTGGTGCCGGGCAGGCTGGTCAACGTGGTGGTTGAGTGAGCGCCGTCCGCCCCAGGAAGTCAAGGAGCAGGCGGTTGAATGCCGGCGGGTGGGTCTCCTGAGGAAGGTGCCCCGCCCCGGCGACGGTGGCGACCGGGACAGCGCCCAGGGTGGCCGCCAGCCGCCGGCCGTGCCCGGGAGGGACCACCACGTCGCGTTCACCGACTATCACCAGCGTCGGGTGACCGCCCGCTGGGGGAAGGGGTTCGGGGGCGAGCCGACTCATCGCCACCAGGACCTCGAGGGTTCCCGGCCTTGCTAGCGGCGCAAGATAACCTCGCAGCACCTCCGGGGTGACGTGCTCGGATCCACCGGCGGCCCGGGCGAGCAGCCACGGGGCCAGCGGCCGGGCGGCCGACATCGCGAGGCGCAGGACAAGGGGATACCACCGGCCGCGGGTTATCCAGACGGGCAGCCGCCGGTGCCGGCCGACGGCCGGCGCCACCAGCACCAGCGAGGTGGCGGCGGCCGGACGGCAGGAGGCCAGCCACCGGACCACCAGCGCGCCCAGCGAGTGTCCCACCAGGTGGGCGGGGGTCGCCCCCAGCTTCTCGAGCAGGGCGGCCAGCAGGGCGGCCTGGGCGGACGGCCGGTAGTCGCCGTGCGGCGGCCGGTCGCTGAGCCCGAAGCCGAGAAGGTCGGGGGCAAGCACCCGGTAACCGGCGCCGGCCAGCGGCCCCAGTGTGTGCCGCCAACTGAAGGAAGAACCGCCAAACCCGTGAACCAGGACAACCGGTTCGCCTCGGCCGGTCTCGCGGCAGTGCAGGCGGTCGGCGCCGATGCTCACGAAACGGCCGGCATCCTGAGCGTCGTGCAGCCGCATGGTGTTGCCGTTCCCCTCCGACCCTGCCGGTGTCGACGCCGGTGAGAAGTTGTCGCACACCCGGCGGCGGGCACCGGAGGAATAGCCTTCCCCCGGCACCGAAGAACTGAAGCGAGGTGCCGGGGATGCGTTCGAGTCCGCAGGAACGGTTCGCCGTCTGGATCCTCATCGTCCTGCTGCTGCTGGGATGTGGGGCCTGGTGGTGGCGGCAGGAGCGCGTTTCGCTCGCGTCGGCGCATGGGCATCAGGGCAACGGGCGCCTGCTTTCCGAACCCACGGAGGACGCCGCGCCTCCGGCCCCGCGCCTTTTGCGTGTTCATGTGGCAGGCGCGGTCCTCGCCCCCGGTGTGTACGAACTGCCCGAGGGTTCAAGGGTGCTCGACGCGCTGCAGGCGGCCGGTGGGCCGGGTCCCGACGCCTCGCCGCATGCGCTGAACCTGGCCGCCCGACTGGTGGACGGCGAAAGGATATGGGTGCCCACGGCCCGTGAACTGGCGGTGCCGGCAGCGGTCGGCTCCGGCGCGCCGACCCGGGCCGGGCCCACCGCCACTTCACCGGTGAACATCAACACCGCGGGATCTGCCGAGCTGCAGTCCTTGCCCGGCATCGGCCCCGTCCTGGCAGAGCGGATCATCCAGTACCGGAGGCAGCACGGTCCCTTCACCGCGGTGGAAGAGCTCAAGAACGTTTCCGGCATCGGCGAAAAGCGTTTCAACGATCTAAAGCACCTGGTCACCGTGCACTGAAGCGGCTCAGAACGGCCAGAGACGGGGAATCAACCCGAGGGCCAGCGCCATCACCGACACGGTAACGGGAAGCCCGGCTCGGACGAAATCAAGGTAGCGGTAGCCGGCTGCCCCGTAGACCAGGAGATTGGACTGGTGACTGACGGGCGTCAGGAACGCAGAAGAGGCCGCCACGGCCACACCCATCAAAAGCGGGTGTGGCGAGATGCCGAGCATGGACGACACGGCGATGGCCACCGGAGCCATGACCACCGCGGTGGCCGCGTTGGACATCGCTTGCGTCAGCAGGGCGGTGGCTCCGAACACGATCGCGAGGGCGGCCAGCGGACTGCTTCCCCCGGCGGCCCGCAGCACCACGCCGGCCATCGTGGTGGCCGCCCCCGTCTTCTGCATGGCGATACCCAGCGGCAGCAGTGCGCCGAGCAGGACGACCACGGGCCAGTCGACCATCTCGCGGGCATCCTCCGGTCGCACGCACCCCAAGACCATCATGAGCAGCGCTCCCAGTGAAGCGGAGACGGCGATCGGCGCGATGCCCAACCCGGCGAGGGCAACCGTCAGCCCCAAAACCGCCAGGGCTTGGGGCGCGTGGCCGGGGCGCAGACGGGCGGGTTCCTTGACCGGCTGCAGGAGCAGGAAATCACGGTCCTGGGCGAGCGCACGGATGGCCGCCGTCGGCCCGTAGACCAGGAGCGTATCGCCCAGCCGCAGCCGCACGCGGGCCAGGCGTGTCCGCTGGCGGTGGGAGCTGCGGCGGATACCGAGCACCGTGAGGTCGTAGCGGCGTCGGAAGTCGAGCTCACGCAGGGTGTGCCCGAGCAGTCGGGAACCGGGAGCCGGCACCGCTTCGGCCATCTGCAGCAGGCTTTCCGGCAGCGATTGCGGGTCGGCCCCCGGGGCCAGCTCGACTCCCCCGGCAGCCTTCAGCCGCAGGAGGTCGTCGCGGCTGCCCTCGACCAGCAGACGATCGCCGGGTTCGATCAAGAGGTCTCCCGCCGCCTCCAGGAGCTGCGCCCCCCGGTACACTCCCAGCACCGTGAGGTCGAATTCGGCCCCCAGGCGGCTCTGGGCGAGCGTCCGTCCCGCCAGCCTTGACCCACGAAGCACGATGACCTCCGACAGGTAGGCACCGAGCTCCCAGACATCGGCCAGGTCGTCTCTGGCCGGGTCGGGCAACTCGGGCAGAAGGCGCCTTCCCGTCAGCGCCATGACCGCGGCTCCCGCCAGCAGAAAGGCCAGGCCGGTGGGGGTGAAGTCGAACAAGCGGAAGGGCGCGTACCCATGCTGGGCAAGCACCGAGGTGACGATGATGTTGGGTGGGGTTCCCACCAGGGTGATCAGCCCCCCCAGCAGCGACCCGAAGGAGACGGGGATGAGTAGCCGCGAGGCGACCAGACGGGCGCGGCGGGCCACTCCCAGCACCGCCGGTACCATGATGGCGGTGGCGCCGATGTTGTTGATGAACGTGGAGATGAGACCGGTCGCCAACACCACCAGGCCCACCAGGCGACGCTCATCGCGGCCGGCCAGCAGGAGCAACCCGCGCGCCAGGCGACCGGCAACCCCCGTCTGCACCAGCCCGCCGCCGACCACGAACATGGCCACCACCGTCACCACGGCGGGATCGCCGAATCCCGAGAATGCCTCCGCCGGTGTGAGCAGACCCGTGCCCACGAGGGCAAGCATGACCCCGACGGCCACCACCTCGGGTCGGGTCACCTCAAGGGCGAAGCAGACCGTGCTCGCCGCCAGTATCGCCAGCACCAGGTAGACCTGCAACGGTTCGCCTCCGCACCCTCCGGTTCGCCACCGGTCCTTGCCTGCCCTGCTCGGGTCAGCGAAGGTACAGCCATACCAGAGTCCAGACTGCCACCAGCAGGGTTCCCATGGGCACGAGGTATTCGCGGTAGAGGGGCCCGAGTTTGACCCGGAAGTACTGCATGGTCAGGATCTGGCAAAGGTGCAGCGGCGAGATGATGTAGGTGAAGTAGCCTGCGGTGAACATCAGGACGGCCAGCGCGGGTTGCGCCCGGGCGGCCACCAGCGGAAGGATGAGTGGAAAGGTCACCCCGATGGCCGTGGTGTGGGAAGCGCTGGTGAAGCCGATCACCGCCGGCAGCAGGAAGGCCAGCACCAGAAGCGGCAGGCCGCCGTCCACAAGGCTTCTGACGAGCTCGCCGATCACCTCCGCCTCGGCGATGACCGTGCGGAAGGCGATGATCGCCGGCATGGCGAGCACCATCCCGTAGTCGATGCCGCGCCCGAGCAGTCCCAGGGAGAATCTGGGGTGACGGCGTCCCAGGTAGAGGGCAAGTCCCACCCCGAACACGAGCGAGACGGGCAACGGAAGCCCGCCGAGCAGGGAAAGCCCCAGGCTGAGCAGGATCGGGGATCCGGTGACCAGGAGGGTTCGCCCAAGCTCGCAACGTCCGCCGTGCGCCGACGCCGGAGGCAGATCGGTGAGCCGGTGCAGGTAGGTCAGGTAGCCGCTGACCAGCACGACCAGGGTGAGTGGCAGCATGCTGTGGCCCAGCCGGTATACGCTCAGGCCGGCCAGGCGCGCGGCCAGGATCAGACTCGGCATGAAGGGGAAGACGAAGAACCAGGCGTGCCGGAACACGATGTTGATGGCCGCCTTGGAAGTGGCCGAAAGCCCAAGCCCGCTGCCCAGGTTGTCGACGAGCGGGGCAGAGATGATGGCCGCCCCGGGCACGGGCAGGAGTCCGATCACGCTGGGTACGGCGACCAGCGAAAGACGGGTGCTCCGAAGCAGGCCGGTCAGGGCGGCGATCATCGCTTCCAGCAGACCGAACTCCTGCAGCAGGCGGTTCAGAAGGGTGATCAAGGCCATCAGCAGGGCGAGCTCAACCGCATCGGGCGAAACCATGGCCGAGCCCAGCAGACGAAGCGTGCCCCCAAGGCCCAGACCGAGGGACATGCCGACGATGCCGGCCCCCGCCAGCACTGCCGGGCCCAGCGGCACCATGCGACCGACCAGTACGACTACCACGGCGAAGGCACAGACGATCCCCAGCCACTCGGGCAAATCAGGCGTACCCCCAAACGGGCCGGTAACGGCGCAGCCCCAGGTCATTACCGCATCGGGGAGCCGAATTCCTCCCCTGACCGGCGGCCTGAGGTTCGGGCGAAAATTCTATCTTCCCCGGCAGGGATTTGGCGCCGAAGGTCTAATCCGTATATTAGGCTATACAATATAGTCTACGCAAGCACGGCCCGTTTGAACAGGAGAGGAGGGACGGGGAGCTTTGAGCGGTGGGTCAGGCCCCTACCTCACCAAGACGCAGTGGGTGTACGAGGAACTGAAGCGGCGGATCGTCGACGGGAGGCTCAGGCCCGGCGAGCCCCTGGTGACCACCCACATCGCCCGCGAGTTCGGGGTAAGCCACATCCCCGTTCGCGAGGCCATCAACCGTCTTCGATCGGAACAACTGGTCTGGTCCAATCCTCACAGCCACGCGGTGGTGTCCAGCCTGAGCAAGAAGGATCTCATTGACGTATACGAGATCCGCATCGCGCTGGAGTCTCTCGCCGTCCGGCTGGCGGCGGAGCGGATGAGCGCCGAGGTGCTCCAGAGGCTGGGCCGCTTGGTGGACGAGATGGAGCGGGCGGCGGAAGCCGATGACAAGGACCGCTACAATGAGCTCAACCGGGAGTTCCATCTGGTGATGTACTCGGCATGCCAGAACCCACGGCTGCAAGAGCTCATCACCGATTTCGGCCGCAACATGGACCGCTTCGGGCCCTTCTCCCTGGCCACCAAGCGCAGCGTGAAGGAGTCGCTGAGGGAACACCGGGCGCTGCTGGAGGCCTTGCGCCGGCGTGACGGCATTCGGGCAGAGCGGCTGATGGCCATGCACAAACGCGGCTCGGCCCGAGCTCTTCTCGAGGAGCTGGGTGAGGCGGAGGGAACTCCCGGTGCCGGGGAAGGTGCCGAAGGGCCATGAAGATCTACATCAGCGCGGACATGGAGTTCGCCAGCGGCATCACCTCGCCGGCCCAGGTGACCGCCGGCAGTTCGCGTTTCGAGGAGGGAAGGCGGCTTTGGATGGCCGACCTTCACAGCCTGGTCCAGGGAGCACTTGAGGGCGGCGCCAGCGCGATCTTGATCAACGAAGCGCACGGCCTCATGGACAACCTGGACCCCTGCGAGGTCCATCCCGCCGCCCAGTTCATCTCGGGTTACGTGAAAGCGGGCAACCAGATGGAGGGTTTGGACTCCGACTTCGACCTCGTGTTCTTGCTCACGCATGCCCGCGCCGGCGGGCCCGGCACCCTCAGCCACACCTACATGCTGCCGGACATCTACCGCATACGGCTCAACGGTCAAGAGATAGGCGAGCTCGGGTTAAATGCGCTCTGGGCCGGCTGTCATGAAGTGGCGGTGGGGCTGGTGGTGGGAGACGATGCCGCCGTTCGTGAAGCGCGCGAGCTGCTGGGGGATGTGGAGACGGTCGTTACCAAGGAGTCACTGGACCAGTTCACCGCCAAGTGCCTCGCCCCTGCCGTCTGCCGGGACCGGCTGCGGAAGGCGGCGGCCCGGGCCGTTGCCAGGGCAGCGAGCTTCCGACCGTTTCACCGGCCGGGCCCGTTCGAAATGGAGATCACCTTCACCATGCCGGCGATGGCTTCGTTCGCCGCGCTGGTGCCGGGGGTGGTGAAGGTCGACCCCCTTACCATAAGATTCGCCTATGATGACTACGACCTCGTGCAGAGGACGAGGATCGTCACCACGAACCTGGCCAGGATCATCGCCTTGCAGGTGCGGGATCGGCGGTGACCTTCACGGCTCCGAGCACTGACACGGGAGGTGAGTGGACAAGCCGACCGGACACGACAAGCGCCAACCACCGCTAGACGAAAACCCTACGGGGGGAGAGTGCAGCAAGATGCCAAGGAGACTGCTCAGTTTGCTCCTGGCCGTAACGCTGGTGCTGGCGGTTCTGGGGGCCGGCTGTGGCCGGGAGGTGACGCCCGCGCAAGATGGGGAGGTGGACGTCACCAAGCCGGCCAAGCTGGTGGCCACCGTCTGGACCTACGACCTGGCCAAAGTAGCGGACAATCTCCAGCGCTTCGAGCAGTGGAGCCGAGCGCGCCCCGACGTGCCTCCTACCACGATAGAGATGTCGGACTTCCCCTTCGGTACCTACGAAGCCGCGCTGACCACAAGGTTCCTGGGCGGGGCGCGGGTGCACGTGCTGAGGGGATCGGACCACTGGTTGAGCAAGTGGGCGACTGCCGGCTTCGTCGTTCCCATCGAGGACTTCGATCCTGAACTCCGCCGCTACATCGACGATATGGACGACTTCGTCAAGCCCGGCGTGCTTTACGACGGCAAGCTGTACGGCCTGCTTTACTACGGCGACCACATGCAGTTCGTCTACAACACGGAGATCCTGAAGCGGGCGGGGATCGAGCGCCCTCCGCAGACCTGGGACGAGGTGCTTGCCCAGGGCGCCAAGCTCAAGGCGGCGGGGGTCGTCAGGGACGTGTTCGCCCTGCCCTTGGTGCTTTCACCTTGGCTCGAGGAGGTCTTCTATGCCCTGGTGTACTCACAGGGAGGAAGGCTCTTCGACGATCAGGGCAATCCCACCTTCGGCGAAGGCAAGACCGGGCCTCCGCTGGACATGCTGCGGTGGCTGGTTGACGCCATCCATGTGCACGGCATCGTGCCTGCCAAGACCCTGGAGATGCGGGTTGTCGACGTCCAGGAAGTTTTCAAGGCGGGTGACGCGGCTTTCGTGATCGTCCCGAGCTACATGCTCGCGGAGTTCCAAAAGCCCGGGGTGTCCAAGGTCGCAGGCCAGGCCCAGCTGGCCATGATGCCGGGAACCCACCATGGCACCGCCGGTTTCGCGCGAACCTACCACTTCGGCCGTGCCCTCCTGAATGAGCCCAAGCACGTGCAGCTTGCGGCGGTCAAGCTCATTCAGTTCCTGGGCGGACAGGTGGAAATCGACGGGGTGACGGCCTATCACATCCCGAAGCGGTGGGCGATCGAGAACGGGCTGGGATTTGGCTACAAGTCGATGTGGGAAGACCCCGACATCGTCCGGGTCATTCAGGGCTGGGGCGACATAGACGTGCTGCGCGAGCAGAGGCGCCTGGCCAGCCACAAAGAAGGCATCGAGTACCCGTGGTACGCCGAGTGGGTCAGCTTCTTCCAGGCCGAGTTGCACAAGGCGCTCATGCGCACCCGGACTCCCGAGGACGTGCTGAGCGATGCCGCCAAGCGCTGGCTGAAGCTGAAGGCTGAGTTCGAGAGGTAGCCTTGGAGGTGGTATGGGAGAGGGCCGTCCGGGCCCTCTCCCGGCCACCGGTGGGGAGGTAAGTCCCGTGCCCGCGGGCGCGTCAACCCGAGCCGGATCGATACTTGCCAAACCCGACCACCGCTATGCCGCGGTGTCCATCCTGCCCTCGGTGCTGGTGGTCTTTGCCGTCGTCATCTACCCGCTGATCTACGCGGTCATGATGAGCTTCCGCGATTCGCGGATGGGTGTGCTGGGAGGCTTCATCGGCTTGGCGAACTACGCCCGGCTCTTCTCCGATGTGGAGTTCCGCCTGGCCATCGTGAGGACCCTGGTCCTCACGGTGATAGCGGTGGCACTGGTCATCGTCATCTCGCTGGGCGTGGCCATGGTGGTGAACGAACGTTTTCGGGGCTCGAGCTTCATCAAGCTGGCCTTGCTTCTCCCCTATGCCCTGCCGGGAACGCTCAGCGCCCTGATATGGCGGTGGATGTACGACCCCTCATACGGCATCCTCAACGCCGTGCTCTACCACACGGGGTTCATCAAGGAGTACGTGACCTTCACCGGCGACCCGCGCACCGCCATGGGTGCCATCATCCTCGCCCACGTATGGAAATTCGTCCCTTACAGCGCGTTTCTCTTCGTGGCCGGGCTCAGCTCCATCCCGCCCGGCCTTTACGAGGCCGCCCGCATCGACGGCGCGAGCAGCCTGACCATCTTCCGCAAGATCACGTTGCCTCTGCTGGCCCCGGCCATGCAGCTGGCCCTGATCGTGCAGACCGTCTTCGCCGTCCTGTACCACTTCGGGCTGGTCTACATCATCACCGGCGGTGGTCCGGGAAGGGCCACCACCACCTTGCCCTGGTACGTGTACAGCGAGACCTTCCGGTTCATGCAGTTCGGAAGAGGGTCGGCGGCGGCCGTGGTTCTGGCCTTGATCATGCTGGTGTTCATCTACGTGTATCTGGTCGCCCTCAGTCCCAAGGAAAGGACGGTGTCCTGAAGGTGCGGCGGCAAGACACCATTTCCGGACGACGGCGACGCAAGGCCGTCTGGCTTGCGCTGATGACGGTGTTGATCGGCATGTACCTGCTCTTCCCGCTCGTCTGGATGGCGCTGTCCAGCTTCCAGGACGAACGCGTACTGCAGTCACGGCCGCCGCGGGTCCTGCTCACTCCCGACATCTTCACCCTGGACCACTACAACTTCCTGCTGACGGGACGGATGCCCGAAACGGGGATCATGGTGCAAGCCATGTATACCATGAGCGGGACGTACGTGCTGCCGTCGGTGGTCAACAGCCTGGTCATTGCGGTGACGGTCACCTTGGGCAACCTCATTCTGGGTATACCGGCCGCCCACGCCTTCGCCCGTGTCAGGTTCAGGGGAAACCGTACGCTGTTCATGGCCTTGTTCGCCACCCGGCTGCTGCCGGCGCTCTCCATCGTGGTGCCCATGTTCATCATCGTGAGCCGTATCGGGCTTCTGGACACGAAGCTCGCACTGATGGTGATCTACCTGGCCATCACCCTGCCGTTCACCTTGTGGCTCTTGCGCGGTTACTTCGCGCACGTTCCGCGCGAGCTGGAGGAGGCGGCCCGTGTGGACGGGGCCGGGCGCTTCACCGTGCTGTGGAGGATCGTGCTCCCCGTGGCCAAGCCGGGGCTGATAGCTTCCGCGGTGTTCGCTTTCATGCTCTCGTACGGGGAGTTCCCCTTCGCCCTGATCCTAACTCAGAGCTTGGCTTCTCGTACCATGCCGGCTTTGATGGCGGGTATCGGCTACTACGGGTCCAGCCGGGGCATGGTGGCGGCGGCGTCCGTTCTCAGCTTCGCACCACCCCTTGTCCTGGCCGCGCTGTTTCGCCGGCAACTGATCGATGGCCTCACCCAGAGATTTGAGTGACCAAGACAGAAGGGCTGGGGACACGACATGGCAAGAGCAATACTGGTAGACATCACGAAGCGGTTCGGTCAGGTGGTGGCGGTCAGCCGCTTGAACCTGACCGTCGAGGACGGGGAGTTCTTCGTACTCCTCGGCCCTTCCGGCTGTGGAAAGACGACGACATTACGCATGGTCGCAGGGCTGGAGGAACCTACGGAAGGCAAGATCTTCTTCGACGACGTGGACGTGACCGACATGCCGCCGGACCGGCGAAACGTCGCCATGGTCTTTCAGACGCTGGCTCTTTACCCGCACATGACGGCCTTCGATAACGTGGCCTTCTGTCTGCGTAACCGCCGTGTCCCGGAGGCCGAGATCGCCCGGAAGGTCCGCCAGGCGCTGGCCGTGCTGGAGATAGAGCACCTCGCCGACCGGTATCCGGCGCAGCTCAGCGGAGGTGAAAGGCAGCGGGTGGCACTGGCACGTGCCAGCGTCCGCGAGCCCAACATCTTCCTTCTCGACGAGCCGCTTTCCAGTCTCGATGCCAAGATCCGGGCAAGCACCCGCGCCGAGTTCAAGTCCCTGCACGCTCAGCTTAAGGCTACCTTCGTGTACGTGACCCACGATCAGGTGGAGGCCATGAGTCTGGGCACGCGCGTCGCGGTGATGAACCGAGGGAGCCTGGAGCAGATCGGTTCGCCCCGCGACCTTTACGATCGGCCGGTGAACACGTTCATCGCCACCTTCGTTGGCAGCCCTGCGATGAACCTCGTGGAGGGAGAGATCGCCGATGAAGACGGGCGGCGCATGCTTTGCACCGCGCACTTCCGGCTGCCGCTTCCGATGTCCGTGGAGGAGGCATTCAAGTCCGTCCCCGGCCGCAGGGTGATCTTCGGCGTGCGCCCCGAGCACCTTGAGCCGACGGGCGAGCCCGGAGCCGACCGGGTAGAGTTCTCCGTGCACAGCGTGGAGCCGTTGGGACAGAGAAATCAGGTCAACCTGCAGGTGGGCGACCGGCTCTGGGCGGCGCTGGTGGAACCCGGCTTTTTCCCATCGGCCGGCGATCGGGTGCGGTTTCGCATCTCGATGCAGAACGTGCACCTGTTCGACGGGGAAACCCGGCGGTCGATCCGCAGGGAGGCCGGGAGCCGTGACTAGCCCGTCGGGAACGAAAGCGGCGGCTGAAAGCCTGGTGGCCGCAGCGCAGGCCGAGTCAAGGCACCTCATGGAGCACGAGGCGAAGGAGCTGCTCGCCCTCTATGGCGTCAGAGTGCCGCCTTTCAGGCTACTGACCGACCGGTGCGACCTGCCGGCCGTCGCCGCCGAGCTCGGGTTTCCGTTGGCCGCCAAGCTCGTCAGCCCCCAGGTGCTGCACAAGACCGACCACGGATTGGTGTGTCTGGGCATCTCGGACCCGGCAGAGCTGGAAAGCGCCTACGTCGGGTTGCTCAGGCGGGCGGCCGCCATGTCGCCGGCGCCCGAAGTGCGCGGAGTGCTGATCGAGCGGATGGAGCGGCCGGGACTTGAGATGCTGGTCGGCATGCAGCGCGATCCCGTGTTCGGACCGGTGCTGGTGTGTGGCCTGGGCGGGATCTACGTTGAGACTTTACGCGATGTGAGCTACCGGGTGGCACCGCTTGATGTCGATACCGTGCATGAAATGCTGGAGGAGCTCGGCTCCCGGGACCTTCTGAAAGGTGTGCGAGGCCAGGCGCCTCGGGATATCGCCGCCCTGGCGTCCTGCGTCCTGGCGGTGGCCCGTCTGGCCGACGAGATGGAGGAGGTCGTGGCGGTGGACCTCAACCCGGTTTTCCTTTACGAGCGGGGAGTGGTCGCCGTTGACGCCAGGGTGCTGCTCCGAGAGGAGGTGTCCGCTTGAGCACGAAGCTTCGACCTCCCGATTACCTCGCGGACAGCCCGGGGACCACGGTGGTGATGCTGGGCAACCAGGCCATCGCCCGCGGGGCGCTGGAAGCGGGTTTGCACTTCGCCACCGCCTATCCGGGGACTCCCTCCACGGAGATCCTGCTGTCCCTGATACCGGCCGCCGACCTGTATGGGGTGAGAGTGGAGTGGGCGGTCAACGAGAAGGTCGGTTTCGAGGCGGCAGTCGCCGCCTCGCTTCTGGGCCTTAGGGCCATGGTGAGCATGAAACACGTCGGTGTCAACTGGATATCCGACCCCCTCCTCGCGGTCAACCTGAGCGGCATCCGTGGGAGCCTGGTGGTCGTGGTCGCAGACGACCCGGGGGCCAGAAGCTCTCACAACGAACAGGACACCCGCTACTGGGGCTTCCTGGCCGAGTTGCCGATCCTGGAGCCCGTAGACCCTGCCGAAGCCAGGGACATGGTCGCCGAGGCGTTCGAACTGTCCGAGCGGCTCGGGCTTCCGGTGATCGTGAGATCGCAGGTCCGCGTGAGTCACGCCCGGCAGCCGGTGGTCCTGGGTCCCTTGTCCCGGGTCGAAGCCCGGCCGTGCTTTGAGCGGCACGAGCGCCTGCTGGTAACCGGGGCCGGGGGGAGGGCGTTAAGGCTGCACGCCGAGCTCCACCGCCGGCAGGAGGAGCTGCTCCGGGTATCCGAGAGCTGCCGTTTTAACCGGCTGCAGGTTCCCCAGGGGGCGGAGGTGGCCGTAGTGACTTCGGGGGTGGGCTACGGCTACCTCCAGGAGGTCCTGGCCGGCGCCCGGCAGCCGGTCCGGGTGCTGAAGGTGGGCATGCCGTTTCCCGCCCCGGCCGGCACGATTCGCGAGGTGGTCGACGGAGTACGGGCGGTGCTCGTGGTGGAAGAGGGGGAACCGGTACTGGAGCTCCAGGTGAGGGCCATCCTCCAGCAGGCCGGCATCGGCCTGCCGGTAAGGGGCAGGCACACCGGGCATATGCCCCCGGTCGGCGAACTCGACGCCGAGGCGGTGGGCCGGGCCTTGCAGGCAGCCCTCGGCCTGGAGCTGGATACGCCCGAGCTCCCGGCGGGGGAGGCTGCGCTGCCGCCGCTGCCGCGCCGGGACCTCACCATGTGCGCAGGATGCCCGCACCGCGCCACTTTCTACGCGTTGAAACGCGTGGTCGAGCGGGTGGGACGCCACCGGTGCATCATGTGCGGCGACATCGGCTGCTATAGCTTCGGCTCGCAACCCCCCTTCGAGCTGGTGGACGTGAAGTACACCATGGGGGCGAGCGTCGGACTGGCGTCCGGGTTCAGCACCGCCGGCGTTTCCGATCGGGTGTTCGCGGTCATCGGGGATTCGACTTTCCTGCATGCCGGCATTGCAGCCCTGATCAACGCGGCGTACAACGGTGCCCGGGCGGTCGTGCTGGTGGTGGACAATGGAACCGTAGCCATGACCGGGCAGCAACCCCATCCGGGAACCGGGGTGCGTGCCACGGGTGAGCGGGCCAAACCCGTCGTTCTGGAAGAGCTGGCCCGGGCGGCAGGCGCGGGACTGGTCTGGGTGGTCGACGCCTACGACATCGAAGCGGTCGAGAAGGTGCTGACCGAAGCGGTGGAGTTCGACGGGCTGGCGGTGGTGATCGCCCGGCGCGCGTGCGCGCTTGAGGCGATGCGCGAGCTGGCCCGGCAGGGCAGGCGACCCCAGCCCTACCGCGTGGACGAGGACCTGTGCACCTCCTGCCAAGCATGCATCACCGAACTGGCCTGCCCTGCGCTCGGCTGGGACGGGAACGTTGCCTCGATCATCGCCGCCGAGTGCACGGGGTGCGGAGTCTGCACCCAGGTGTGCCCGGCCGGTGCGATCACCAAGGGGGGGTGAGGACTTTGGACAAGGCTTGCGACATCTACGCGGTCGGGGTGGGAGGTCAGGGGATCATGCGGCTGTCCGAAGCCCTGTCCCGGGCGGCCGTGAAGGCGGGACTTGAGGTAAGGATAAGCGAGTCGCACGGCGGCGCCCAGCGCGGTGGGGTGGCCACCGGCCACATACGCATCGGCTACAGGGCAAAGGCCCCGGTCATCCCCGCACGCGGCGCGGACGCCGTCGTCGGGATGGAGGTTCTGGAGGCCGCCCGGTCGGGTCCTCGCTTCATCCGCCCCGGGGGCGTGTTCCTCGTCAACCCCATCTCTTGGCCGCCGCTTGGGGTGTTGACGGGTCGCGAGCGGCTGCCCGCGGTCGAGGAACTGGTGTCCGCCTTGCGGAAGGTTGCCGGCCGCCTGTACGTGGTTCCGGCTACCGAGATGGCCGATCGTCTGGGGCGCAGGATCCTGGCCAACGTGGTCATGCTGGGGGCGCTGGTGGAATGCGCAATACTCCCGTTCGACGCCCGGTGCCTGGAGGATGCCCTGATGGAGACGGTGCCGGCGGGCACCGAAGATGCCAACCGCGAGGCCTTCGCGGCCGGCCGGGCCGCGCTGAGGGAGGCCATGGAACGTTGAAAGCACTCAAGATGGGTTTCGAGCCGCGCGCCGTGGCCGTCCTCGGCGCATCGCGGGACCCGGCCAAGTTCGGGCACTGGACGGTGGACATCCTGCTGCGTGCGGGCTTCCCGGGGAAGGTTTACCCGGTGAATCCCGGGACCGAGGAGATCCTGGGCCTCAAGTGCTGGCCGGACGTGAGGGAGATACCCGGGCCGGTGGACCTGGCCTGCATCTGCCAGCCCGCGCCCAAGGTGCGCCCGCTGCTTGAGGCTTGCGTGGAGAAGAAAGTACCGCTGGTCGTGATATTCTCCTCGGGCTTTGCCGAGACCGGCCCCGAAGGCAAGAAGGCAGAAGCCGAACTGGTTCGCACCATCCGCGGCTCGTCCACCCGGATCGTCGGTCCCAACTCGTTGGGGATCATCAACACCGCCAACCGGCTGATCGCCAGTTTCGGCCGCGAGATCGTGCAACGCGACCATCCACCGGGCGAGGTGGCGTTCCTCTCCCAGAGCGGGGCTTTCGGCCAGGCCCTTTACTGCTGGGCACAGGACATGAACCTCGGCCTCTCCAAGTTCATCAGCACCGGCAACGAGGCGGATCTCGGCTGCCCCGAGTACCTTGAGTACCTGGCACGGGACGCCGGGACCCGGGTGATCATGATGTACCTCGAAGGTCTCCAGCACGGCAGGCGGTTCATCGAAGTCGCCCGCCGCGCGGTGGCCCAAAAGCCGGTCCTGGTGCTGAAGGTAGGCCGCAGCCGGGCCGGAAGGCGGGCGGCGGCGTCGCACACGGGGGCGCTGGCCGGCGAGGACGAGGTCTATGCGGCGGCATTCCGGCAGGCGGGAGTCATCCGGGTCGGCGATCCCGAGGACATGTTCGACGCTGCCCGCGCACTGGTAAGGCAGCCCCCGCTCGCCGGCAACCGCATAGCCATCGTCACCAGTTCCGGGGGCATCGGCGTGCAGACTGCCGATGCCTGCGAGGACATGGGTCTGGAGGTCCCGGTGCTGGGTGAGGGGACCTTTGGCGAAGTGGGTGGCGAGTTGCCCCATTTCGCAGCGGTGGCCAATCCCATTGATCTCACCTCCCAGGTGCACCTGAACCCACACTGGTTCGCCGGGGTTGTGCGTGCCCTCGTGCGGTGCCCCGAAGTGGATGGGGTGATCGTGGGCGTGTCGGCCTTCCGCCAGGTGGAGATCGCGCGGCAGATCGCGGCGGGAGCCGAGGGGTCGGCCAAGCCCGTGCTGGTATCATGGACTATCGGCAGCGCCGCCCGCGATGCCGTTGCCGAACTCGAAGCTCAGGGCATACCGGTTTATCCCACCCCCGATCGCGCCGCCCGTGCCATGGGGCGGCTGTGGGAGTATACCAGGTTCCGGCGGCGCCAGCGCGAGCGCCTGGCGGCGGATCAGGGTCAGGAGAGAGGAGATGCGAGTTGACGCGGCGTGTTGGCATCGTTGGCCTGGGGACTATCGGACGCTATCTATACAAGCAGGGCTTGCAGGATCCCGAGATCGAACTGGTTTTCATCTACGACCAGGATGCCCGGGCCGTGGAGGCTCTTGACCCGTCCATCGCCCTGGGCGGACTGGAGGAGATCGCCGCGGTCGATGTGGACCTGGTAGTGGAGGCGGCGCATGCTTCCGTGGTGGCCGCCTACGGCGAGTACATCTTGCGTCGGGCCGATCTGCTCGCGTTTTCCCCGTCGGCGCTGGCCGACCAGGACGTTTACGAACGCGTCGAGCACGCTTGCCGGGTCTGGGGGCGCAGGTTCCTGGTGCCCCACGGGGCGATCCTCGGGCTTGACGGCATCCGGGACGGCCGCCACCGCCTGACCGGAGTCGGCATCACCACCACCAAGAAACCGGGAAGCCTTAACAGGCCGGAAACGGAGCGGGTCGTGGTCTACGATGGTCCCACTCGGGGGGCGTGTCTGGCCTATCCCCGTAACAGCAACGTCCACGCCGCCATCGCGCTGGCCGGGCTGGGGTTCGACCGGACACACTCCCGGATCATCGCCGACCCGCAGTCGACGACCAATCGGCACGACATCGCCGTGGAGGGGGACGGGTTTCGCTTCACCATCACCGTGGAGAGCGACCCCCGCGGGCGGGTGACAGGAGCCTACACGCCCGAGTCCGCCTACCAGACCCTCAGGCGGCTGTGCGTGGGAACGGTACCGGGAATCTTCTGTGTGTAGGGAGGTCAGCCATGCACGGATACCACGGTCGGTTGCTGAGAGTTGACCTGGCCGGGCCGAAGTCGGAGGTCGAAGCGTT
Organism: Symbiobacterium thermophilum; assembly: GCA_020725145.1. GTDB lineage: Bacteria > Bacillota > Sulfobacillia > UBA995 > UBA995 > DYFO01. Next base: position 19,221 of record DYFO01000018.1, read on the forward strand.
GCCCGAGGAATACCTGCGGCGCTTCATCGGGGGCAAGGGATTGGGCGCCAAGCTCCTGTTCGAGGAGGTGGCGGCAGGACAGGAACCCCTTGACCCGCGGACACCGGTGTTCTTCGCCGCCGGCCCCTTCGTCGGTACCCGCATCCCCACCAGCGCGCGGCTAAGCCTGGTGTCCAAGTCGCCCCTCACCGGGATCTACCTGGATTCATCGGTCGGCGACCGCTTGGGCCCCACCTTGCGCGCGGCCGGATACGACGCGATGGCCCTCACCGGACAGGCGGCCCGCCCCGTCGTTTTGCTTGTCGACGCCGAGGGGGCCAGGACCGAGCCCGCCGGGGAGCTGTGGGGCAAGGGGTGCCTCGAGACCGCGCAGCGGCTGAAGGAGAGGTACCCCGGCAGCGCCGTCGCCTGCATCGGTCCGGCCGGCGAGCGGGAGGTTCTTTACAGCTGCATCTACTCCGAGGCCCGTTTCGCGGGCCGGGGAGGTGGAGGCGCGCTGCTCGGCCGCAAGCAGGTCAAGGCCATCGTGCTGCTTGGGGGCGATCGCAAGGTCTCCATCGCCAACCCCGAGGCCTTCGACGCCGGGGTTCGGGAATGCCACGAGAAGATCCAGGCCCATCCGGTGGTGCGGCGAGGCGGTCCCCTGCAGACCTACGGCACCCCCAACGTCGTTGCCCTTCTTCAGGCCATGGGGGTGCTGCCGACCCGCAACTGGCAGGCCAACACCTTCGAGCATGCCGAGAACATCTCCGGTGAGGCCATGCGCAGCCGGATGTTCAAGGCCCTGGAACCCTGCACGGGTTGTCCCATCGCCTGTGGCAAGCTCAGCGAGATCCGTCAGGGACCGTTTGCCGGCACCCAGGTGCGGGGGCCGGAGCTTGAGACGGTGTACGCGCTGGGCTCGCTGGTGGCCCTGGACGCCATCGAGAAGGTGGCCTATGCCAACCACCTGTGCAACGACCTCGGACTGGACACCATATCGACCGGTGTTACCATCGCTTTCGCCATGGAGCTCTTCGAGCGCGGGATCATCACCTCGGGTGACACCGATGGGATGGAGCTCCGTTTCGGCGATGCCGATGCGGTGTGCGGCCTCATAAGGAAGATAGCCTACCGGGAGGGTCTGGGCGATCTGCTGGCCGGGGGAACCCGCCGTGCGGCACGGAGCATCGGCTCGGGGGCCGAAGCGTATGCCATGCACACCAAGGGCCTGGAGCTTCCCGCCTACGACCCCAGAGGGATGAAGGCCATGGGGTTGGCCTACGCCACCGCGGATCGTGGGGGCTGCCACCTTCGCGCCTCGACGCTCAACATCGAACTGCGGGGCCTGGTGGACGAGCGCGTGGACCGTTTTGCGCACCAGGGCAAGGCCAAGTACATCAAGAACATTCAGGATGCCTGGGCGACGGCAGACGCGCTGACCTACTGCAAGTTCGGCGGTTACGCCATCGTCCCTCCGCTCGCGGCCAAGCTTCTTGAGGCCATCACCGGGGTGGAATACGGGTTGGACGGCCTGCTTGAAGCGGGTGAGCGCATCTACAACCTGACGCGTCTTTTCAACGTACGCGAGGGACTGACGCGCGCCGACGACGCGTTGCCCCGGCGTCTGCTTGCGGAGGGGACGGCCGACGGGCCCAGCGCGGGTCAGACGGTGGACCTCGACACCATGCTGGACGAGTACTACGACCTCAGGGGTTGGGACCGGACGGGTATCCCCACCGCGGCGACGCTTGGGCGGCTGGGGCTGGAGCGGGAAGGACGCGCGGCCGGGATCGACTTCGGGCAAAGGGGTTGACGGATTGCAGGCCTGGGACTACTCCGAGCTGAGCTGGGAAGAGGTGCGCGAGGCAGCACGGGCCGGGCGCGTCGCCGTGCAGCCCTTCGGATCGCTCGAAGGTCACGGACCCCACCTGCCCTGCGGGGTGGACAACTTCATCGTGGCGGAGATCTGCCGGGGCGTGGGGAGGTGCATTCCCGAGCATGTGGTGGTGCTGCCCCTGGTGCCCTACGGTTTTGCGCAGCACCACATGGACTTCCCCGGGGCCGTGGACGTCGGGGCGCAGCTGCTCGTCGAACTGGCGGTGGCGGTGGGGCGCTCCCTGGCCCACCACGGTTTCCGCCGGCTGGTCTTCGTCAACGGCCACGCCGCCAACTCCGCACCGCTGGACATCGCCGCCAAGCGGCTGACGCTGGAGACCGCCAGCATCTGCGCCTTGGTCGACTGGTTCAAACTTGCGGCGGGGGCGGTACGCCGACTCCGGGAATCGAGCTTCCCCGGTGGGATAAGCCACGCCTGCGAGCTTGAGACCTCGGTCATGCTCCACCTGCGCCCCGAGTTGGTGGACATGGCGAAGGCCGAGCCCAACATCTGGGAGAGCGGGTCTGACTACCTCTGGCGCGACCTTTATCCGCCGTCTCCGGTGAATTTCATGGACGCCTGGAGCCGCATCAGCGCCAGGGGCGTCATGGGGGACCCCACCACGGCCACGGCCGACAAGGGCCGCGAGATATTCGAGGAGGCCGTGCGCGAACTTGGCCGCTTCATCGAGCAGTTCGGCCGCTACCAGATCCGCCCCCGTCCCGACCATCACTGAGCGGCGGCAGGTAGATCGTTTCCAGGTGGCGAAGACCACCGGCGAAACCTGACCCGGGGACCTTCCTGCGGACGGTCTTCAAAGGAGTCGATTCGGCGTGGTCCGTCTGATTTTACCCAACGCCAACGAAGGTTCGCATCTGCCGCTGCGCGGGCTGGCGGAGGCCGGCATCCTCGTCGCCCTGGCCACCGTGCTGTCTTTCGTCAAGCTCTACTCCTTTCCCCAGGGCGGGTCGGTGACCGCCGGCAGCATGGTTCCCATCCTGTTCATCGGCTTGCGCTGGGGCCCGGTCCTGGGCCTGCTCGGGGGAGCGGTGTACGGCGTGGTCCAGCTCGTCATGGAACCGTACGTGTATCACCCCGTCCAGGTCCTGCTCGACTACCCCTTGGCCTTCGGCCTGCTGGGTCTGGCGGGCCTGTTCCGGGCACGGCCGGCGCTGGCGGTGACCGCCGGCATCGGCGGGCGTTTTCTGTGCCACTGGCTGTCCGGGGTCATCTTCTTCGCCGCATACGCCGGAGCGCGGCACCCGGCGGTCTACTCGGCCATCTACAACGGCAGCTACCTCGTTCCTGAACTTGCGGTCAGCGTGGTGGTGGTTTCCGTGCTGGCGCGGATGGTAAGCCTCGACGGCGCCCGTCATGCCTGAATCGGCCGTCCTGGTGTTCGCCGGCGGTCCGGTAACCGGCTACGGGGCGCTACGGCGGCTCGCGGCGGCGGAACGGTGGGAGGAGGCCCTGGTGGTAGCCGCCGATGGGGGCATGAAGCACTGTGCGGCGCTTGGCCTGCGCCCCCAGGTGGTCATCGGCGACCTCGATTCGCTTCCCCGGGCCTTCCGGCGGCGGCTGCGCGACGAGATCGCCGAGGTGATCGGGGTTCCGGAGGCGAAGGAGCAGACCGACCTGCAGCTTGCCCTGGAGCTGGTAAGCCGCCGTGCGGTGGCCGGGCTGACGGTGGTGGGGGCGACGGGTGGCGGCCGGCTGGATCACAGCCTGGCCGCCGTGTACGCCGGGGTCCCGCTCGCGCGCGACGGGTGGCGGGTCAGGTATCTGGACGGCCGGCACGAGCTGTGGCTGCTCGCCGGCCCCTCGGATTTGACGCTGCACGGCTCACCGGGGCAGTACCTGTCTGTCCTGGCGCTGAGCGAGCAGACCTCGGGGGTGTTCATACGCGGAACCCGCTGGGAGCTCGAGCAGGCCACGCTGCGGTGGGGCGAATCCCGCGGGATCAGCAATGAGTTTGGACCCGGCCCGGCTCGCCTGGGGTTGAAAGAAGGGGTGCTGGCGGTGGTGGTCGTCAGCGCCGCGCGTCAGCTCAGGCCGCGCGCTCCTGCCAGGTAGTCGCGCACGTTCTCGCGGTGCTTGGCGATGACGATCGCCGCCAGGCAAAGACCGAACAGCGCCCACTCGGCCCTTCCGCCTAGCCAGTACAGCACGCCGGGCAGCAGCAGGAAGGCCACGACCACTCCCATGTAGGTGCTGCGAAAGACGAGCGCGAAGGCCGCGACCAGCGGGATCATGACCGCGATGGCCTGGGGCAGAAGCACCAGCATCGCCCCTGCGGAAGTCCCCAGTCCCTTGCCGCCTCCACGCAAGCCCAGAAAGAGCATCCAGTTGTGTCCGGCCACCGCCGCCAGCGCACACACATGCGGCAACCAGGGGGTGCTGGACAGGCTTGCTCCCAGGTAGACGGCAAGCGCTCCCTTGCCCACGTCCAGCGCGGCGGTGGCCGCGCCTGCCCATACACCCACGTTGCGGGCGGTGTTCATACCCCCGACGTTGCCGCTGCCCACCCGGCGGATATCGGCGCCCGAGCAGAGCTTGGTAAACAGGTAGGCGGACGGAAAGGACCCCACGAGGTAGCTCAGACCCACCAGCAGAAAGTCCCGCACCCTTGACGACCCCCTGGGATAGCTTCTTCCCGCAACCCCACCCGACCATTCGGCGGTCGTGACCTCACTCCCTGCGGCTGCCCGGCATAACATGGGACGGACGGGTCGCGGGGGGGGCAGGTGCGGGCGTGTGGGAGGCGACGGCGCGACGCCGCTTGACGAGTTGCCCCGCGGGGAATGGGCGGTCGTGCGAGCGGTCAAGCGGGGTCCCGAACGGTTGCTCGACTTCGGGCTTCTGCCCGGGACCACCATCCGGGTCGTCACCGCCGCCCCGCTGGGTGACCCGCTGGTGGTCGAGGTTCGGGGGACACGGCTGGGCCTGCGCCGTCGCCACGCCCGACACATCCTCGTCACCCCGTGTCCGCCGCCCGCAGGTGCTGACGGTGGCGCTGGCGGGCAGTCCCAACGTCGGCAAGACCACGCTCTTCAACGCCCTCACCGGTCTTAACCAGCACGTGGGCAACTGGCCGGGGAAAACGGTGGAGCTGGCGACGGGCTGGTGCCGCACGCCACGCACGCTTCTGCGCGTGGTCGATCTGCCGGGCATGTACGGGCTGGCCGGCCACAGCCCCGAAGAGGCAGTGGCGCGTGACTTCCTGCTGACGGGAAGAGCGGACGTGGTGGCGCTGGTAGTCGAGCCAGCCGGGCCGGAGCGCCACCTCTTCCTGGCCCTGTACCTCATGGAGTTCGTCGGACCGCTGGTGGTGGTGCTGAACGATACCCGGGGAGGCGGGGCCTGGAAGGCGGATCCCTGCCGGCTTGAAGACCTGCTGGGGGTTCCGGTCGTGGCCGTGTCGGCCGTGCGTCGTCACGGCCTCGAACGACTGATCCAGACCCTCGAAGCTGCTCCGGGTGGCCGTTGCCGTCCGCCCGGGCGCCTGGGGGCCGAGCTCGAGAGCGCCGTGCGCGAGCTGGCCCGCGAACTCGGGCCGCCCGACGGCTTCAGCCCCAGATGGGACGCGTTTCGCCTGCTCGCCGGCGATCCCCAACCGGCGGCGCGGCTCACCCCCGAAGAGCGGACGCGGCTCCTGACCCGCGCAAGCCGCCTTCGCGACCGCGTCGGCGGTGAGGTGCAGAAGCAGGCGTTGGCCTCTTTGTTCGAGGCGGCCGCCCGTATCCATCGGGCATGGCTGGGTCCGACGCCGGGGACCGCCGCGGCCCGCCTCGACCCCGACCGCCTCCTCTGCCACGCTTGGTTGGTCTACCCGGTGGTGGTGGTACTGGGTTGCCTCGTCCTGTGGTTGACGTTGGTGGGCGCGCGGCCGCTGTCCGAAGTGCTGCAGGCGTTGCTGGCCCGTTTGGTCCGACAGGTACCGGCGCTGGTGGGTGCCGGGGCACCATCTGGGCTGATCGGCGCGCTCGTGGACGGTCTGCTGGCCGGAGTGGGAACGGTGGTGGCGGTGATGCTGCCCACCATGGCGATCTTCTTCCTGTTGCTGACGGTGCTTGAGGAAAGCGGTCTGGTGGTGCGGCTGGCGATGGCGGCGGACCGTCCCCTGCAGGTCGTCGGTTCCCAGGGGCGCCACTGCATGGTCTGTCTGATGGCGTTGGGCTGCAACGTGCCCGGGCTTTACGCTTCGCGGGCCATGACCGGCCGCCCACGGCTGCTCGCCCTGCTTACGGCAGGCCTGGTGCCCTGCAACGGCCGCCTGGGTGTGATGTTACCGCTGTCGGCGATTTTCTTCGGTCGCGCGGCGGTTGTGGTCATGCTCGGTCTTTGGGCGCTGAGCCTGGGATGTTTGCTGCTGGCCAGTCTGCTTTTGTCCCGGGTGCTGCCGGAGGGAAGCGACGAGGGCGCGGTCATGGAACTCGGGCCCTACCGTCTGCCCCATCTTCCCACCGTTCTATCGTGGACCATTCGCCGCCGCGTGCTGCACGTGCTCGCCCGCGCCGTGGCGGTAGCCGCCCCGATCACCCTGGGAATCTGGTTGTGCGGTAACCTCCCCTGGGGAGCCGATCTCCAGGCCACCTGGACGGCACGCCTGGTGCTCGCGCTGGAACCCCTGGGCCGAGCGCTGGGACTGGACGGCAGCACGCTCGTGGCGGTGCTGTTTGCCATCCCGGCAAAGGAGGTGGTCGTGGGAGCGCTGGCGCTGGCCGGGGGGATGGCCCGCAGCCTTGGTGAGGCCGGGGTCCTTCCCCTGCACGCACTGGTGGCCACCTGGGATGCGTTTCGAGCGTTGAAGTTCCTCGTATTCTTCAACCTGTCGGTACCGTGTGCCTACACCCTGCTGGTCATGCGTCGCGAGACCGGGAGCACGGGACTGACGCTGCTCGGTGCGGCCATTCCCCTCATCGCGGGGTGCCTGGCTACCTGGCTGGTGCACCTCCTCGGCTGCCGGCTGGGCTACGGATAAAGGGCGTCTCCAGGGAAATGGGCGATGCGCGGTGAAGATGTCACGGCAAGGACGCGCCGGGGGGAGGAAGCATGTCCGTGGTGCTCGGTTGCGCCGCGCCATCGCTGCGCGAACGCTATCGAGGCTGCCTGCTGGGGTTGGCGACGGGTGACGCTCTCGGCGCAGCGCTGGAGTTCCAGACCCCCGGTTCCTTCACCCCCATCGACGACATGATCGGGGGCGGTCCCTTCGGCCTGCCTCCGGGCTACTGGACCGACGATACCGCGATGGCGCTGTGCCTGGCCCAAAGCTTGGTGGAACGGGGCGGGAGCGACCCTGAGGACCAGCTGCGAAGATACCTCCGCTGGTACCGGGAAGGCTATCTGAGCAGCACCGGGCGCTGCTTCGACATCGGCCGCACCACCCGGGAGGCCCTGGTACGGTTCGAGCGCACCGGGCAGCTCTGGGCCGGTGCCGACCCGAAGGCTGCCGGAAACGGATCGCTCATGCGGCTTGCCCCTGTGGTGCTGGCCTACGCACGCACCCCGCGGACCGCGATTGAGCAGGCAGCCACGAGTTCCCGCGTCACCCACGGCGCCCCCGAGGCGGTAGATGCCTGCCGCTACTTTGCCGCGCTGCTGCTGGGCGCGCTTGACGGCGTTGCCAAGCACCGCTTGCTGGATGCCGATTTCGAGCCGGTGGCGGGGCTCCGGCGGGAAAGGCCCCTGGTTCCGCGCATCGCCGAGGTTGCCGCGGGCTCCTTCAAGCGCCGGAGCCCACCGCAAATACGCGGAAGCGGCTATGTGGTGGATTGCCTGGAGGCGGCCCTCTGGGCCTTTTATCGCGGTCGTTCCTTCCGTGAGGGTCTGCTGCTGGCGGTGAACCTGGGCGACGACGCCGACACCACGGGGGCAGTTCACGGCCAGCTGGCAGGAGCCTATTACGGACAGAGCAGCATACCCGCCGCCTGGCGGGAACGCCTGGCACATCGCGAACTGATCATCGCCCTGGCGGACCGGCTGTACGAGCTGGCGGGTCGTCGAACGGGCGCGAAGAAAGGATGACGGGATGTGATGCAGGGTAAGGTGGCCCTGGTCACCGGGTCAAGCCGCGGCATCGGCCGTGCCATCGCGCTGGAACTTGCCGGGCGCGGGGCTGACGTGGCGGTGCACTGCCGTCGGTCGGTGGAGGAAGCCGAGGCGGTCACCGCCGCCATCCGCCGCCTCGGCCGGCGCTCGGTGCTGGTGAGGGGCGACACCCGCGTTCCAGAAGAAGTGGAGGGCTTCGTGGCCGAGGTGGCCGCTGGTCTGGGCGAGGTGGACATCCTGGTCAACAACGCGGCCTGGGCACTGCTCAAACCCTTGCTGGAGATCACCCCTGCCCAGTGGCGGGAGCAGATCGACTACAAGGCTTTCGGTTACTACCTGACGGCGCGGGCGGTGTTACCGGGCATGTTGCGCCGCGGCAAAGGAGTGATCGTGAACCTGCTGTCTACGGTCGCGCTGCGCGGGGGCGAAGGTGAGGCGGCCTATGCGGTGTCCAATGCCGGAGCACTGGCGCTGACGCGAGCCATCGCCGCCGAACTGGGTCCGCACGGCATCAGGTGCTGCGGTGTCATGCTGACCTGGGCCGATAACGCCTTTCAGGAGGAAGATCCCGACTGCCGGCGGTGGCTGGAGCGCTTCCCACTGCGCCGCGTCACCAGGGTGGAGGAGGTGGCCCGCACGGTTGCCTTTCTTGCCTCGGATGAGGCCTCGGGCATCACCGGCTCCTGGGTGACCGTGGATGCCGGGTATCTGGCTCAGGGGTGACTGCCCGCGATTCGCCGGCTTCTGAGCCAAGGCTTCGGACGAAGACCCGCTGTTCCTTAAGCAGAAGGTATCCCCTGCTAAGGTAGAAGGCCCGTGCTGCCTGGCGATGGGTGGCCGATCCCAGCCTGACCTGGCAGCAGCCGCGGGCGGCAGCCCATGCCTCCGCCTGCCGGAGTAGCTCGGTTCCGATTCCTTGCCGCCGGCAGCTTTCGTGCACCACCAGGCCGGCGATCTCGGCGTGGCGATCGCCCAGCACCAGCTGGCGTACGGTCACGTGCACCCACCCCACCACTCCCCGGTCGGCGACCTCCGCCACGAGCACGGCATCATTCGAGCTCCCCATCAAAGCCTGCAGGCGGCGGCGGACCGCGTCGGCGGTCGACGGGTAGCCGAGCTGTGTGGCCAGCTCGGCCAGGCTCGCGGCGTCTTGGGGCGTGGCCGCCCGCACCACCTTGACCATTACCCTCTCCCATCGGAGGTCTTCTGCCCGATCGGCCGGTTCCCCTTCGCGCGATCGGCCCGACCGCTGCCGACCGTTTTCGCCGCAGGGGGGGGGTGCGCTTGCGGGCGAACAGGCCGGGGCGGAGGAGCCCGGGGGTGCTCGACTGGCCGTTGGTGGTGCCGCTGTCAATCTCCTTCATGGGGGGAGCGGCTCTTTACCTGCACTACCACTCCGACCCCGCGGAAACGCAGTGGCTGCTGCTGGCGGCGGCCGCCCTGGTGGTCGGCGCGGCCGCTGCCGGCCGGCGCGAGAGGGTTGCGCTGGTATGCCTGGTGGGGTCGGCGGCGGTGGCCGGTTACCTGTACGCGGGATGCCGCGTGGTATCGGCCACCTCTTCGCTGCGGGCGTTTGAGGAGCGGACGGTAACCGTCGAGGGGATCGTGCTCCGGGAGCCCGAACCGGGTTCCGTCCCGTGTCCGCTGCCGATCAGGGTGACGGGCGTGGCCCAGGATGGGACGTTGCGTGCGGCTTCTGGCGTCGTGCGCATCACCGCCGCGGAGGTCGCCGGAGCCATGCCGGGCGATCGGGTGGTGGCGCGGGGCACCTTGAGGCGGCCTCCACCGGCCGGCAATCCGGGCGAGATCGACCTCCGGATGCACCAGGCCGCCCGGGGAGTGTACTGGTTTCTCTACCCGGTTCGCGGCGTGCCGGTCGAACTCGATCGGCGGCCGGCGCCGACGCCGGCACGCGCGCTTGCCCACCTCCGACGGACTCTCGGTGAAGGCCTGGACGCCTTCTTCCCCGAACGTGTGGCCGCCCTGTACCGCGCGCTGATCCTGGGCGAGTCCGCGTCCGACCGCCTCTGCCGCGAAGCCTTTCGGCGAACGGGAGTGGCCCACCTTCTCGCCGTCTCGGGCCTGCATGTGGGCCTGGTGGCGGCGGGCTCGAGACTGCTTGCCGCCCGGCTGCCGGGAGGTCCTGCGATGGCCGCCGGTGCCGCTTCGGTCGTCACCCTCGGCTACGTGGGGCTGGTGGGTGCTCCTGCCTCCGCGGTGCGTGCGGGGCTTATGTCGCTGGCGGCGATGTGGGCGATCCCGCTGCGACGGCGCTACGAACCCCTGGCCGCGGTGGCGCTCGCCGCCTGGGCCATCGTTCTGGCCGCACCTGCCGCCGTGTCCGATGCGGGTTTCCAGCTTTCCTTCGCCGCGACCGCCGGCGTGGTGGTGCTCTCGGGTCCCATCGCCCGCCGCCTCGCGGGGTGGCCGCTTGGACGGACGGTCGCCTTCACGCTCTCCGCGCAGCTGGGGGTACTCCCGCTGCAGGCGTACTACCTTAACGAGCTGGCACCGATCGCCCTCTTGGCGAACCTCGTGCTGGTTCCCCTGCTGGGTGTGGCCCTGCCCCTGGGCCTTGTCGGAGCGGCGCTGGGGGCATTGCCGACGTGCGCTGCCGGTGCGCTGGGCCCGGTGGCGGGGTCCCCCGCCGGTCTGCTGCTGGCGGTGGTGGACGGTCTGGCGGCGGCGCCGGTACCCGTCTGGCACCTGCCTTCTCCCCCGATCGCGGTGATGGCCGCCTGGTACCTCATGCTGGTGTCCGCATGGCGGGGAAGGCCCTCCCTCACCGCGGTGGCCCTGGCCGCCGTGCTGGTCCTGGGTGCGGCACTGGCGGTGCCGCGGGCCGAGCTTGAGGTGATCTTCGTGGACGTGGGCCAGGGGGACGCCGTGGTGGTCAGATCACCCTGTGGGGCGGTGGCCGTGATCGACGGGGGAGGAGTGAGCCGCGAGGCCCTGCGTTCCGGGCTTCGCGATCCGGGGCAGCGGGTGGTGGGAGTGCTCCGGCGCCTGGGGGTCAGGCGGGTGGACATCCTCGTGCTCACCCACCCCCACACCGATCATGCCGCCGGCCTCGTGGCGGTGGTGGACGGCTTTCCGGTAGCGGCGTTCCTGGACGGGGGTCCGGCGCCCGACGCTTGCGGGGAGTACGCCGATCTTCTTGGGGAGCTGGCCGCCCGCCGCGTGCCCTGCCGGCAGGTCGAGGCGGGGACGGAGGTGATCCTGGGACGCGGAAAGGCCTCGGCGGTGGTGCTCCAGGTGCTGTCGCCCGATCCCACGAACGTGGGACCGGCCGCCAACGACCGCTCGCTGGTCATCCTCCTGCGCTACGGCGAGACCGGCTTTCTGTTGATGGGCGACGCGGGCGCGGACACCGAGCGGCGCCTGCTGGCCGGCGGGCATCGTATCGGGGCCGACGTGCTCAAGGTCGGGCACCACGGCAGCGCCGACGCCACCACCCGGGAGTTCCTGGAGGCGGTTCGCCCCCTCCACGTCGTGATCTCCTGCGGGGCGCGCAACCCCTTCGGCCACCCCGCCCCGGCGGTACTCGAACGCCTGGTCCAAACCGGCGGGCACGTCTGGCGCACCGACCTTCACGGGGGAATCCGAATGACCAGCAACGGGCGGCGGGTGAGGGTGTTCCCTACAAGGAAGTTTCAGGGATCCGCGCATGCGCTCCGGCAAGACCTCCGCCCCGGCCAGGCCCTGTGGGCATCTCATCCATAGAAGATCCGGGTCAGATGGGTAGTTCTTCGCCCGGTTCAGACCCTCCCGCCTCCCATCTGCCCAGGCCGGGCAAGAGCTCAAGCACGGCCATCGCCGCCTGCTGCATAGCCTTCTGGAGCCGCGCCGTGCCGAAGGCCGGGTTCCATTGCTGCCACAACTCGTCGCTCACCACCAGCACGTTGGCCGCCGCCAGCCCGTGAAACCGGCCGAGCGCGTACACGGCCGACGTCTCCATGTCCACTCCCAGGACGCCCTGCCGGCGGTAGCGATCGATCTTCCACACCAGCTCACGGTATGGCGCGTCGGTGGTCCAGTGGCGTCCCCGGTGGACGGGCAGCCCGGCGCCTGCCAGCGCGCCGGCCAACGCCTGTTCGAGTCCCGGGTCGGGCCCGACCTCGATGTCCGGCGGCAGGTAGTGCGCGGAGGTTCCCTCCTCGCGGATGCACGAGCCTGGCAACAGTATCGAACCTATCGGTGCTGCCTCCTGCAGGCTGCCGGCAAGCCCGATGCCGATGATGCGGCGGGCGCCCAGGGCTATCAGCTCCTCCAGTTGTGCCACCGTGGCGGGAGCTCCTACCGGAAGCCTGGCAACTGAGAACGTTGCCCGCCCGATCCGGAACCCCCATAGCCCGAGCTGACGGTGCCAGTATGGCCAGTGCTCGCAGCGTTGGGCGCCGGTCTCACCGGCCAGGTAGTCGGCCAGGCTGCCGGACCAGGTTGCCACCAGAGTGTGGGCAACTTCCAGTTCCGCGAGCGCCAGGCCCCGCTGGCGGCAATAGTGCTCCAGAAACATGATGGGGGTGATGCGGGTGCCCACGTTGCCACCTCCAACACGTCAATGCGGGGGAGGAGTTCTCCCAGCGGTACCGGCTCCAGTCCCCGCGCCCGCAGCCCGTCGATGATCGCGGGCAGCGCGGCCACGGTCGCCGGTCGATCCAGATGGAGTACCACCACCGCTCCGTCATGGGCACGCCGGAGAACGGTGGCGGCGATCCGCCCAGGGTCCGCCCCCGGGTCTGCGTCCTGGCCGTTGAGCGACCAAAGCACGGTGGTTAACCCGAGATCGGCGGCGACCGACAGCGTCAGGCGGTCCCAGTAGCCTCCGGGTGGACGGAAGAACGGGGCACAAGACCCGACATGCCTGCGGATGACCAGCGCGGTGGCCAGGATCTCGGCCCGCAGTTCGTCCTCGGTAAGGGCGAAAGGGTGACGATGACTCCAGGTGTGATTGGCGAGCTCCGAACCGCCCTCGACGATGCGGCGCGCGAGCCCGGCGTGCTGCTCGACGCTCGACCCGATGACGAAGAAGGTTGCCCTTACCCCGCGGTCCTCCAGGATGTCGAGCAGTTCGGCCACCCCCGGGGTGAGGTAATCGTCGAAGGTGAGGGCCACCCTGCCCCGTGCGCCGGATACGTGCCCCACCGGCGGCGGGGGAGATAGGGTAGGGCCCGATCCCGAAGACGCAAGCCTGACCACCGGCTCCTCCAGGCCGGCCGCCGCGAGGAAGTCGCCCAGCTCAACGAGCGCCGCTCCCTTATGTGGCACGAACGGCAGGCGACGGCCGTTGGCCTCCACTTCGCCCTCCACGGCGTGCAGGGTGAGCGTGACCGCCAGGGCCAGCCCAAGCGGTATGGCCGGCACCAGGGTCCGGCCGTCGGGGAGCAAGAAGGCCCGGCGGCTGAGGAGTCCCCCCTCCACCCGGAGCTCCATCGCAACGTGACCGTCCGCACCGAGGCCTTCCCGGGGGGGGGCCGCCAGCTCGAGCACTCCGTGCTCGAGGCGAGGCGGCGGCAGCCCCAGCACTCTCTCCAGTTCCTCGAGCGGCACGTAACCGGTCCCCAACACGCAATGAATGGGTACCTCCAGCCTGCTCCCATGCCGCGATAGCTCGAGCACATCGGTACCGGGCTCCCAGTGTACCTGCCAACCCAGACTGGAGGCCACTTCGCGCAACGGGACCCAGAAGCTCCCCTCGAGGCGCAAGGCGTGGCCGACGGCCACCCCGGCTACGCGGACTTCGAGGGGCGGACAAAACAGCGCCCTGGCGCGGAAGTTGCCAAGCGCCAGCCCCGCCATGGCGTGCAGCCGCCACAGCGTGCGGGGCGGGAAGGCGACGGCTGCCGTCACCAGGGCGATCGCGACGAGGGCGGCGACAAGACGCTTGGGACGCATCTACCGGCCAACTTCGCGTTCCGGCAGCAGGTTCCTTCCCGACACGGAGCAGGGAAAACGGTGGAGCGTCAAGAACTACTCTGCGGAGGCTTTCCGTGTCCCGGTCGATCGATCCCGACACCTTTTTACGTTTGCCGGCACGCCGCCGTGGCCGCGGTGCGCGCCGCCGCCGCCCGTCGCGCTTTAGGCCGCCCTGGCTGGTGCTGGGCGCAGGGCTGGTGGTCGCGGTTGTGCTGGGGTTGCCCAGACTGGCCGCTTCGCTGGCATCCATGATGCCCGCCGCGCACCGCCCCACTACCGTCCCGGATGGCTGGGAGTACCTGGGCTTCGCCAACCGGGAGGTGCGCCTGGTGGCGGCTCATCGCCGCGATCCCGTGGTGTACTGCGTGCTGGACGACACGCTGGCGGTCAGCCGGGACCTCGGCCGGACCTGGGAACTGCGCGCGCTTCCGGCGGGAGCGGCCACGGTCACCGCCCTGGCGGTGGCCACCGACGAGCCCTCGCTCCTTTTGCTCGGGACGCAAAGCGGTTATCTCTACCGGTCCGAGGACTCAGGACTCACGTGGCGAACCGTACATGCCGGGGACGAGGCCCGTCGTCCCGCCGTTTCGTGGGCGGGCTTTGATCCGCACCGCCCGCGCGTGGCCTGTTTCACCCGAGCGGGCAATGACGGCGGGGGGCTGTGGCGCTCTACGGACCACGGTCAGACCTGGCACCAGCTGGCCTCCGGGCCTCACCTTGGCGCCGCTTTTTACCCCCAGGATTCACAGGTGCTGTACACCGCCATCCCCGGCCGCGTAGGCCGCAGCACCGACGCGGGCAAGACATGGGGATACCTTGACGCGGCGGGAGTACGCAAGGTCCTCCCGGCTTCGGGTCAGCCGTCCCGCATCTACCTCCTCTTGGAGGGCAGGTTGCTCGTGCTGTCCGGCTGGGGTTCGCGGGCGGAGCGCGTCAGCCTGCCCGAAGGCGCCGCCAGCGTGATCGTGCACCCGGCAGATCCCGCCTTGCTGTGGGCGGGCGCCGTCACTCCGGGGGAGGGGGTGTGGCGTTCGGAGGACGGCGGCCAAAGCTGGACCAGGTTCAGCGCAGGGCTGGGGACCGTGAGCGTGCGGGGGCTTGCCCTCGGTCTTGACGGACATGCGCTGTACGCCGCCACCAGCGCGGGGCTATGGCGGTACTCGCCCGCAGGTCCCGGCGGAGGTGGCCCCCCTTGAGTGCGGCCAGGTCGGGGAAAGGGCGCGGCTATCACGAGGTTCGCGATGAGATCGCTTCCGGTCACCTGCGCCCGGTCTACCTGCTGCACGGGGTGGAAACTCGCCTGCAGGAAGATCTGCTCCGCGCGCTCAGACAGGCCTGTCTGGAGCCGGGCTTTGAGGACTTCAACTACCAGGTGGTGGACGGCGAGACGGCCGTTCCCCACGAGGTAGCGAACCACCTGAGCACCGCGCCGGTGCTTGGGGGCAGGCGCATGGTGGTGGTTCGCGAACTGCCGTGTCTTGAGGCTTCGCGCGGCGGCGCGGACGCTCCTGGGGAGCCCCAGGCGCCGCCCGATGAGGCCGGCTGGGTCGCGCTGGTGCGGGCGGTGCCGAAGACGGCCAGTCCTGCCTGGGTGCTGATCTTCACCTTGCGGCATCCGGCCGACGGCCGGCGCCGGCTGTACCGCGAGATCGCCTCGCGGGGGGGCGTGGTGGACTGCTTTCCCCTGCCGCGAGGTGACATCGTGCGGTGGCTGGGACGCAAGGCCCGCGACGCAGGCAAGCAACTGGCGCCGGACGCGGCCGAGGCGCTCGTGGCGATGGTCGGCACCGACCTGAGCCGGTTGTGGCAGGAACTTCAAAAGGCCATGGACTTCGCGGGCGAGGCCGGGCAGGTCACGGTGGAACACGTGCGGTCGGTGGCCACCCGCGCTACCTCCTGGCAGGTGTTCGACCTGACCGATGCGGTGGCGGAGCGCCGGGGAGAGCTGGCGCTGAACATCCTGCGCGACCTGATGCAGGCCGGCGAGCCTCCCGGTCGCCTGCTGAGCCTGCTGGCCCGCCAGGTGCGGCTTTTGCTGGCGGCCGGTGACCGGGCGGGCCGCGGACTGCCTCCGGACCGTATCGCCGCGGACCTGGGGCTACCTCCGTGGGTGGCACGCCAGTACCTGCGGCAGGCGGCCCGCTTCCGCCGCCGGGAGCTGGTGGAGGCCTTCGAAGCCATGGTGGAGGCGGATCTGGCCACCAAATCGGGGCAGCGCGAACCCGGACTCGCGTTGGAGCTGGTGGTCGCCCGTCTTACCGGCGCCACACGCCCTTGAGCTTGCCCGGCCGTGTGGCCGCCGAAGGCCTCAGCCGGCAGCCTTCGTGGGTTTCCGCGTCCGCCTACGCCCGCCGGCAGCCGCTTCTGTCTGCTTTGCCGCAGGGGTGGTCGTCCGTGCCGTCCGCAAGGCCGACATCAGCCGGGACTTGCGCCGTGCCGCGGTGTTGCGGTGGATGACTCCCCGGGCCGCCGCCCGGTCTAGCTGGCGTACCGCTTCCCTGAAGGCGCCTTCCACGTTCTCTGCGTTCTCACTCAGGGCCGTCAGGTACCGGCGCACGGCCGTTTTCACCCGCGACTTGACCACCCGATTGCGCAACATGCGTTCGCGCGCCTGGCGTGTACGCTTGATCGAGGTTGCCTTGGCCAGTTGCATTCACCTCCGAAGGCAGGTCCAAGAAAACGCCAGGGTCATTGTATCACGGCCGGCCGACCTTGCAAAGCTCCATGATGCATAAGTCGCAGCACCCGCCGGATAGCCTAGGGACGGTCACGCCGCTTTGAGCGTGGTTGTTCGGGAGGTGCCGTCGTGGCATCGTGGATCGGCCTTGCCGTCAGGTTCGTCGTATCCGCCCTGGTGCTCATGTTCATCGGGTTTTTGCTTCCGGGGTTCGAGATCGCAGGCTTCACCAACGCTCTGATCGCCGCGGTGGCCATCGCCATCATCGGCTACGTGGTTGAAGCCCTGTTGGGACGAAGGGTCTCGCCCCAGAGCCGCGGGCTGGTGGGCTTCCTCACCGCCGCCGTCGTCATCTACGTGGCGCAGTTTCTGGTGGCCACCATGCGGGTGACGATTATCGGAGCGCTGTTGGCCTCGGCCATCATCGGTCTTCTGGACGCAGTGGTCCCGACCGAGCTCCGCTAGCGCGTAGCCCGGCGCGCATATCGCTGCCGGTGCGGGCGTAAGCATGGGGTGTACCTCGGCGCAGGGTCGGCCGACCAGGGGATCAACCCCCGATCCGCAACGTAGGGGGAGTCGAAGCCAGTCATGCCCCGCCGTACCGCCCCGGCCGGCTTCCGGGTGCTTTTCCTCTCGTCCCGGAGGCCATCCCCGAACCCGGTTCGGCTCGTGATGTTGCTGGCGCTGGCGTTGCTGACCGCAGGAGTGCTGCTCGGGCCGGGCACGCGCCTGTCGGGACGTCCTGAAGCGGTGCCGGCCCTTGGACGCCCCGGGGAACCTGCAGAGGGGCCCTCCCGCCGCCCCTCGCTGCTTGCCCGCGAGGTGGCCCTGCGAGCGAGGGCGTTCCTGCGGGCCACGGTGCCGTTGCTCGCGGGGGTAGAGGACCGACAGGGAGCTTCGGGGCCGGAACCCGCCCGCTGGGTTGACTTGGCGGTGCGACTACTGGCCGGGGTAGACCTGGCGGACCGCACGAGTTTCCTTCGCCTGGAGTTGCCGTTGCTCGAACAGCTGGCGCCGCCGCAACGCACCGTCGCCGCGAGCACGTGGAACGGGCCCGGGACGACGGGGGCAGTGGCCGTGCCGGGTGCATCCCACCACTCCCCCGAGAGCTCGGAGCAGATGCCGGTGAAGGTGGCGGTCTACCACACCCACGCCACTGAGGCCTATCTCCCGGCCCTGGCCGCCACGGGAGCACGACGGCCCCAGGAGGCGTTCAGTTCCGACCCTCAGGTGGGGGTGATCCGCGTGGGCGAGGTTCTGGTACGCGAGCTTGGCGCGGTGTACGGGATAGGAGCGGTTCACGACCGCTCGGTCTACGACGCCGAGGGTCGGTTGAGCAGCTACGAGCGTTCGGCGCACGGTCTTGAAAACCTGCTGAAGGGGTACCCGGGACTCGCGATAGTGCTCGACCTCCATCGCGATGAGGGGCGGCGACAGGACAACACGGTGACGGTGGAGGGCATGCCGGCCGCGCGGGTGCTCATCGTGGTGGGCACCGACCGCATGCTGCCCCATCCCAAGTGGAAGAGTAACTACGCGCTGGCGCGGCGGATGGTTGCCATCATGGAAGAGATGTATCCCGGGCTGTCGCGCGGCATCCGCGACAAGGACTACCGCTACAACCAGCACCTGTTTGAGGGGCTCCTGCTGGTGGAGGTGGGCTGCCACGAGAACACGCTGGAGGAAGCCCTGCACACCGCGCGTCTGCTTGCCGCTGTCTTGGCCCGCCTTCTCGACGAGGGGCGGCAGGACGGCTAGGCGCCGACGCCGGCGGCGCCCACCGTTGCCGGCGGGCCGGCTGCTGGCGGGTCTGGTTCTCTTCGCCGTGCTGGTGGGATGGGGCTTGACCGCAGTGGAGCAGGGTCGTCGTGAAGTGATGGCTGACCTCGAGCTGCCGGGCTGGTTCGGGGTTGATCTGACCGCCGGGAGGCAAACCGGCGGCGTTCACGTCTGCCTCAAGCTGACCCTGTTCGGACGGGTATACCTCGTGCAGGCCTGCCGAGCTCTGCCCGCCCCGCCGGTTGGCGGGCGCCGGTAGCCGGCGGGTCCCCACGCTAAAGCTCCCCGGCTCGGCAGGCGCGGGGGACCGGTGCGGTCTACCCGGGGGGAGCGGGCTCATTCCCAGCGGAAAGTCTTGGCGGACACCACCAGTCCCACCACGAGGATCCCCAGCAACACCAGGACCTCGGTTGGGTGGTCGGCCCAGGCGTTACCCTCCCACAGTCCGCGCAGCAGGGTCACCACATGGGTCAGCGGAACGAACCGGCCGAAGGCGCGCACGCCTGCCGGCAGGACCTCCAGGGGGATGGTCGCTCCGGAGAGGAACATCATCGGAAAGGCCAGTACCATGCCCACCGTCTGGGCCACGCGGGCGGTGGGCGCCAGGCTGGCAATGAGGAAGCCGAGGGAGAAGAAGGACAGCGTGCACAGGACGAAGCCACCCAGCACCGCTGACGCGCTCCCGTCAAACCGCAGGTTGTACCCCAGCCTGCCCGCGAGGACCAGCAGGGTGACCCCCAGCACGGTCATGCAGAAGTACACCAGCACGCCGGCGACGAGGTAGGTTAGGGGTCGTAAGGGCGTGGCCCGGTAACGCCGCAGCACCCCCATCTCCCGGCTGGTGGCCGCCTCGATGGGAACGCCGATCAGCCCTACGGTGACGATGATCAGGCCGATGTAGGCAGGTACCGACACGTCCACGGTGCCCCTGCCGCCGAACAGCGGACTGGGTTCGTTGCCGTAGATCGAGCCAAAGAGCACGAGCATCATCGGGGCGTACACCACGCTGAAGAACGCGGCCAACGGCTCGCGCAAATACAGCTTGGCCTGGGTGACGGTCAGCTTCCACAGCGCACGCATCGGTAGCCTCCTCGCTAGTCCCTTATGGCCCGGCCGGTCAGTGCCAGGAAGACGTCCTCGAGCGTTGGCTGCTCGGTCCGCAGGTCGCAAAAGTGCGTCCCGCTCGCCGTCAGCACGTTGACCACGTCCCCCACCAGCGTCGGCCCGGTACCGTGCACCACCACCCGCTCGCCACTCTCGACCCGCACGACCCCCGGTAGCGTCTTCAGGACCTCCGCCGGGAACTTGTCCTTGACGCTGAACACGATCCGGATCTCCACCGCCAGCTCCCGGACGAGGCTGTCCGGCGTGTCCAGGGCGATGATGCGGCCGCGGTCGATGATCGCCACCCGGTCGCACAGCCGCTCGGCCTCTTCCATGAAGTGGGTGGTGAGCACCACCGTCTTGCCCCTTTCCCGGATCTCCCGCACCAGGTCCCACATGGCCCGCCGGGCCTGGGGGTCAAGCCCGGTGGTCAGCTCGTCCAGGAAGACCAGCTCGGGATCCCCGAGCAGGGCCAGCACGATCGACAGACGCTGCCGCTGCCCACCCGAGAGCGCTGCGAAGGCGGCCCGGCGCCTGTCCGCCAGGCCGAACTTCTCCAGCAGGGCCGAGCCGGCCACAGTCCGGCGGTAGAAGGCGGCGAAGAGGTCAGCCGCTTCCCACACCTGCAGCCGGGAAGGCAGCGAGGATTGCTGGAGCTGGATGCCTATGCGCTCGCGCAGGGCATAGCCGTCCGTCTGGGGATCCAGCCCCAGCACCCGCAGCCGCCCGCTGTCCGGCCGGCGCAGACCCTCCAGACACTCGACGATGGTGGTCTTGCCGGCGCCGTTGGGCCCCACCATGCCAAAGATCTCCCCCTGCCGCACCTCGAAGGACACGCCGTCCACGGCCACCGTCGAGCCGTAAGTCTTGCGCAGCCGCTCTACCTCTATTACGGTCATCGCAGCCTCCCGCCGGGTTTTTCGGGGGCCTTATTCGAGCTTCGGCCGCCGGTTCCCTACTGCCAACGCCGCTTCGCTTCACCGGCGCCGCGAGACGTCGCACCCGTGTCAACTCAAATAAGAATGTTGCCGAAGGGGTAGTGGCTCACTCACATAA